>NZ_JAALEU010000013.1:0-73898 GCF_011800685.1 Pantoea sp. EKM10T
GCGGGGGCCGGATTTGAACCGACGACCTTCGGGTTATGAGCCCGACGAGCTACCAGGCTGCTCCACCCCGCGTCCGTGGAAGCGCACTATACTCTCCGCGCTAATTCATGCAACCCCTTTTTGCAGATAAAAGCCAAATTAACAGCCAGTTGCTGAAGGATTCAACCATCTGGTTAATTATTAAACTGATATGCGTGACGTCTGAGCGGATGCATTTCATTCTGTCGGGGGCTTTGCTATCGTCGCGGGGCGAACAGTTATAAAAAGAGAAGATAATGAAATCACATTGGGTGAAGTATGCACTCACTGGCGCGTTAATTACGCTGCTGGCGGCCTGTAGCTCCAAACCGACCGATCGCGGTCAGCAATATAAAGATGGCAAACTGGAACAACCGCTGGCGCTGGTGAATCAGCCCAATGCCAAAGGCGCACCGGTTAATGGCAGAGACTTTGGCGAGCAGGTCCGTCAGATTCAGTCCGCCTCATCCGCCCTGTATAGCCGTCAGAACGGCACCTATAGCGCGATTGAGAGCTGGCTGATGGCGGGTGCCGATACCCGACAGCTTCGTCAGTATGGGCTTAACGCCTGGCAGATGGAGGGTACGGATAACTACGGTAACGTGCAGTTCACCGGTTACTACACGCCGGTAGTGGAAGCGCGCTACACCCGTCAGGGTGAATTCCAGTATCCCATCTACCGTATGCCTCCGCGCAAACGCGGAGAAAAATTACCGAGCCGCGCCTCTATCTATAGTGGCGGACTCGATGACCGCTACATCATCGCCTACAGCAATTCCCTGATTGATAACTTCATGATGGATGTGCAGGGCAGTGGTTATGTCGACTTTGGCGATGGCCGCCCGATGACCTTCTTTGGTTACGCCGGTAAAAATGGCTGGGGTTATCACAGCATTGGCAAAGAGCTGATCGATCGCGGTGAAGTGAAGCGCGAAGATATGTCGATGCAGGCGATTCGTCAGTGGGCGCAGGAGCACTCACCACAGGAGGTCCGTGCGCTGCTGGAAACCAACCCATCATTCGTCTTCTTTAAGGCTGAGCCATTTACGCCGGTGCGCGGTGCCAGTGCAGTTCCACTGGTGGCGAAAGCCTCCGTTGCGTCTGACCGCTCAATTATTCCGGCGGGCACCGTACTGCTGGCTGAAGTGCCGCAGTTAAATGAGAATGGCAAATTCAACGGCAAATATGAGATGCGCCTGATGGTGGCACTCGACGTGGGTGGCGCGATTAAAGGCCAGCACTTTGATATCTATCAGGGTATTGGCCCGGACGCCGCGCATCTGGCGGGCTTCTATAATCACTACGGACGCGTCTGGGTAATTAAAGCCGCGCCGGGTGCCGGACAGCCGCTGTTCTCCAGCCCGCAAAACGGTAATAATGGTTCACTGCTTCTCGGCGCTAACTAATTTCTTCTCTGCGGGCCTTCGGGCCCGCACGACGTAACAGGTTCAACTATGAAAATGTTAAATGACGCCTGGCATCAGCGCTTTGGCGGCACGGCGCGTCTCTATGGCCAGGATGCGCTGCAACGTTTTGCTGACGCACACTTCTGCGTCATCGGTATTGGCGGTGTCGGATCCTGGGCGGCGGAAGCGCTGGTGCGCACCGGGATTGGTAAAATCACCCTGATTGATATGGATGATGTCTGTATTACCAACACCAACAGGCAGCTTCATGCGCTGCAGGGCAACGTCGGCAAAGCTAAAACGGAAGTGATGGCAGAACGGCTGCGTGCGATTAATCCTGACTGCGAAGTGATCTGCATTGATGACTTTATTACGCCAGAGAACACCGCCGAACTGATGGCAGCCGGTTTCGACTATGTGATCGACGCTATCGACAGCGTGCGACCGAAAGCGGCGCTGATCGCCTGGTGCCGCCGGAATAAGATCCCGCTGATCACCACCGGTGGCGCGGGTGGGCAGATCGATCCGACTCAGATCCAGGTCGCCGATCTGGCGAAAACCATCCAGGATCCGCTGGCGGCGAAGCTGCGCGAACGACTGAAAAGCCTGGGCGTGGTGAAAAACAGCAAGGGCAAACTTGGCATCGACTGCGTCTTTTCTACCGAAGCGCTGGTCTATCCGCAGGCTGATGGCAGCGTCTGTGCTTCACGCAGCACAGCGGAGGGGCCGAAGAGAATGGATTGCACCTCCGGCTTTGGCGCGGCCACCATGGTAACCGCCACCTTCGGCTTTGTTGCCGTCTCGCATGCGCTGAAGAAGTTTCTGGCGCGTGCTGCCCGTCAGGACGCCGTCAGCGCCTGACGCGCGGCGTGCTCCACTGCGGCGGCCAGCGCCTGCAGGCCGCTGCTGCGGGAGGCACTGAGCTGGGCGCGCAGGCCCAGTTCATCAAACAGTTTTAAGGGATCCATCGCCAGCAGCTGTTGCGGCGTCTGGCCCTCAGCGGCGGTCAGCAGCACGGCCAGCAGGCCGCGCACAATACGTCCTTCACTGTCACCATAGAAATGCAGCGTGCCATCTTCGCGTAACTGGCTGCCCAGCCAGACCCGATTTTCACAACCGCTCAGTTCAATTTCTGCTGTTTTCAGTTCCCCGGGTAAGGCAGGCAACTGGCGGCTCAGCTGGATCAGCTGACGATAACGATCTTCCCACTGACGAAAGCGGCCAAAGCTCTCTTTCAGGCTGGCAACGGTAATCTGTTCGCCAAACGGGTGTGGCGCTAACGGCGATGAATGCATAATCAAAACTCCGATAACAGCGAGATGGCGCTCTTCATAGCGCGCACCAGCGCATCAACATCCTGCAGATTATTATAGGGTGCAAAAGAGGCCCGCAGCGTGCCGCTGACGCCCAGCGCCGCCAGCAACGGCTGCGCGCAGTGCTGGCCAGCGCGCAGGGCGATTCCCTGCTCAGCCAGCAGCGTCACCAGATCGCTGTGATGCAGGCCAGCGAATTCAAATGCCAGCAGGCTGGCATTTGAACAGCGGAAGCTGCGGAAACCGGGTAATTCCGCCAGCTGCTCTTCCGCCAGCGTCGCAAGCTGCTGACTCCAGCGCTCCGCTTCGGGCAGATCGTACTGCGCCAGCCAGCTCAGTGCTGCACTCAGGCCCACCACGCCCGCCACATTCGGGGTGCCAGCCTCAAAACGCCACGGCACCGGCTGCGGCGTAAATCCGTTGAAATCGACATCCGTTATCATTTTACCGCCGCCCTGCCAGGGATCCATCGCCTCCAGCAGTTCCGCTTTGCCATATAACGCGCCAATGCCCATCGGGCCGTAAATCTTATGTCCGGAAAAGGCGTAAAAGTCGATATCCAGCGCCTGTACGTCAGGCGGGCAATGCACCACGCCCTGTGCGCCATCGACCATCACTTTCGCGCCCACGGCGTGAGCCAGCGGGATCGCCTGAGCGAGTGCGGGACATCCGCCGGTGACGTTCGACATCTGTCCGACCGCCAGCAGGCGGGTACGGCTGTTGAGCAGGGCGGGCAGCTGGCTGATATCCGGCAGGCGATCCGCGCCTAACGGCCATTTTACGACGCGGGCACCGCACGCCTGCGCGGTCATCAGCCAGGGCACCAGGTTGGCGTGGTGTTCTGCCTCGCTGACCACAATCTCATCACCAGGCTGTAAGCGCGGGCGCAGCCAGCTGTTCGCCACCAGGTTTATCGCTTCGGTGGTACCGCGCGTCCAGACAATCTCACGATCGTCAGCGGCGTTAAGCCAGCGGGCAACCTGGTTGCGCGCCTGCTCATAGCGATGGGTTAAGGCCTGGGCGGCGGCAAACTGGCTGCGATGGACTGTACCCGCGCTGAGGCTGTAAAACTGCTGCGTGCTGTCAATGACGGCCTGCGGCTTCAGCGTGGTCGCTGCGCTGTCGAGATAAACGCCTGCATCGGCGAGTGCGGGAAACTGCTGGCGAAATGCGGTGGGATTAAATGCGGTCATGCCTGGTCCATGATAAGAAAAATTAGGACCACACTGAAAGAATGGTCTGCGTCTGGCAAAGCTGGAAAAGCGCGTTATGCTGAATATTGCAAGGTTTGAACCAAACCCGCATAACGATCGGACGTTTACTAGTCGATCTCACTTATCGGCTGCCTCTGGTTAGCGTAACGCGGGTGGTTTGATGCAATCAATCTACAAGGAGATAGCAGATGAAAAAATTAACCGCAGTACTGGCCGTGTGTACCCTGGCTTTTACCCTGAGTGCCTGTTCAAGCAATTACGTGATGCATACCAATGATGGTCGCACCATTGTGGCTGCCGGCAAGCCTAAAGTCGATAACGATACCGGCATGATCAGCTATAAAGATGCGAATGGCAACGAGCAGCAAATCAACCGCTCTGATGTCAAAGAGATGGTAGAGTCTGGCAACTAAGCAGCAAAAAAAAGCACCGCAATTTGCGGTGCTATTTAAAAATCACTATGGACAGACAGGGTAAATCTACAGGAATTAAGAGTTCGATCCGCAATCGTCGGATCAAAAATTGCAAACACAACATCACGACCACAAGCCAAAAGCTTTCAGAAAATCTGCGAACTCACTCACAAATCTAAAAACTTTTCGTTCCGGCTCAGGAAGTGCGGCAACTATAGGTATTTGCTGGAGGTTCCTCAACGGACAAATTATAATGCCTCGGATTAAAAATTCTAATACGTAAACGCTTTGTATAAGCCAGCGTATTTTTTGCCGATCCGGATACGGAAAACCATGTCGAAACGCCTTCCTCCTCTCAACGCACTGCGTGTTTTTGATGCAGCTGCACGCCATTTAAGCTTTACCAAAGCCGCAGAAGAGCTGTTTGTCACCCAGGCTGCTGTAAGCCATCAGATTAAATCTCTGGAAGATTTTCTGGGGTTAAAGCTATTTCGCCGGAGGAATCGTTCGCTATTACTGACCGAAGAAGGACAAAGCTACTATCTCGATATCAAAGAGATTTTCTCGGCAATCAACGAAGCGACCCGCAAACTGCAGGCACGCAGTGCCAAGGGTGCGCTGACCGTTAGTTTACTGCCGAGCTTTGCCATTCAGTGGCTGGTTCCCCGCCTCTCCAGCTTTAATATGGCTTATCCGGGAATCGACGTGCGTATCCAGGCGGTTGACCGCGACGAAGAGAAACTGGCCGACGATGTCGACGTGGCGATTTTTTACGGCCGGGGTAACTGGCCCGGCCTGCGGGTTGAAAAACTTTATGCCGAATATCTGCTGCCGGTCTGTTCACCGTCGCTGATGACCGGGGATAATCCGCTGAAAACACCGATGGATCTGTCGCGTTTTACTCTGCTGCATGATGCCTCCCGCCGGGACTGGCAATCTTATATCCGGCAACTGGGCCTGCAGCATATCAATGTGCAGCAGGGGCCAATCTTCAGCCACAGCGCCATGGTATTGCAGGCGGCGATTCATGGTCAGGGCGTGGCGCTGGCGAATAACGTCATGGCGCAGAGCGAAATAGAAGCGGGGCGATTAATCTGCCCGTTTAATGATGTATTAGTCAGTAAAAACGCTTTTTATCTGGTTTGTCATGACAGTCAGGCAGAACTGGGTAAAATAGCCGCCTTCCGACAGTGGATCCTGGAAAAAGCTGCAACCGAACAAGAAAAATTCCGCTTTCGCTATCAACAATAACGTATTGATTTATTTGCATTCAGATGCAAAAGGACTCTGAGGATCGGTTAATGTCCAGTCGTGCCATGTTTGTTTTTTCGGCTATCAGCGGATTTCTGTTGGTGGCTTTTGGCGCATTTGGTGCCCACGTTTTAAGTCAGTCGCTTGGTGCGGCTGAAATGGCCTGGATTCATACCGGGCTGGAATATCAGGCTTATCACACCTTAGCGGTGATGGGGCTGGGTGCTGCGATGTTACGCCGCGCCAATATCTGGTTTTACTGGAGCAGTGCGCTGATGGCGCTCGGCACCGTGCTGTTTAGTGGCAGCCTCTATTGTCTGGCGCTGTCACATCTGAAGTTTTGGGTTTTTATCACACCCGTGGGCGGAGTCTGTTTCCTCGCCGGTTGGGTATTGATGTTGATTGGCGCGCTGCGTCTTAAACGAAAGGCAGAACGCCATGAATAAAGTTTTACTCTATTGTCGTCCCGGTTTTGAAAAAGAGTGTGCGGCGGAAATCAGCGCCAAAGCGGCTGAACGTGAAATCTACGGCTTTCCACGGGTTAAAGATGACTCTGGCTACGTGCTGTTTGAGTGCTATCAGTTTGAAGATGCTGAGCGGCTGGCACGTGAGTTGCCGTTTGACGAGCTGATTTTTGCCCGTCAGATGCTGGTCGTCGGCGAAATGCTGCGTGACCTGCCGCAGGAAGATCGCATTACCCCGATTGTCGGCATGCTGACCGGCGTAGTGGAAAAGGGCGGAGAACTACGTGTTGAAGTGCCAGACACCAACGAAGCCAAAGAGCTGACTAAGTTCTGCCGCAAGTTTACCGTGCCGCTGCGCTCGGCACTGCGTGAAAGCAAAATCCTGTTGAATTATGAGAGCCCGAAACGCCCGGTCGTGCATGTGTTTTTCATCGCACCGGGCACCTGTTACGTCGGCTACTCCATCCGGGAAAACAGCTCGCCGTTTTACATGGGTATTCCACGCCTTAAGTTCCCCTCCGATGCGCCAAGCCGTTCCACCCTTAAGCTGGAGGAGGCGTTTCACGTCTTTATCCCTGCGGATGAGTGGGATGAGCGTTTAGCCAGCGGCATGTACGCCGTGGATCTCGGTGCCTGTCCGGGCGGCTGGACCTATCAGCTGGTGCAGCGCAGCATGATGGTATATGCGGTGGACAACGGACCGATGGCACCGAGCCTGATGGATACGGGCCAGGTGATGCACGAGAAAGCGGATGGCTTTAAATTCCGTCCGCCACGCACCAACATCAGCTGGCTGGTGTGTGACATGGTGGAGAAGCCGGTGCGCGTGGCTAACCTGATGACCGACTGGCTGGTCAACGGCTGGTGCCGTGAAGCGATCTTCAACCTTAAGTTGCCCATGAAAAAGCGCTATGAAGAGGTGACGCAGAATCTGGCCATGATGCAGGAACGATTTGATGATAATGGCATTAACGTGCAGATTCGCGCCCGCCAGCTTTATCATGACCGCGAAGAAGTGACGGTACATGTGCGCCGAATCTGGGCGGCTGCCGGTGGTCGTCGCGACGAACGTTAATCGCCGGGCTGAGTGCAAGGGCACTCAGCCGGTATAACGCAGCGTATTCAGATTGCCCTGCAGCACCAGATCCCGCTTCAGGGTTGCGACCTGACGGCTGATCTCTGCCATCTGCCGACCCTCAGCGAGCTTCTCCCGCCATCTGGCTGGCACCTGATCCAGTTGCTGATAGATCCCTTCAAGCGTGTGAAACTCTGTCAGCAGCTGTTTCGCGCTTTTCGGACCGATGCCGGTGATGCCCGGAATTTTACTGCTGCTGATGCCGCACAACCCCCAGTAGTCGGGTAACCGCTGTGGCGCCACACCAAATTCAGCCTCGATAAAAGGCAGATCAAGCCAGCGTTTCTGGAAGTAGTCGCGGATGCGGATCTCGGGTGCCAGCAGCTGACAGTAGCCTTTGTCGGTTGAAACAATGGTGGCCTGATGTCCGGCCTGAGCCATTTTCACCGCCAGCGTCGCCGCTAAATCGTCCGCCTCATCCTCGCCCGCTATCCAGCAGCTTACGCCTGCGGCGCGAAAGGCCTCCTGTAACGCCGGCATCTCTGCCTGTAAATCGTCTGGCATCGGCGGGCGACCGCTTTTGTAATCGGGTAGCAGCTGATGACGCCAGCCCTGATGACGCGCTTCGCCATCAAATACCGCCACCGCATGAGTCGGATGGGCGTGACCCAGTATCTGGCGCAGCGCGGCCAAGCAGCCTTCGACACAGGGTGAGCCCTGTACCGCATGCAGACGGCGAATCAGATTCAACGCGTCAACAATAACAAGATGAAGAGCCATGAGAGTATGGGCAGCCCGGGGGCTGCCTCCTGGTTTATTTGATAATTTCGTAGCAGGGAATGTAGGCGGTGCCTGGCAGTTTCATGCGTTGCTGTGCAACGAATCCCTGAAGCAGCTCATCCATGCGGTGCATGATGTCGGGGTCGCCATGGAGTTTGTAGCGTCCCTTCTCACGGATTTCGCGGATGCCCATCTCTTTGACGTTACCGGCTACGATACCTGAGAAGGCGCGGCGCAGGTCAGCAGCCAGCTTTTCGGGTGGCTGATTGGTGTAGAGATTGAGATTCGCCATATTTTCATGGGTTGGCAGGAACGGCACCTGCAGATCGGGTTCAATGCGAATCGACCAGTTAAAGCTGTAAGCATCGCCGGTTTCGCGACGATTCTCTTTTACCTGCGGCATCGCTTTCTTCATCAGACGCGCCACTTCGGCTGCATCGTTGATGATGATCTGATAATGCTTACGCGCCTGTTCGCCCAGGGTGTTAACGATGAAATCATCCAGCACGCGGAAGTAGTCGGCGCTCTCTTCCGGCCCGGTCAGGATCAGCGGTAATACCTGATCGCTGTTCTGCGGATTCATCAGGATGCCCAGCAGATAGAGCAACTCTTCTGCGGTCCCTACGCCGCCCGGGAAAATGATGATGCCATGGGCAATGCGCACAAAAGCTTCCAGACGTTTTTCGATGTCCGGCATGATGATCAACTCATTCACCAGCGGATTCGGCGGTTCTGCCGCAATGATGGAGGGTTCGGTCAGGCCGATAAAGCGGCTGTCACGATAGCGCTGCTGAGCATGGCCTACGGCGGCCCCTTTCATTGGCGCTTCCATCACGCCCGGCCCGCAGCCGGTACAGATGTTCAGTTCACGCAGTCCAAGCTGAGTTCCGACATTGCGGCAATACTGGTACTCAACGGCGTTGATCGAGTGACCGCCCCAGCAGACCACGGTGTTGGGATACTCGCCGATATGCAGCGCCCGCGCGTTACGCAGAATGGAAAACACGGTGTTGGTGATAGTGGCGGAGTCATTTTCTTCAGCCGCAGTGAACCGACCCGGCATGTTGAGCTGACCGCTGACAAACAGGATGTCACGCAGCACCGCAAACAGGTTAGCCTGCAGTGAACGGATGATGCGGCCATCCACAAACGCCTCTTCCGGTGGATTGATCAGCTCCAGTTTGACGCCGCGCTCACGGCGCAACACATTGATGTCGAAATTTTCAAAGCGGGAGAGCAGCTCCTGGCTGCTGTCAGTCTGGCTGCCGGAGTTAAGCACGGCAAGAGAGCAGTTGCGAAACAGCTGGTAGAGGTCGCTGCTGGCTGTGCGCTTGAGCATATCGACTTCCAGCTGTGAAAGCAGATCCATTGAGCCAAGAGGGCTGATATGGGTAATCAAATGAACTCCTTTACACCCGCCTGGGTGCGTGTTGGCACTGCAACGGCAGTGACGAAAATCCCTGGTCGGCCACCCGCAGGTAGCCGCCATCACCAGAGTAGCCTTGTCGGCCCGCACAGCTCAAGCGGAACTGCGCTTAGTGCACGCAGCCTGCGAGAAGTCTCGCAAACTACTGACGGACCAGCCGCGAAAAACCGGGCGAGAAGGGCACATTAGTGCGCCATGGATTGATATCCAGCCCGCCACGACGGGTGTAGCGTGCATACACCGTCAGCGCTTCCGGATGGCAGAAACGCATCAAATCATTAAAAATACGTTCGACACACTGCTCGTGAAATTCGTTGTGCTGGCGGAATGAGACCAGATAGCGCAGCAGCGCTTCACGGTCGATACGCGGGCCTTTATAACGAATCATCACGGAGCCCCAGTCGGGCTGATTGGTAATCAGACAGTTTGACTTGAGCAGGTGGCTGACCAGCGTCTCTTCAACGATTTCGCTGCCCGCAGCATCGGCCAGATAGTCAGCATTGAAGCGGTAATCCTCTATGGCGATATCCTGCTCATCAATACAAACCCCCTCAAAATGGCCGATGGGCTGACCTTCCACTTCATTGAGACGGAACAGCGCGACCCGCGCTTCACCTTCAGCACAGGCACTCAGGTCCCGCTCCAGCGTCTGACGAACCTCGCCCCAGTCGGCAAAGCGGGTCTGGTTGAAACTGTTAAGGTAGAGCTTGAAGCTTTTTGACTCGATAAGGTTGCGGCTCTGTGCATCGAGCACCACTTCGCCAACGGCAACCTGTGGCAGACCTTTGCTGTTGAGCCACGAGAGTTCATACAGGGTCCAGATATCACTGCCGGTAAAGGGCAGACTATCGGGAAACAGGCCAAGGGGTTCACGATTCAGGCTGCGCGGTACCGCCTGCAGTAAGCTGTTGTCATAATGATCGTGATAGGCTGTGGGTTTGCCCAGCGTCAGGTTGCTGAGTGCCTGATCCTGTTCGTGAGTAGTCATTGCGGTTACCACCAAAATTAATCAAAGTGGCTAAGTGTAACCCATCAGAAGTGAGAATATGAATGATGCAGCAAACTGCCGCCGCGTTGCGCGACTTTACCACCCGATACTGCCAGCACTGGCTTCAGCAGGCCGGGCATGCGCCGGCCAGCAGCGATCTCTTTGGTGTACCTTCGCCCTGTGCCCTGGAGGATCGCGATCAGCGGGTCGTCTGGCAGCCGCAGCCTTTTACTCTGCCACAGACGCTGGATGCGGTTGAGCGGGCGATCGACATCCAGCTCCAGCCGCAGATCACGGCTTTATATACCACGCAGTTTGCCGGCGATATGCAGGCCAGTTTTGGTGAGAATCAGCTGACACTCTTACAGGTCTGGAGTGAGGATGATTTCCTGCGTTTACAGGAGAATCTGATCGGGCATCTGGTGATGCAGCGCCGCCTTAAACAGTCGCCTACGCTGTTTATCGCCACCACCGAGTCAGAACAGGAGATCATCTCGCTTTCTAATCTCAGCGGCGAAGTGATTCTGGAGCAGCCCGGCGGTAAACAGCGTGTAAAATTAGCGGAAACGCTTGAGATATTTCTTAAGTCATTACAACCGGTTATCATCTGAGTTGCAGTGATTTGCCCCTGGTCTTGTGAGACATCTCTTACACGTGCTGTGAGAGATCGCTATATAACAGGTGAGACTTCCGGAAGGCTGAGATGTAAAAATATTGTGAATCATCAACTTAATGGCGTTTATCTGAATTTACGCCGCACATTTCGTAAAGTTCTGCTGTGAGTACCTTGTGCGCGTAACGAGTTCTGTCAAAATGTTTCGCACTGCAGGAGGCTCAGGAAAAAGATATCGTCAGGATGATGATAAGCCATGAGGCAGGAACGTAACGGAGCTTACGGCACACGGAAGGTTTCAGGATGAAACAGGATCGCTCAGGATTGAGCAAGGGACACCTCCAGGATGGAGAATGAGAACCCCCTCAGAAGAGGTGGTGGGCCAGGATGCTAAGGATACATCAGGACGATGCGCGACAGGAGTTCGCACTGGACAAGTTGTCATGGAAGAGCAGGGAGCATTAACGTGGCGGGATGGCTGCAAACGAACCGGGAGCACTGTTTATACAGTGCTCCCTTTTTTTGTGCCTGTGCCAACAAGTGATATGCTTGCCGCCCATTTTTGACTGCTCGCGGAGGTGGCGCATGACGCCTGAACAATTGATTACGCAACGGCTGGAACAACTGGAAGCAGTGATGCGTGAGCATCATCTCTGGCAGAGTACCCCGCCGGCCGAGGGGGCGCTCGAGAGCCGCGAACCCTTTTGCCTGGATACGCTGGAGCCGCTGCAGTGGCTCCAGTGGGTGTTAGTCCCGCGGATGCATGCCCTGATTGCGGCCCGACATCCGCTACCACAAAATTTTGCCGTGGCCCCCTATTATGAGGTGGCTCTGGTGCCTGACCAGCCGGGTATTGCGCCGCTGTTGCTGACCCTGCGTCAACTTGATGCGTTAATCACGGATGCTGCCCACTGATGCTGGAGATACTCTATCAGGATGAGTGGCTGGTTGCCGTCAACAAGCCCAGCGGCTGGCTGGTTCATCGCAGCTGGCTGGATCGCCATGAAACGGTGTTTGTGATGCAGACCGTTCGTGATCAGATTGGACAGCATGTGTTTACGGCGCATCGTCTCGACAAGCCCACGTCAGGGGTACTGCTGATGGGGCTCTCCAGTGAAGTCGGACGTCTGCTTTCGCTGCAGTTTGAACAGCACCAGATGCAGAAAACCTACCATGCTGTGGTTCGCGGCTGGCTGGAGAGCAGCGGGACGCTCGATTATCCGCTGGTGGAAGAGCTGGATAAAATTGCCGATAAACACGCCACGGAAGCGCGCACCGCACAGCCCGCGGTCACCGATTATCAGTCACTGGCAACGGTCGAGATGCCGGTCGGCATTGGCCGTTATCCCACTTCGCGTTATAGCCTGGTTGAACTGGCTCCTAAAACCGGTCGCAAGCATCAGCTGCGTCGTCATATGTCACACCTGCGTCATCCGATTATTGGCGATTCGGCGCACGGCGATCTGCGTCAGAACCGGGGTGCTGCCGAACATTTTGGCGCTAACCGCCTGATGCTGCACGCCAGCAGCCTGGCATTAACTCATCCGGTAACCGGTGAACCGTTGCTGCTTCGCGCCGGACTGGATGGCGTCTGGCAGAATCTGATGAACCAGTTTGGCTGGCAGGATCGCATTCCTGAGGTGCCGCGGGTTGAGTTTGACGCAGCGCCAGGACAGGATAACGTTTCAGAATAAGGGAGAAAGCAGATGGCAAAGATTGGCATTTTTGTAGGTACGGTATATGGCAATGCGCTACTGGTCGCGGAAGAAGCAGAGCCCATTCTGCAGCAGCAGGGGCACAGCGTAACGGTGTTTGACGATCCGACGCTGGCTGACTGGCAAAACTATGCCAGCGACGTGGCGTTAATTGTCACTTCTACTACCGGGCATGGCGATTTTCCCGACACGATTTCAGGTCTGTTCCATGCGATTAAAGATCAGCTCGGTCATCAGCCCGCGCTGCGCTATGGCGTGATTGCGCTGGGTGACAGCAGCTATGACCATTTCTGTGGCGCGGGTAAAACCTTTGACGCGCTGCTGCAGGAGCAGGGCGCTCAGCGGGTTGGTGAGGTGTTACTGGTTGATGCCACTGAAAACCCGGAACCGGAGGCGGTTACCTCGCCGTGGGTTGAAGCCTGGGGCGCGCAGCTCTGATTGCAAGGCCAGGCTTATCTCTGCCTTAACAGAGATAAGCCTGTAGTGCGCGCACGGCGATATCCGTTGAGTGCACTGTCAGGTGACAGGCGCCGGGTTAAACACCGCCAGCTGATTACGAATGCCCCAGCGATCGGACCAGGTCTGCTTTCTGCCACTGGCGATATCCAGAATCAATTCAAACAGTCGCCAGCCCACCTGCTCAATACTCTCTTCACCGGTAGCAATCGTCCCGGCATTGATGTCCATCAGATCGTGCCAGCGCTCTGCCAGCGCATTACGCGTCGCCATCTTGATCACCGGAATCGCGGCCAGACCGTAAGGCGTACCGCGACCAGTAGTAAACACCTGCAGGGTGATACCGGATGCCAGCTGCTGTGTACCGCAGACAAAATCGCTGGCGGGCGTGGCCGCGTAGATCAATCCGCGTCGCGTGGGCCGCTGGCCGGGCGAGAGCACTTCAACAATGGCGCTGCGTCCCGATTTTGCGATCGAGCCAAGCGCTTTTTCCACCACGTTCGCCAGCCCGCCTTTCTTATTGCCCGGCGACGGGTTAGCGCTGCGATCGGTCTGGCCCTGGTCGAGGTAATTATCATACCAGGCCATCTCCTCCAGTAAGCGCTTACCGACTTCCTGATTAATCACCCGCGGCGTCAGCAGGTGAATCGCATCACGCACTTCCGTGACTTCCGAGAACATCACGGTGGCACCGCAACGCACCAGCAGATCAGAGGCAAAGCCCACTGCAGGATTTGCCGTCACGCCCGAAAACGCATCGCTGCCACCACACTGCATGCCGACAATCAGTTCTGCTGCAGAGCAGGTTTCGCGCTGGCGCTGATTCAGCCGCTGGAGATGACGCTCCGCCACCTGCAGAATCTCATTGACCATCGCGCCAAAGCCCACCAGCTTTTCATCCTGCAGACGCACGATGTCATGGTCGTCCAGCGAAATCGCCTGCACGTCGGGGGTGCCAGTCAGCAGACGCTCTGGCTGTAACTTTTCACAGCCGAGGCTGACGATCATCACTTCGCCGCCGAAATTCGCATTCAGCGCCAGGTTATGAATGGTGCGAATTGGTACGACCGCCGCGGGTGCGTTGATCGCCACCCCACAGCCATAAAGGTGGTTCAGGGCAACCACACCATCCACGTTCGGATAGCGCGGCAGTAAATCCCGTTCAATGATCTGTACGACATGATCCACCACACCGGCCACGCAGTGGACGCTGGTGGTGATGCCGAGCAGGTTACGCGTGCCTACGCTGCCATCCGCATTGCGGTAACCTTCAAAGGTATAGCCCTCCAGCGGCGGCAAATCAGGCGGAACCTGAGTGGCTAACGGCAGACTCTCCAGCGGAGGGGCTTCCGGCAGCGCAACCAGTGATTCATCAATCCAGCTGCCCTGGGCAATATCCCGCAATGCATAGCCAATGACTTCGCCATAACGCACGATCTCTGCACCCTGATTAATCGCGCTCAGCGCCACTTTGTGGCCCTGCGGCACATGCTCTGTGAGAGTCAGGCCATCCGCAAACTGCGTACCGGCTGGCAGACCGAGGCTGTTAACCACAATCGCCACATTGTCGTGCTCATGGACTTTGATATAGAGCGGTTGTTCATCTGTTTTTGGGTTCATCGCTCACCTTCCCGTCTGTCGTACCGTACTTGTGCGGCACGCTGTAATGATCTGACCTGTCACGCCCTTGTTTGCCAGCTTCAGTATAGGGAGGCGGGGCGGGTCGCGCATTGTGCAAATGACCACCATTAAGGCAATTCGTCTCGCTGTTTTGGGTCGATTATCCAAAAGCAAGTGAAGACCCTCACAAACAGCGTGGGAAAGCGTTATCCGGGGCGGATTTTGCACGGGTATTTGCCACTTTCGTGAGCTATACCGCAGGCTTTTGTGCATCCGCAAGACAATCACTTCAATAAGGCGATTATTCCAGGGCGATGCGCCAATGTGATCGCCACAGGCTGTTCTTATACTGAGTTCCGTTAGCCAAAGTCAGGTTATCTGTCACGACGTATTATTCATCCGAAAGAGGTTGCCTGGAGTTATTACCGGCCGCGGCTGCCAGACGCCGGATGGATAAATAAAGTTTGCCAAAACAAAAAGATCGCCGTGTTTAACCCAACTTCTCTCTGATACCCAACGCGATGTGTATGCAGTCAGAGCGAATGTAGCTCACGCTATATTTCAGGAGTGCATCATGAATAGTTTCAGCCAGACCGCGGAAACGGTGCAGAAACGCACCAATGCCCGTTACTGGATTGTGGTGATGTTATTTATCGTCACCTCATTCAACTACGGTGACCGCGCAACGATTTCGATTGCCGGTTCGGCGATGTCAAAAGATATTGGCCTCGATTCGGTCGGACTCGGCTATATCTTCTCTGCCTTCTCATGGGCGTATGTTATTGGTCAGATTCCGGGCGGCTGGCTGCTTGACCGCTTCGGCTCAAAACGCGTCTATTTCTGGAGCATCTTTACCTGGTCGCTCTTTACCTTTTTGCAAGGGTTCGTCGATCTGTTCAGCGGCTTCGGCATCATCATGTCGCTGTTTATTCTGCGCTTCCTGGTGGGACTGGCCGAAGCGCCCTCTTTCCCTGGCAACAGCCGCATCGTCGCGGCCTGGTTTCCGGCGCAGGAGCGCGGCACGGCCGTGGCGATCTTCAACTCGGCCCAATACTTCGCCACCGTTATCTTCGCGCCCATCATGGGCTGGCTGGTCTCTTCCGTGGGCTGGGCGCACGTGTTCTGGTTTATGGGCGGCCTGGGCATCATCCTCAGTTTCATCTGGCTGAAAGTGATCCACGATCCCACCGATCACCCAGGCGTGAATAAAGCCGAACTGGAGTACATGGAGCAGGGCGGTGCGCTGATCAACATGGATGTCAAAAAGGATAGCCGCAAAGTGAGCTGGAGCGAGAAGTGGTTCCAGATCAAACAGCTGCTGACGTCACGCATGATGCTGGGTATCTACCTCGGTCAGTACTGCGTTAACGCCTTAACCTACTTTTTTATCACCTGGTTCCCGGTCTATCTGGTACAGGCGCGCGGCATGTCGATTCTCAAAGCGGGCTTTATTGCCTCGATTCCGGCGGTGTGCGGCTTCCTCGGCGGCGTACTGGGTGGGGTGATCTCCGACTGGCTGATGCGTAAAACCGGCTCCCTGAATATCGCGCGTAAAACGCCGATCGTGCTCGGCATGCTGCTCTCTATTTCGATGGTGATGTGTAATTACACCGATACCGAATGGGTGGTGGTGTTCTTCATGGCACTGGCGTTCTTTGGTAAAGGCATCGGTGCGCTGGGCTGGGCGGTGATGGCAGATACCGCACCGAAAGAGATCAGTGGCCTGAGCGGCGGTCTGTTCAACATGTTCGGTAACTTCTCTGGCATCGTGACGCCTATCGCCATCGGTTACATCATCGCCACCAGCGGCTCCTTTGAAGGCGCGCTGATCTATGTCGGTATTCATGCCTTTGTCGCCGCATTCAGCTTCCTGGTGATCGCGGGCGATATCAAACGTGTCGAACTGAAAACCTGGCCCGGTAAGGATGCATTATGAATACGCAAAGTTCGCCGGTGATTACTGAGATGCAGGTTATCCCGGTCGCCGGTTATGACAGCATGCTGCTCAATATTGGTGGTGCGCACAACGCCTGTTTTACCCGCAATATTGTGGTTCTCACCGACAGCGCCGGTCACACCGGCGTCGGTGAAGCCCCCGGCGGCGACACCATCTATCAGACGCTGGTAGAGGCGATTCCGCAGGTGAAAGGCCAGCAGATTGCGCGAATGAACCGTCTGGTGCAGCAGGTGCACAAAGGCAATCAGTCGGCTGACTTCACCACCTTCGGCAACGGTGCCTGGACTTTTGAGTTGCGGGTCAACGCGGTAGCGGCGCTGGAAGCGGCGCTGCTCGATCTGCTGGGACAGTGTCTGGGCGTACCGGTTGCTGAACTGCTGGGGCCAGGTAAACAGCGTGATGAAGTGACGGTGCTGGGCTATCTGTTCTATCTCGGTGACCGCCGCAAGACCGATCTGCCCTATCTGAGTGGTGAGCAGGCCAGCCACGACTGGTATCACCTGCGTCATCAGGAAGCGCTGACCAGCGATGCCGTGGTACGGCTGGCTGAGGCGGCTGCGGATAAATATGGCTTCAAAGATTTTAAGCTCAAAGGCGGCGTGTTGCCGGGCGAGCAGGAGATTGCCACCGCGGCGGCGCTGAAGCAGCGCTTTCCCGACGCCCGCATTACGGTCGACCCGAATGGCGCCTGGCTGCTGGACGAGGCGATAGCGCTGTGTAAAGGGATGCAGGATGTGCTGAGCTACGCCGAAGATCCGTGCGGCGCGGAGCAGGGCTATTCGGGACGTGAAGTGATGGCCGAGTTCCGGCGCGCAACCGGCTTACCGGTGGCCACCAATATGATCGCCACCAACTGGCGCGAGATGAATCACGCGGTGATGCTCAATGCAGTCGATATTCCGCTGGCGGATCCTCACTTCTGGACGCTGAGCGGTGCCGTGCGGGTCGCGCAGCTCTGCGATGAGTGGGGCCTCACCTGGGGCTGCCACTCCAATAACCACTTCGATATTTCGCTGGCGATGTTCACCCATGTGGGTGCGGCGGCGCCAGGTAATCCTACCGCGATTGATACCCACTGGATCTGGCAGGAGGGCGATCAGCGCCTGACGAAAAATCCGCTGCAAATCCGCAACGGGAAAATTGCCGTACCGGATGCGCCGGGTCTGGGCATTGAGCTCGACTGGGAGCAGGTAAACAAAGCCAATCAGCTTTATCAGTCACTGCCCGCCGGTGCGCGTAACGACGCTACGGCGATGCAATATCTGGTCCCCGGCTGGACATTTGATCGCAAACGCCCGGCATTTGGCCGAGCAACAGCATAAGGAGCAGGAGATGAGTTCAACACCGAAAGTCACCGCCATGCAGGTTATTCCGGTCGCAGGCTACGACAGCATGCTGCTGAACCTCAGCGGCGCTCACTCGCCATTCTTTACCCGCAACATTGTGATTATCAAAGATAACGCCGGACACACCGGCGTCGGCGAAATCCCGGGCGGCGAAAAAATCCGCCAGACGCTGGAAGATGCAGCGTCGCTGGTGATTGGCAAAACCGTGGGCGAATACAAAAACATTCTCAGCCTGGTGCGCAGCACCTTCGCCGACCGCGATGCCAGCGGGCGCGGCACCCAGACCTTCGATCTGCGCACCACTATTCATGTGGTGACCGGCATTGAAGCGGCGCTGCTCGACCTGCTGGGTCAGCATCTGGAGGTTAATGTGGCCTCGCTGCTGGGCGACGGACAGCAGCGCGACCGCGTTGAGATGCTCGGTTATCTCTTCTACATCGGCGACCGCCGCAAAACGTCCCTCTCTTACCAGAGCCAGGAGAGCGATCCCTGCGACTGGTATCGCCTGCGCCACGAAGAGGCGCTAACCCCGGAGACGGTGGTGCGGCTGGCGGAAGCGGCGTATGAGAAATATGGCTTCAACGATTTCAAACTCAAAGGTGGCGTACTGCGCGGCGGCGAAGAGGCCGAAGCGGTCACAGCGCTGGCTAAGCGTTTTCCTGAAGCCCGTATCACCCTTGATCCCAACGGGGCCTGGTCGCTCAACGAGGCGATCATGCTCGGCAAACAGCTCAAAGATGTGCTCGCCTACGCAGAAGATCCCTGTGGCGCGGAGCAGGGGTACTCCGGCCGTGAAGTGATGGCGGAGTTCCGCCGCGCCACCGGCATGCCAACCGCCACCAATATGATCGCCACCGACTGGCGTCAGATGGGCCATACCCTGTCGCTGCAGTCGGTGGACATTCCGCTGGCGGATCCGCACTTCTGGACCATGCAGGGTTCGGTGCGGGTAGCACAGATGTGTCACGACTTCGGCCTGACATGGGGCTCGCACTCCAATAACCACTTCGACATTTCGCTGGCGATGTTCACCCACGTCGCCGCTGCCGCGCCGGGCGCGATCACCGCCATTGATACCCACTGGATCTGGCAGGAGGGCAATCAGCGCCTGACCAAAGAGCCATTCCAGATCAAAGGCGGCATGGTGCAGGTACCGCAGAAGCCCGGTCTCGGCGTCGAGCTGGATATGGATCAGGTGATGCAGGCCAACGCGCTCTATCAGAAGCAGGGGCTGGGCGCGCGTGACGATGCCGAAGCGATGCAATTTTTAGTGCCGGGATGGACCTACGACAACAAACGTCCCTGCCTGGTACGTTAACCTTTTCGGCTCCCCACGGGGAGCCATCGTCACAGGAGTTTAACCATGAGTAATGCAGCCTGGCCAAATGGATTTCGTCGTCGTTTGTTAGCGGGTGAAACCCTGATCGGCAGCTGGTGTGCGCTTGCCAGCCCGATCTCAACCGAGATTTTAGGGCTGGCCGGTTTTGACTGGCTGGTCCTGGATGGCGAACACGCGCCCAACGATATCACCACGTTTGTGCCGCAGCTGATGGCGCTTAAAGGCAGCCACAGTGCGCCCGTGGTACGTCCGCCCTGCAACGAGCCGGTGATTATTAAGCGTCTGCTGGATATCGGGTTTAACAACTTCCTGGTGCCATTTGTCGAGACCGAAGAGGAAGCAGTGCGTGCCGTCGCCTCAACCCGCTATCCGCCAGCCGGCATTCGCGGTGTCTCGGTTTCGCACCGCAGCAACATGTACGGCACCCTGCCGGATTACAACAGCACCATCAATGACAACATCACGGTGCTGGTGCAGATCGAAACCCAGCAGGCGGTCGACAACATTGACGCCATCGCGGCGGTGGACGGTGTCGACGGTATTTTTGTCGGGCCGGGCGATCTCTCTGCTGCGCTGGGCTATCTCGGTCAGCCCGCCCATCCTGAAGTGCTGAAAGTGATTAAACACATTTTTGAACGCGCCAAAGCTGCCGGTAAGCCGAGCGGCATTCTGGCACCGGTGGAAGCGGACGCGCGTCGTTATCTGGAGTGGGGCGCCACTTTTGTCGCCGTCGGCAGCGATGTCGGTATGTTCCGCAACGCCTCTCAGGCGTTATGCGACAAATTTAAGCGCTAATCAATCAAGGGGAAACGCAATGAAAATTGGATTTATCGGCCTGGGTATTATGGGCAAACCAATGAGTAAAAATCTGGTGAAAGCCGGTTATTCGCTGGTGGTGCGCGATCATAACGCTGACAACGAAGCGGAACTGACTGAACTGGGCGCGACCGTGGCGAAATCGCCAAAAGAGGTGGCTGAGCAGTGCGATGTGGTGATTACCATGGTGCCCAACTCGCCGCAGGTCATCGAAGTCTGTCTGGGTAAAAATGGCATTATCGAAGGGGCGAAGCCAGGCCTGGTGGTCATCGACATGAGCTCAATTGCGCCGCTGGCGAGCCGTGAAGTCCACGATGCGCTGGCAGAAAAAGGGATCAAAATGCTGGATGCGCCGGTCAGTGGCGGTGAACCCAAAGCGATCGAAGGCACGCTCTCTGTGATGGTCGGCGGTGATAAAGCGGTATTCGATACCTGTTACGACATCATGAAATCGATGGCGGGATCGGTGGTGCATACCGGCGACATCGGTGCGGGTAACGTGACTAAGCTGGCCAATCAGGTAATTGTGGCGCTGAATATTGCGGCGATGTCCGAGGCGTTATCACTGGCGACCAAAGCGGGTGTGAATCCGGATCTGGTTTATCAGGCGATTCGTGGCGGCCTGGCCGGCAGCACGGTACTGGATGCCAAAGCGCCCATGGTGATGGATCGCAACTTCAAACCCGGCTTCCGCATTGACCTGCATATCAAAGATCTGGCGAACGCGCTGGATACCTCGCACAGCATCGGCGCGCATCTGCCGCTAACGGCGGCGGTGATGGAGATGATGCAGGCGCTGCGTAACGACGGACAGGGTAGCGCCGACCACAGCGCGCTGGCCTGCTATTATGAGAAGTTAGCGAAGGTTGAAATCGCCCGCTAAAACCCGGTGTCGGTCTCTGCGGAAACCGGACTGGTTCAGAGCCGTTTCAATTACTCAACTGCGCTCGGATTGCCTATGAAAATCGTAATCGCACCGGATTCATATAAAGAGAGTTTATCCGCCCTGGATGTGGCATCGGCGATTGAAGCGGGTTTCCGTGACATCTTTCCCGATGCGCATTACGTGAAAATACCGGTCGCCGACGGCGGTGAAGGAACGGTAGAAGCGATGGTGGCGGCGACGAAGGGAAAAATCGTCAGGCTGAAGGTGACGGGGCCGCTGGGAACAGAGGTCGACGCCTTCTATGGCCTGTCCGGCGATGAGTCCACCGCCTATATCGAAATGGCAGCGGCCAGTGGACTGGAGCGGGTGCCTGCATCGCAGCGTGACCCGCTGATAACGACCTCATTTGGCACCGGCGAGTTGATCAGACATGCGCTGGATAAGGGGGTCGGCCACATCATCATTGGTATCGGCGGCAGCGCCACCAATGATGGCGGAGCCGGCATGATGCAGGCGCTGGGCGCCCGGCTGCTGGACGACCAGGGCTGCGAGATCGGTCACGGTGGCGGTGCACTCGCCGATCTTGCCAGCATCGATATTGACGCGCTGGACACCCGCATTCATCAGTGCCGCATTGAAGTGGCCTGTGACGTCACGAATCCGCTGACGGGCAAAGAAGGTGCATCGGCCATTTTCGGCCCGCAGAAAGGGGCGACACCGGCGCTGGTGCAGCAGCTCGATCAGGCGCTGGCCCATTACGCCGCGATTATTCACCGCGATCTCGATATTGATGTGCTGCATATTCCGGGCGGCGGCGCAGCGGGCGGTATGGGGGCGGCGCTGCACGCCTTCTGTCAGGCGGAGCTGCGACGCGGCATTGAGATTGTTACTGAGGCATTGGGGCTGGCGGAAGAGGTAAAAGATGCTGACCTGGTGATTACCGGTGAAGGGCGTATCGACAGCCAGAGTATTAATGGCAAGGTGCCGATCGGCGTCGCCAGCGTGGCAAAGCGCTTTAATAAGCCGGTGATTGGCATCGCCGGAAGCCTGACGGCCGATGTCGGCGTGGTGCATCAGCACGGGATCGATGCGGTATTCAGCGTGCTCTACAGCATCTGTACCCTGGATGAGGCACTCGCCAGCGCCGGAAAGAATGTTGAGATGACGGCGCGTAATGTGGCAGCCACGTTAAAGCTGGCCGGGTTTAACTAACTACCAGCATTACCCGGCCACTCCACATCGGCCGGGTTTAACTCACCGCCAGCCTTATCCAATCCCTAACAGCTGGCGGGCTTCTCGGGCGACGTTCTCCATCTCATCCTGCAGCTCCAGCAGCTCCGGCTCCAGCGCAGCGATATCGCTGGCCTCCAGCAGCTCTCTTTCCAGCTGATGGCAGAGTTGCTTCATGCGCGGCACGCCGCTGTAGCTGGCACTGCCGTGCAGCTTGTGAATAATCTCACGCAGGGCGTTGACCTCATTGGTCGACATAAACTGCGCCATCTTCGCATGCACTTCCGGTAAAAATTCCAGCAGCATCCGCAGCAGATCGCGCGCCAGATCCGCTTTGTTCGCCGCCTGTCGCAGCGCCAGTTGCCAGTCCAGCGTGGGTAATATTGGCAGCAGTTCCGGCACGGTGACCACCGGTGGTGGCGTATAGCGCGCCAGCAACTGTCTTAACTTGCTCTCATCAATCGGTTTGGCAAGATAGTCATTCATGCCCGCCTTGATCAATTGTTCACGCTCGCCATCAATCGCATGGGCGGTGACCGCCACAATCGGTGTACTGGCATGATGCGGCATGCTGCGGATAATTTCGCTGGCGCGAATGCCATCGATGTCCGGCATCTGAATATCCATCAGAATCACATCCAGCGACTGCTGACGTGCCTCACGGATGGCGTGTTCGGCGCTGCTGCACAGCAGGATGTTCTGCACCTGCTCCTCCAGCAGCGCGCCAATCAGCTTGAGGTTGGCGGGGTTATCATCCACCGCCATCACCGTCAGCGGCAGCCGGGGTGAAAGCGGCAGTTCACTGATCTGACGGGTATGCAGATCCAGTAACATCGGCAGGAGTCGCGTCAGGGAGATCGGTTTAGCGATGCAACCGTCAATGCCGCGTACCTTCAGTTCATCCGCCAGCAACATCATCGGGCTGGGGAGCGCCATCAGCACGTTGTCGGCCCGATCCAGCAGCGCATTAATCATGCGTTCATTGAGCAGCTCGGGCTGACTGATGTCGACCGGCATCGCCATCAGCAGCAGCGGATAGTGAGACGCTTTTAAACCCTCCAGCGTTTCGCTGTAATCGATCTGCAATGGTGTGGCGCTTAACATCTCCAGTGCTGCGCTGGCAACGTTAGCATCCGCTTCAACATAGGCAATGCGCGCATGTGACAGCGCATCCAGCACGCGTGGCATGCCGGGCGCATTGGGATTGAGATCCAGCTGCACGCGAATCACAAAGGTGGAGCCCTTGTCCGGCTGGCTGCTGAAGGTGATTTCGCCGCCCATCTCCCGCACCAGTTTCTGGGTGATCACCAGCCCCAGCCCGGTGCCGCCATGACGGCGCGAAATGCTGGCGTCAGCCTGACGGAACGCCTGGAACAGCTGTGTCTGTTGCTGCTCAGAGATGCCGATGCCGCTATCTTCAACCTGAATCTCCAGCTCAACGCGCGACTGTGTAATCACCCGCTGTCCGACGCGCAGGCCGATATACCCTTTTTCGGTAAACTTGATGGCGTTGCCGATCAGGTTAATCAGAATCTGTTGCAGGCGCAGCGCATCGCCAATCACGTTGTCCGGCACGCTGCTGTCACACACCACCGTCAGCTCCAGCCCTTTGTCATGCGCTGACGGGGCCAGCAGCACCAGCGTTTCATCCAGTGTGGCACGCAGCGGGAAGGGGATCGCCTCCAGCATCAGTTTGCCCGCTTCCAGCTTCGAGAAGTCGAGCACGTCATTGATAATACTGAGCAGGTTATTGGCTGAACGTTCAATGGTCTGCATATAGTCGCGCTGGGTGGTGCGCAGCTGGGTTTTCAGCATCTGCCGGGTAAAGCCCAGCACGCCATTAAGCGGCGTCCGCAGCTCATGCGACATATTGGCCAGAAACTCAGATTTGATGCGCGCCGCTTCCTGGGCGCGTTTCTTCGCCAGATCCAGCTCAACGTTCTGAATCTCCAGCTGTTCCAGCGTCTCTCGCAGATCGTAGGTCGCCTGATCGATATTGTGCTGCATCTCTTCGTGATAGGCGGTCAGCGACATCGCCATCGCATTAATCCCGTTTTTCAGAATGCTGAGTTCACCCAGCATGTATCCCTCAACGCGGCTGTCGAGCTGGCCGCGACGGATGCGGTCAACGGTGGTGACCATATTGCGGATCGGACCGGTGACATCACGCATCAGACGATAGGCAAACAGCATGGCCAGGCAGAGGCAGAAGAGCAGCATCAGCGTGGCGACAAACACCTCTTTGTACTGCTGCAGGCGCACCGACTGCAGATCCAGCTCTATCGCCACGTAGCCCAGCGGATTGCCCGACGGCTTGGCATCTTCGTCCGGCAATTCATCCACATCGTAACGCTCTGTGGTGATCGGTGTGCGCAGAATCAATACGTTGCCGTGACGCTCCATGGAGACATCGTCGGGCAGGGCGCGGATATCATCCTGTTGCAGCAGGCTGAGGTTCTGCTTGTGATTGGAGGTGACATAGAGCTGGTTGTGGTTATCAAATACCGAGATCGCCCGGACGATGCCCGAATGGCGACGGTGCAGCAGGCTGACCAGTTCACGCATGGCGTCACGATTGTGCCAGGTCATGCTGTATTCACTGGAAATCGCCAGCGGTTCAATGATATTGGCTCCGGCATCGATCACCTGGCGCTGCAGTTCATTGTAGCGGTGCACCACAAAAAATGAGCTGAGCAGCAGGCCAACCATCAGCGTGGGTGCCAGAATTAAAATCATCATTCGCGCCCGCAGGCTGTATTTGGTCATAATAGTCGCCTGGCTACTCCGGCATTAACGTCCCTGTGCATGCTGTTGACAAAACAATGCAGGTCGTTTTCGATAAAGAGAATTAATAACACTATGGCGCAATTTTACGTTGCAAAACAGCGCGTGACGACGCAACAACGGATCACCGTCACCATTGAGGCGCTCGATCCGTTCGGACAAGGGGTGGCGCGTCACAAGGGCAAAACCCTTTTTGTCGCCGGTGCCCTGCCTGGGGAACAGGCGGAGGTCATGCTGACAGAGGATAAACGTCAATTTGCCCGGGCGAAAGTGACACGACTGATTAGCCGCAGTCCGGCGCGCGTCACGCCGCGCTGCCCACATTATGAACGCTGCGGCGGCTGCCAGCAGCAGCATGCCGATGTGGCGCTGCAACAGCAGAGCAAAGCCCAGGCGCTGAGCCGGATGCTGCGTCAGGCCGCCGCACAAGAGGTGGCGGTGGATGAGGTGATCGCCGGTCAGCCCTGGGGCTATCGTCGTCGCGCCCGTCTGGGGCTGCAATGGCAAAATAAGGCGCAGCGGTTGCAGATGGGCTTCCGTCAGGAAGCCAGCAACGATCTGGTCGATATTCAGCAATGCCCCATTTTAGTGCCCGAACTTGAGGCTTTACTGGTTCCATTGCACCAGTGTCTCAGTGACTTACGCGCTGTCAGGCGTCTCGGGCATGTAGAGCTGGTGCTGGCAGACAACGGGCCGCTGATGATTCTGCGCCATCTTGATGCGCTGCATGCGGATGACCGTGAAAAACTGGAACAGTTTTCGCATAAGCATCAGCTGATGCTGTTCCTGGATGCGGGCGGGGAAGAGTTGAGTGCGTTAAGTGAGTCGACGCCGTTTTATCAATCTCACCAGCTTAAGCTAACCTTCAGCCCACAGGATTTTATTCAGGTTAACGATGATGTTAATCAGCAGATGGTCGCGAAGGCAATTGCCTGGCTCGATCTGCAGCCAGAAGACCGGGTGCTGGATCTGTTTTGCGGCATGGGAAACTTCACACTTCCTATAGGAATCTTCGTACAAAATGTAGTTGGTGTGGAGGGGATTGCAGCATTAGTGCGGCAGGCAGCGTATAATGCTGATTTGAATAATCTTAAAAATGTCAGTTTCTTTCAGCATAATCTGGAAGAAGATGTGTCGCGCCAGCCGTGGGCGGCACAGGGATTTAACAAGGTATTACTCGATCCGGCACGCGCCGGGGCTGCGGGCGTAATGGCGCATGTGGTTAAACTTGCACCAGATCGCGTGGTCTATGTTTCGTGTAATCCCACCACACTCGCCCGCGACAGCCAGACATTGCTGTCGGCAGGCTACCAATTGGAAAGGGTCGCGATGCTGGATATGTTCCCACATACCCGTCATCTCGAATCCATGGTGCTGTTCAGAAAAACATAAGCGATGTATGTCGTTGTGCAGGAGAGGTTATGGTTGCGGTCAGAAGTGCGCATTTAAATACTGAGGGGGATTTCGCCCTCGACCAGTGGATCGCCAGTCTCGGTATTGCCAACCCGCAATCATGTCAACGTGTGGCCGAGACCTGGCGCTACTGTGAAGCGCAGACGCAGGGCCATCCTGATCAGTCGCTGCTGCTGTGGCGCGGTATTGAGATGGTTGAAATCCTCTCAATGCTCAGCATGGATATCGAAAGCCTGTGTGCGGCGCTGATTTTCCCGCTGGCTAACGATGAAGTGGTGAGTGAAGAGGAGCTGGAAACCGCCGTCGGCAAAGGCATTGTTTCGCTGGTACACGGCGTGCGCGATATGGACGCCATCCGCCAGCTGAAAGCGATCCACAACGACTCCATGGCCTCTGAACAGGTGGATAACGTTCGCCGCATGCTGCTGGCGATGGTAGAAGATTTCCGCTGCGTAGTGCTGAAGCTGGCTGAACGCATCATGAACCTGCGCGAAATGAAAGATGCGCCGGAAGATGAGCGGGTACTGGCCGCCAAAGAGAGCACCAATATCTATGCGCCACTGGCCAATCGTCTCGGTATTGGTCAGCTCAAATGGGAGCTGGAAGATTACTGCTTCCGCTACCTGCATCCCGACGAATATAAGCGCATCGCCAAATTACTGCATGAGCGGCGTATTGACCGTGAGCAGTACATCGAAAACTTCGTCAGCAATCTGCGCAAAGAGATGGTCAAAGAGGGCGTGCGCGCCGAAGTCTATGGCCGTCCGAAACATATCTACAGCATCTGGCGCAAGATGCAGAAAAAATCGCTGGCCTTTGATGAGCTGTTTGACGTGCGGGCGGTGCGCATCGTCGCCGATCGCCTGCAGGATTGCTACGGTGCGCTGGGTACGGTGCATACGCTCTATCGCCATCTGCCCAGCGAGTTTGATGACTACGTCGCTAACCCCAAACCCAACGGCTACCAGTCGATTCATACGGTGGTGTTAGGGCCGCAGGGCAAAACGGTGGAGATCCAGATCCGTACCCGCCAGATGCATGAAGATGCCGAGCTGGGCGTGGCGGCGCACTGGAAATATAAAGAGGGGCCAACTTCCAGCAGCGCGCGTGGCGCGGCCGGTCATGAAGAGCGGATCGCCTGGCTGCGTAAGCTTATCAGCTGGCAGGAAGAGATGGCGGACTCCGGCGAACTGCTGGAAGAGGTCCGCAGCCAGGTGTTCGATGACCGGGTCTACGTCTTTACCCCGAAAGGCGACGTGGTGGATCTGCCCGCTGGATCGACGCCGCTCGACTTTGCCTATCATATTCACAGCGACATCGGTCACCGCTGCATCGGCGCGAAAATCGGTGGCCGTATCGTGCCGTTCACCTACCAGCTGCAGATGGGCGATCAGGTTGAAGTGATCACCCAGAAGCAGCCGAACCCGAGCCGCGACTGGCTCAATCCGAATCTGGGCTACATCACCACCAACCGTGGGCGCTCGAAGATCCACAACTGGTTCCGCAAGCAGGATCGCGACAAGAATATTATCGCCGGACGGCAGATTCTGGATAACGAACTGAATCAGCTGGATATCAGCCTGCGCGAAGCCGAAAAATTGCTGCTGCCGCGCTATAACGTGACCTCGCTTGAAGAGCTGCTCGCGGCGATTGGCGGCGGCGATATCCGTCTTAACCAGATGGTTAACTTCCTGCAGGCGAAGCTGAACAAGCCGAGCGCCGAAGAGGAAGATCGCGAAGCGCTGCGTCAGCTCACCCAGAAGTCGTACACTCCCTCTTCACGCAAAGAGAGCGGACGCGTCGTCGTGGAAGGCGTGGGCAACCTGATGCACCACATTGCCCGCTGCTGCCAGCCGATTCCGGGGGATGATATTGTCGGCTTCATCACCCAGGGGCGCGGCATCTCTATTCATCGCGCCGACTGCGACCAGTTGGCTGAACTCATTTCGCATGCGCCGGAACGTATCGTCGATGCGGTGTGGGGCGAAAGCTACTCCAGCGGCTATTCGCTGGTGGTGCGCGTGACCGCCAACGATCGCAGCGGCTTACTGCGTGACATCACCACCATTCTCGCCAACGAGAAAGTGAATGTCCTGGGCGTCTCAAGCCGCAGCGACACCAAAAAACAGCTGGCGACCATCGACATGGATATTGAGATCTACAACCATCAGGTACTGGGACGTGTCCTGGCGCGTCTGAACCAGGTCTCTGATATCATTGACGCCCGTCGCCTGCACTGATATTCAGGCAGGCACTGAGGCAACCGGCAGCTGGAGGTTGCGCAGGCGTTTTCTGCACCACCAGACACGGCCGGACGCGGTGAATAGCGTCCTGCCGTGTTGTACGCTTTGCCTCTTCGCCCGTTGCCTGTCATCTCACTAATCAAGGATCCTCCTGAATGAACGCTATTGAGCGCCTGCTTGGCATAATGAAAACCCTGCGCGATCCACAACATGGCTGTCCGTGGGATCGTGAACAGACCTTCGCCACCATCGCGCCCTATACGCTGGAAGAGACCTACGAAGTGCTGGACGCTATCCAGCGCGAAGATTTTGACGATCTGCGCGGTGAGCTGGGCGATCTGCTGTTTCAGGTGGTGTTCTATGCGCAGATGGCCAGCGAACAGGATCGCTTTAATTTTGAGGATGTCTGCCACGCAATCAGCGACAAGCTGGAGCGCCGTCATCCACACATTTTTGGCGATGCCACAGCAGAAACCAGCAGCGAAGTGCTGAAAAACTGGGAAGCGATAAAAACCGCTGAGCGGGCTGACAAAGCCCAGCATTCGGCGCTGGATGATATCCCTAAGGCACTGCCCGCACTGATGCGCGCCCACAAGATTCAGAAGCGTTGTCACAATGTCGGATTCGACTGGACCACGCTGGGGCCGGTGGTGGCTAAAGTGCATGAAGAGATTGATGAAGTGATGCACGAGGCGCAGCAGAGCGTGGTGGATGGTGAGAAGCTGGAAGAGGAGATTGGCGATCTGCTGTTCGCCACGGTTAACCTGTCGCGCCATCTGGGCAGCAAAGCGGAAACTGCGCTGCAAAAGGCCAACGACAAGTTTGAGCGCCGCTTCCGCGAAGTCGAAGCGATCATCGCTGCACAGGGGTTAAGTATGCCGGGTGCCACGCTGGAGCAGATGGAAGCCGCCTGGCAGCAGGTGAAACGGGGCGAGAAGCGCTGATTATTCCAGCGCTGTGCATAAAGTCACCGCTTTCGCTTACTCGATTCAGCCTGACGGCAACTTTGTGACGCACGTCAACATTTCATTGGCGGCTATCGGCTATGTTAGCCGCAGCAATGCGTTGGAGGATGGCGGTGATTCATCAATTGTGGCTGATAGCGGTTTCCAGTATACTGTTTTCCCGTCCTGGTTATTCCACCGTCTTTAAACCTAAACTCTCAGGTTCAGCATGACAACGAATTATATTTTTGTGACCGGCGGGGTCGTTTCCTCTCTGGGTAAAGGCATTGCCGCAGCCTCCCTCGCAGCCATTCTCGAAGCCCGTGGTCTGAACGTGACCATCATGAAGCTGGACCCGTATATCAACGTGGATCCAGGCACCATGAGCCCGACGCAGCACGGTGAAGTTTTCGTCACTGATGACGGCGCTGAAACCGATCTGGATTTGGGTCACTACGAGCGCTTCATCCGTACCAAAATGTCGCGTCGTAACAACTTCACCACTGGCCGTATCTACTCAGAAGTCCTGCGCAAAGAGCGCCGTGGCGACTATCTGGGCGCAACCATTCAGGTTATTCCGCACATCACCAACGCCATCAAAGAACGCATTATTGAAGGCGGTGAAGGTCATGATGTGGTACTGGTCGAAATCGGCGGCACGGTCGGGGATATCGAATCACTGCCGTTCCTGGAAGCGATTCGCCAGATGGCCGTTGATGTGGGCCGCGAACACACCATGTATATGCACCTGACGCTGGTGCCGTATATGGCGGCTGCCGGTGAAGTGAAAACCAAACCGACCCAGCACTCGGTGAAAGAGCTGCTGTCGATTGGTATTCAGCCAGACGTGCTGATTTGCCGTTCTGACCGTGCCGTACCGGCCAACGAACGCGCTAAAATCGCCCTGTTCTGTAACGTCCCTGAAAAAGCGGTTATCTCGCTGAAAGACGTTGATTCCATCTACAAGATTCCTGGCATGCTGAAATCGCAGGGCCTGGATGACTATATCTGCAAGCGCTTCAACCTGAATGCACCGGAAGCCAACCTGGCCGAATGGGAGCAGGTGATCTACGAAGAAGCCAATCCGGGTGGTGAAGTCACCATCGGTATGGTGGGCAAGTATGTGGAATTGCCGGATGCCTACAAGTCGGTCATCGAAGCGCTGAAACATGGCGGCCTGAAAAATCGCGTCACCGTGAACATCAAACTGATCGATTCGCAGGATGTTGAATCACGCGGTGTCGAATTACTGAAAGATCTGGATGCGATTCTGATCCCGGGTGGCTTCGGTTACCGTGGCGTGGAAGGCAAGCTGATGACCGCGCAGTATGCACGTGAAAACAACGTGCCGTACCTGGGCATCTGCCTGGGCATGCAGGTTGCGCTGATGGAGTTCGCCCGCAATGTCGCCGGGATGCCAGGCGCCAACTCCACGGAATTTGTGCCAGACTGTAAATATCCGGTGGTGGCATTAATCACCGAATGGCGTGACGAAGATGGCAACGTCGAAGTCCGCAGCGAGCAGAGCGATCTGGGCGGCACCATGCGTCTGGGCAGCCAGCAGTGTCAGTTAACGCCGGGCAGCCAGGTTCGCCAGCTCTACGGCTCTGACACTATCGTTGAGCGCCATCGCCACCGCTATGAAGTGAACAATATGCTGTTAAAGCAGATTGAAGCAGCCGGTCTGCGCGTAGCAGGTCGCTCTGGTGATGATCAACTGGTTGAGATTATCGAGATCCCGAACCATCCGTGGTTTGTGGCCTGCCAGTTCCATCCTGAGTTTACCTCGACCCCACGCGACGGCCATCCGTTGTTTGCCGGCTTTGTTAAAGCCGCACATGAGCATCAGAAGCGTTTAGCGAAGTAAGTTTCACAGGCAGCGCGCGAACTTTTCGCGCGTTGCTTGTCTTAGGATTGACTAACTTGTACTGAGGAAAATCGTAATGTCCAAAATCGTAAAAGTCATCGGTCGCGAAATTATCGACTCACGTGGTAACCCGACTGTTGAAGCTGAAGTGCATCTGGAAGGCGGTTTCGTAGGCCTGGCAGCTGCACCATCAGGTGCCTCTACCGGTTCACGCGAAGCGCTGGAACTGCGTGACGGTGACAAATCACGTTATCTGGGCAAAGGCGTAACCAAAGCCGTTGCTGCAGTAAACGGTCCGATTGCTGAAGCGGTAAAAGGCAAAGACGCGAAAGATCAGGCGAACATCGATAAGATCATGATCGACCTGGACGGTACTGAGAACAAATCTAACTTCGGTGCTAACGCCATTCTGGCTGTTTCACTGGCAGCTGCTAAAGCCGCTGCAGCCTCTAAAGGTCAGCCGCTGTATGAGCACATCGCTGAACTGAACGGCACCCCAGGCAAATACTCTATGCCACTGCCAATGATGAACATCATCAACGGCGGCGAACATGCCGACAACAACGTCGACATCCAGGAATTCATGATCCAGCCGGTTGGCGCTCCGAACCTGAAAGAAGCCATCCGTATGGGTTCTGAAGTGTTCCACAGCCTGGCAAAAGTGCTGAAAAGCAAAGGCATGAGCACTGCAGTGGGTGACGAAGGCGGCTACGCGCCTAACCTGGGTTCCAACGCCGAAGCGCTGGCTGTTATCGCTGAAGCGGTAAAAGCAGCAGGCTACGAGCTGGGCAAAGACATCACCCTGGCGATGGACTGTGCGGCATCTGAGTTCTACAAAGATGGCAAATACGTTCTGGCCGGTGAAGGCGGTAAATCGTTTACCTCTGAAGAGTTCACCCACTTCCTGGAAGATCTGACTAAACAGTATCCGATCGTTTCTATCGAAGATGGCCTGGACGAATCTGACTGGGACGGCTTCGCTTACCAGACCAAAGTACTGGGCGACAAAATCCAGCTGGTGGGTGATGACCTGTTCGTTACCAACACCAAAATTCTGAAAGAAGGTATCGATAAAGGTATCGCTAACTCCATTCTGATCAAATTCAACCAGATCGGTTCTCTGACCGAAACTCTGGCTGCGATCAAAATGGCGAAAGACGCGGGCTACACTGCCGTGATCTCTCACCGTTCAGGCGAAACCGAAGATGCGACCATCGCTGACCTGGCGGTAGGTACTGCAGCGGGCCAGATCAAAACCGGTTCAATGAGCCGTTCTGACCGTGTTGCTAAGTACAACCAGCTGATCCGTATCGAAGAAGCGCTGGGTTCTAAAGCGCCATTCAACGGTCTGAAAGAAGTTAAAGGTCAGTAATGACTGTGCGTTGATGTCGCGCTAAGTGACATCATCGGCCTCTGAAGCCCCGCCTTGTGCGGGGCTTTTTGTTGGTGGCGGTGTGCAGACGCAGATGGCAAGGCCCGATCGCCAAAGCGGCATCTCTGCCGGCCGGGTCCGCGCGATTACGCACCTCATCCCTGAGGTACGCCCGTTACCGGGACAACGTTTTGCGTTGTTCAAAAACGCTTCCGGCGTTTTTGTCCTGAGCGCGGGACGCTTTGCTCTTCGGTCCTGGCCATCCACGTTTTGCGCCTGTCAGCCATCTGAAGCCCCTCATTTGTGTTTTGTCCGGCGCGGAGAAAAGGCACAACGCGTGGTTGAGCTGCGCGGCAAATCTGCCATAATCAGCGCCCTGTTTTTTTCAAGCGAGTCCGTAATGCAATACCCGATTAACGAAATGTTCCAGACACTGCAGGGCGAAGGTTATTACACCGGCGTGCCTGCCATTTTCATTCGTTTGCAGGGATGCCCGGTGGGCTGTAGCTGGTGCGATACCAAACACACCTGGGAAAAGCGGACAGATCGGGAAACGTCGCTGGGCGATATTTTGATCAAGACGGTGGAAAGCGACGCCTGGGGTGATGCCGACGCGGCGACCCTGGTGAGTGCCATTGCGCAGCAGGGCTGGACGGCGCGTCATGTGGTCATCACCGGTGGTGAACCGGCGATTTACGATCTGCGTCCGTTAACCACTGCGCTGGAGCAGCACGGTTTCCAGTGCCAGATTGAGACCAGCGGAACCCACGAGATTCACTGTTCTGAACGGACCTGGGTGACCGTCTCACCGAAGGTCAACATGCGCGGCGGCTACGATGTGCTGCCCCAGGCGCTGAGCCGGGCCGATGAAATCAAGCATCCGGTAGCGCGCGAGCGTGATGTGGAAGCGCTGGATCGGCTGCTGGCAGGCATTGATGACACCAAAGCGCGTATCATCGCCCTGCAGCCGATCAGCCGCAAAGATGATGCAACCCGGCTCTGTATTGAGACCTGCATTGCCCGTAACTGGCGTCTGTCGATGCAGACCCATAAATATCTCAATATCGCCTGATCCTGATAAAGCGGCACGCAATGAGCCTTTAACCACAGGAAAGCGTTGAGCGTCAGAGGCAGAACGGAGAGAAAATCCGCGTCGGATCGAAGGGTTCGATCCGACAGGGTTAGCCGCGGTAAACGCAGCCTGCGGTGCAGGTTTCTTTGATCATCACCGCGCTAAGCAGCGGCAGTTGCGGCTTCATCTGATCCCAGATCCATTTCGCCAGCACTTCGCTGGTGGGATTTTCCAGGCCGGGAATATCATTCAGATAGTAGTGGTCCAGCCGATTGTAGACCGGCTTAAACGCCGCCTTCAGCTCAGCAAAATCCATAACCCAGCCGGTATGCGCATCCACTTCGCCGGTAATCTCCAGACGAACCAGGAACGAATGACCGTGCAGACGGCCACATTTGTGTCCGGCCGGCACATTCGGTAGATGATGCGCGGCTTCGAACTGGAACTCTTTAAACAAGGTGGTAGACATAATGGTTCTCAGACATTAAAAAACCGCTGAATTCTACCTGATTACCGCTTTTTTCGCACCCGAACCGCACAAACCGATACTTTTCCTGCGCGTTTATACAGTTGCGTCCAGCTAATTAACTGATATATCACCGCTTTGCTTACCACTTTTAACGATTATTCCTACCTGGAAAACCATTTAGTCATTTTGGTTATTTGATATGTCGAAGGTGTATTTAATCGTTAATATACGGACCGGTAACCTACGCACTCTTCCGCCATTTTACGGTCCGGACTTCTGATACTGGAATTTTTAACGCGATGACGACTCAGGCACCTGGTTCAATGCTTCCGCTCTCCCCGGAACAACTCGCTCGCTTACAGGCGGCGACGACAGATTATTCCCCGACTCAACTGGCGTGGCTGTCAGGCTATTTCTGGGGCAGGGTGGAACAGACCCCGGGTAGCGCCGTCGCCAGCACTGCATCTGCTCCGGCTCCGGCCGAAGCGCCCGCCATTACGCTGCTTTCCGCTTCCCAGACCGGCAACGCACGTCGTCTGGCTGAGCAGTTGCGTGATGACCTGCTGGCCGCAAAGCTGAACGTAAACCTGGTGAATGCCGGTGATTACAAGTTCAAACAGATTGGCCAGGAAAAAATGCTGGTGGTTGTAACCTCCACCCAGGGCGAAGGCGAACCGCCAGAAGAGGCGGTGGCGCTGCATAAATTCCTGATGTCAAAAAAGGCACCGAAAATGGAGGGTGCCGCCTTCGCAGTGTTTGGCCTGGGCGACACCTCTTATGAATTCTTCAGTCAGGCGGGTAAAGATTTTGACAGCCGACTGGCGGAGCTGGGCGGCGAGCGTCTGCTGGATCGCGTTGATGCGGATGTTGAGTATGCAGAGCAGGCCGCCGCCTGGCGCAATGCACTGACGGAAATTCTCAAGAAACGCGTGCCGACCGAATCTCCGGCGCAGGCTGCGGCGACAGCAGCCGGCAGCGTCAACGAAGTCACCACCAGCCCCTATACTAAAGAGTCGCCGCTCAGCGCGAGTCTGGCGGTGAATCAGAAAATTACCGGACGGGACTCAGATAAAGATGTGCGCCATATCGAAATCGATCTGGGCGATTCCGGTCTGCGCTACCAGCCTGGCGATGCGCTGGGCGTCTGGTATGAGAACGATGCGGCGCTGGTCAGCGAACTGCTGGAGCTGGTCTGGCTGAAAGGCGATGAGCCGGTAGAGGTTCAGGGGAAAACCCTGCCGCTGGCGGAGGCGCTGCAGAAGCATTTCGAGCTGACGGTTAACACCGCGCAGATCGTGGCGCAGTATGCCCAGCTGTCACGCAACGCGGAGTTGCTCTCACTGGTGGATGATAAAGCCAGGCTGCAGCACTATGCGCAGCACTATCCGATTGTGGATATGGTGCGCCTGGCACCGTCTGAACTCAGCGCTGAACAGCTGACCGGCCTGCTGCGACCGCTGACGCCGCGACTCTACTCTATCGCCTCTTCGCAGGCTGAAACCGATACCGAAGTGCATATCACCGTCGGTGCCGTTCGCTTTGATATTGAAGGTCGCCAGCGTGGCGGCGGTGCATCGACCTGGCTGGCCGATCGCATCGAAGAAGAGGGCGAAGTCCGGGTCTTCATCGAACACAACGACAACTTCCGCCTGCCGGCTAATCCGGATGCGCCGGTGATCATGATTGGCCCGGGCACCGGCATCGCGCCGTTCCGCGCCTTTATGCAGCAGCGCGACAACGACGGTGCCGGCGGCAAAAACTGGCTATTCTTTGGTAATCCGCACTTCACCGACGATTTCCTCTATCAGGTAGAGTGGCAGAAATATGTTAAGGATGGTCTGCTGACCCATATCGACCTCGCCTGGTCACGCGATCAGGCAGAGAAGATTTACGTACAGGATAAGATCCGCGCGAAAGGGGCCGAAGTGTGGCGCTGGATTGAAGAGGGCGCGCATCTTTATGTCTGTGGCGATGCGAATCGTATGGCAAAAGACGTCGAGCAGGCATTGCTGGATGTGGTGGTCGAACACGGCGGAATGGATCGTGAAACGGCCGACGAATTTTTAAGTGAGCTGCGCATTGAGCGCCGTTATCAGCGAGACGTTTACTAATGAGCGATAAACACCCTGGACCGCTGGTTGTAGAAGGCAAATTAGCAGACGCTGAGCGTCTGAAGAAGCAGAGCAACTATCTGCGCGGCACCATTAAAGAAGATCTGGAAGAGGGTCTGACCGGCGGTTTTACCGGCGACAACTTCCTGCTGATTCGTTTTCACGGCATGTACCAGCAGGACGATCGCGATATTCGTGCCGAACGTGCGGAGCAGAAGCTGGAGCCACGCCACGCCATGATGCTGCGTTGCCGGTTGCCGGGCGGCATCATTACGCCGACCCAGTGGCTGGCCATCGACAAATTTGCCACCGACAAAACCATCTATGGCAGCATCCGTCTGACTAACCGTCAGACCTTCCAGTTTCACGGCATTCTGAAGAAGAACGTTAAGCCGACGCATCAGATGCTGCATGAAGTGGGGCTGGATGCGCTGGCGACCGCCAACGACGTTAACCGTAACGTGCTCTGTACGTCGAACCCGGTTGAGTCGGAACTGCATCAGGAAGCGTATGAGTGGGCGAAGAAACTCTCTGAGCATCTGCTGCCACGCACCCGTGCCTATGCGGAGATCTGGTGGGATAAAGAAAAAGTCGCCACCACCGACGAAGAGCCGATCCTCGGTGAAACGTATCTGCCGCGTAAATTCAAAACCACCGTGGTGATCCCGCCGCATAACGACGTGGATCTGCACGCCAACGATCTGAACTTTGTCGCTGTCGCCGAGCACGGCAAGCTGGTGGGCTTTAACCTGCTGGTGGGTGGCGGGCTGTCGATTGAGCACGGTAACAAAGCGACCTATGCGCGGACCGCCAGCGAGTTTGGCTATTTCCCGGTGGAGAAGATCCTCGACGTTGCCGAGGCGGTGGTCACGACGCAGCGCGACTGGGGTAACCGCACCGACCGTAAAAACGCCAAAACCAAGTACACGCTGGAACGCGTTGGCGTCGAGACCTTTAAAGCCGAAGTTGAAAAACGGGCAGGCGTGACGTTTGAGCCGATCCGTCCTTATGAGTTCACCACCCGTGGCGATCGCATTGGCTGGATTAAAGGCATCGACAACAAATGGCACCTGACGCTGTTTATCGAAAATGGTCGCCTGCTCGACTATCCGGGCCGACCGCTGAAAAGCGGCATCGCTGAAATTGCGAAAATCCATCAGGGCGATTTCCGCCTGACCGCTAACCAGAACCTGATTGTGGCGGGCGTGCCGGAAAGCGAAAAAGCGCAGATCGAAGCAATCGCGCGCGAACATGGTCTGATGGATCACGTTACGGCACAGCGCGAAAACTCGATGGCCTGCGTGGCGTTCCCGACCTGTCCGCTGGCGATGGCAGAAGCCGAGCGCTTCCTGCCTGCCTTCGTGACCAAAGTGGAAGGGATCATGCATGCGCATGGCGTTGGCGATGAGCACATAGTGTTACGCGTTACCGGTTGTCCCAACGGCTGTGGCCGTGCCATGCTGGCTGAGCTGGGTCTGGTGGGTAAAGCGCCAGGTCGCTACAACCTGCATCTGGGTGGAAACCGCAGCGGAACGCGTATTCCCCGCATGTACCGTGAAAACATTAACGAAAGCGAAATTCTCGCCACCATTGATGAGCTGGTGGGACGCTGGGCCACTGAGCGCCAGGCCGCTGAAGGCTTTGGTGACTTCACTATCCGCGCGGGCATTGTTGCGCCGGTGCTGGACCCGGCACGCGATTTTTGGGAGGAAGCAAAATGAGTCACCCCGACCTCGCAGCACTGAATGAGATGTCCAAAGTCCAGCGTGCTATGGCGCTGGCCGCGACCAATGCGCAGCTGGAGAAGTCATCTGCGGAAGAGCGGGTCAGTTGGGCGCTGGAGAATCTGCCGGGTGCCTATGTGCTCTCCTCCAGTTTCGGTATTCAGGCCGCGGTGTCGCTGCATCTGGTGACGCGTCAGCAGCCCGATATTCCGGTGATCCTGACCGACACCGGCTATCTGTTCCCGGAGACCTATCGTTTTATTGATGAGCTGGCGGACCAGCTCAATCTCAACCTTAAAGTGTTCCGCGCCGAAACCTCACCGGCCTGGCAGGAAGCGCGCTACGGCAAACTGTGGGAGCAGGGCGTCGAGGGGATTGAGAAATATAACGAGATCAACAAAGTTGAGCCGATGAATCGCGCCATTGAAACCCTGGGCGCACAGACCTGGTTTGCCGGATTGCGCCGCGACCAGTCGGGCAGCCGGGCGAATCTGCCGGTGCTGGGCGTCCAGCGTGGCGTCTTTAAGCTGCTGCCGATTATCGACTGGGATAACCGCCAGATTCATCAGTATCTGGAGCAGCATAAGCTGAAGTACCATCCGCTGTGGGATGAAGGCTATCTCTCGGTGGGCGATACCCATACCACCCGCAAGTGGGAGCCGGGTATGGCAGAAGAAGAGACGCGCTTCTTCGGCCTCAAGCGCGAGTGTGGTCTGCACGAAGGCTGACGCAGGACTTCTCTCCCCCAACACAGGGAGAGAAGATTTTGGCTGCAGTCAGGCGGAAAGCTAAGCGCCTTTTAATCCGGCAAACGCCTCTGCTGCACGGGTCACATTCACTTTCGTCACCTCATACTCTGCCACCGTGACAAACGGATCTTCCGCTAAAATTGCATCCAGCTCTTCTCGTTCCATCTCCCTGACCAGTAACATGCCGCCCGTGCGCGGATCTTTACGTCCCGCTGCAATAAAAAAGCCCGCGTCAAAATAGCGATCCAGCCATTCGATATGGGCTGCCAGCAGCGCTTCAACTTCTTCTACCGGACGAACGTAATTCAGAAAGACCACGTACATGTCAGATCCTTACACTTTGGGATTGGTCAGTTCACTGAGCAGCGGCAGCAGCACGCGAACGCTGTCGCGGGTTCGCAAGGTTATCTGCCCCGGCAGCCAGCGGTCGAGATAGCTCAGATTATCCAGGTCAGTCTGATGGCGGGTAACGCCATCAGGAAAGTGGGGACTACGATGACGCTGCAGCGCACCATCTTTATTACCCAGCGTCCAGTTGCTGGCGGTCACATCCAGCAGCGGAAAGCCCGCCTTGTCGAAGGCATTAAGAGCGTCAAAGTCTTTACGGTTCAGCTGATGACTGGCTGCGGGAATGCCCTGCTGACGTGCCAGCAACAGGGCACGTTCGCTGGTCTGCTTGCGTACCGCCCGGGGCGTATTCATGCCGCTGTTAAAATAGAGATGATCGCCGGTGATCAGGCTATTCAGATCGATGACCAGCAGGGTATTCTTCTTCTCACGCGTGCTCATCCGCTCAACATAATCATCCATGCCGTGCAGATCTGCCTCTCCGGCGCTCAGGGCCACAAAACGTATGCCGTAGTGCAGCGGTTTGCGGCTCAGCTGCTGTGCCAGCTCCAGCATCACGCCAAGACCCGATGCATTATCATCGACGCCCTGCAGGCGTAAGCCGCCCAGGTTGTGCTGGGCCTGGCTGCTATTTTGCGGCGTCCAGGTATCCAGATGTGCCACGATCAGAATCTCCTGCGGCACGCTGCCTGCACGCGCGGCAATCACCGAGGTTGCCGTGAGCTTATGCCAGCGCTGCGTGCCGTCCTCTTCCTGCCACTTATAGCCGGTCCTGAACTGGCGGGTATTGGTCTTATACCCCAGCGCGGTAAATTGCTGTTGCAGGTAGTCGGCTGCCATCAGCTCAGCCGGGCTGCCGCTCATCCGGCCAGGAAACAAGGTGGCGATGTGCCGGACCTGCTGTTCGGCAAACTGGCCAGGCGGAGTGGCCAGAGCCAGCGGAGAAATGAGTGCGCCAAATAAAATTGTCGCTACCCTCAAGCGGAGGGAATAAAACATAGTGCATCCTTTTTCATTATTCGGGAGCCGTTCCGCATGGGGGCCAGGGCCAGCCATGCCGCGCGCATTATATCCTTTTTGTCCCGTGACTTTGTTAGTGGAATCGGGCGCTGTCACTACCGAAAGGCGTAACGGACCATTATCGCTGGCACTTATCTGCTTTTGCTGCCGCAGGTGTGGCTTTCAATATGTGAGCCTGTTCACGAAAAAGCCATTAAATTTCATCTGTTAAGACCAAATTGTTCTGTGCTTTGCGGCGTCGTTATTCCATTCGGTAACTACTCATTCCAATTCGTAATTTCATCTGGATAAACCCAGCGACGTATAGTCGCGTTAATACAAAGTTAAAACATCAGGGTTAACGTGGACTATTTGCCTCTTTTTGCCGATCTTTCTGGCCGCCCGGTTCTGGTTGTCGGCGGGGGAGATATTGCGGCGCGAAAAATTGAACTGCTGCGCCGTGCACGCGCGCGCGTTCTGATCGCATCTCGTGAACTCTGCCCTGAACTGCAGGCACTGCTGGATAAGCAGGAGCTGGAGTGGCTGGCGACCGAATTTGACCCGGCCCAGCTGGATGGCGTTTTCCTGGTGATTGCCGCCACCGACGACAACCATCTCAACACCCAGGTGTTTGAAGCCGCCAATGCGCGGCATAAGCTGGTTAACGTGGTGGATGACCAGCCAAAATGCACCTTTATCTTCCCCTCGATTGTTGACCGCTCACCGCTGGTGGTGGCGATCTCCTCCAGCGGCACCGCACCGGTGCTGGCACGCATGCTGCGCGAAAAAATCGAAACGCTGCTGCCTGCCAGTCTGGGTCAGATGGCTGAAGTGGCCGGACTCTGGCGCGATAAAGTTAAACAGCGCTTCAGCCGCATGTCTGACCGTCGGCGCTTCTGGGAACGCGCTTTCGATGGCCGGTTCGCCAGTGAGATGTCTGCCGGTAACGTCGAAGAGGCGAAACGCACGCTGGACCGTGAGCTGCAGGAAGAGCCGACACGTCAGGGCGAGATCTTTCTGGTGGGCGCCGGGCCGGGCGACAGCGGTCTGCTGACGCTGCGTGGCCTGCAGGTGATGCAGTTAGCCGATGTGGTGCTCTACGACCATCTGGTCAGCGAAGAGGTGCTGGATCTGGTGCGCCGCGATGCCGATCGCATCTGCGTCGGCAAACGGGCCAGCGCGCACACGTTGCCGCAGGAAGAGATCAATCAGATGCTGGTTTCACTGGCGCTGAAAGGCAAGCGCGTCGTGCGCCTCAAGGGCGGCGATCCCTTTATCTTTGGCCGCGGCGGCGAAGAGCTGCAGGCGGCTCAGCAGGCGGGTGTGCCGTTCCAGGTGGTGCCGGGCGTCACCGCGGCAGCCGGTGCGACGGCCTATGCCGGTATTCCGCTGACCCACCGCGACTACGCGCAGAGCGTGATGTTTATTACCGGTCACTGCCGTCCCGATGGGGATGACATTGACTGGCCATCGCTGGCGCGTGCGCGTCAGACGCTGGCGATCTACATGGGAACCGTTAAAGCCGCTGCCATCAGCGAGGCGCTGATTCAGCACGGTCGCGCGCCATCAACGCCGGTGGCGGTGATCAGTCGCGGCACCCGTCAGGATCAACAGGTGCTGACCGGCACCTTAGAACAACTTGAGGCGCTGGCCGCCTCGGCACCCACTCCGGCGCTGCTGGTGATCGGAGAGGTGGTTAATCTGCACGGGCAACTCGCCTGGTTTAAACATTCAGCACAGCAGGGGGCTCGCGAGTCCGCCGTTGTCAATCTGGCTTGAGGGAAAATCATGGACCAAAAACGACTCACTCATCTGCGTCAGCTGGAGGCGGAGAGTATCCACATCATTCGCGAAGTGGCGGCGGAGTTCAGCAATCCGGTGATGATGTACTCCATCGGCAAAGACTCCTCGGTCATGCTCCATCTGGCGCGTAAAGCCTTCTACCCAGGCACGCTGCCCTTCCCGTTGCTGCATGTGGATACCGGCTGGAAATTCCGTGAAATGTACGAATTTCGCGACCGCACCGTGAAAGCGATGGGCGCAGAGTTGCTGGTTCACCGCAACCCGGAAGGCGTGGCGATGGGCATCAACCCCTTTGTTCACGGCAGTGCCAAACACACTGACATCATGAAAACCGAAGGGCTGAAGCAGGCGCTGAACAAATATGGTTTTGATGCAGCCTTTGGCGGCGCACGTCGTGATGAAGAGAAGTCACGCGCCAAAGAGCGTATCTACTCATTCCGTGACCGCTTCCATCGCTGGGATCCGAAAAACCAGCGCCCTGAGCTGTGGCACAACTACAACGGTCAGATCAACAAGGGTGAAAGCATCCGCGTCTTCCCGCTGTCGAACTGGACCGAACTGGATATCTGGCAGTACATCTTCCTGGAAAACATCGAGATCGTGCCGCTCTATCTCGCCGCACCGCGTCCGGTGCTGGAGCGTGATGGCATGCTGATGATGATCGATGACGATCGCATCAACCTGCAGCCGGGTGAAGAGATCACCGAACGGATGGTCCGTTTCCGTACGCTCGGCTGCTGGCCGCTGACCGGCGCGGTAGAGTCTGAAGCGCAGACGCTGCCGGAGATCATCGAAGAGATGCTGGTTTCCACCACCAGCGAGCGTCAGGGCCGCATGATCGATCGCGATCAGTCCGGTTCGATGGAACTGAAAAAACGTCAGGGTTATTTCTAAGGAGACGCCAGATGAATACCGTAATTGCACAACAGATTGCCGACCAGGGCGGCGTTGAAGCCTGGCTGACCACGCAACAACACAAGAGCCTGCTGCGTTTTCTGACCTGCGGCAGCGTTGACGACGGAAAAAGTACCCTGATTGGACGTCTGCTACACGACACCCGTCAGATCTATGAAGATCAGCTCTCATCGCTGCACAACGACAGCAAACGTCACGGCACCCAGGGCGAGAAGCTCGATCTGGCGCTGCTGGTGGATGGTCTGCAGGCTGAGCGTGAGCAGGGCATTACCATCGATGTGGCCTACCGCTACTTCTCGACCGAAAAGCGTAAATTTATTATCGCCGACACGCCGGGACATGAGCAGTACACCCGTAACATGGCGACCGGCGCGTCAACTTGCGATCTGGCGATCCTGCTGATCGATGCGCGTAAAGGCGTACTGGATCAGACCCGCCGCCACAGCTTTATCTCGACGCTGCTGGGGATCAAACACCTGGTGGTGGCAATCAATAAAATGGATCTGGTGGAGTACAACCAGGAGCGCTTCGAGCAGATCAAACAGGATTACCTCGACTTTGCTGCGCAGCTGCCGGAAGACCTCGATATCCGCTTTGTGCCGATGTCGGCGCTGGAAGGGGATAACGTCGCTTCTGCCAGTCAGACCATGCCGTGGTATAGCGGCCCGACGCTGCTGGATGTGCTGGAGACCGTGGAGCTGAAGCGCGTCGTCGATTATCAGCCGATGCGTTTCCCGGTGCAGTATGTCAACCGTCCGAACCTCGATTTTCGTGGCTATGCCGGCACCCTGGCGTCGGGCAGCGTGCAGGTAGGCCAGCGCGTTAAAGTGCTGCCTTCTGGCGTGGAGTCGACCATTGCCCGCATTGTGACCTTCGATGGCGATCTGCAGGAAGCGGGTGCAGGCGAAGCGATTACCCTGGTGCTGCAGGATGAGATTGATATCAGCCGTGGCGATCTGCTGGTGGATGCCAGTGAAGAGCTGGCAGCGGTTCAGTCTGCCAGCGTTGACGTGGTCTGGATGGCAGAGCAGCCGCTGCAGGCCGGTCAGAGTTATGACCTGAAAATCGCCGGTAAGAAAACCCGTGGCCGGGTAGAGAAGGTGCTGCATCAGGTCGAGATCAACTCACTGGAGACGCGTCAGGTCGATACGCTGCCGCTGAACGGTATCGGTCGCATTGAGATCACCTTTGACGAACCGATGGTGCTCGACAGCTATCAGCAGAACCCGGTAACCGGCGGCATGATCTTTATCGATCGCCTGAGCAACGTCACCGTGGGTGCCGGCATGATCCATCAGCCAAACCATGATGCCCCGGTTAATACCGGCGAGTTCAGCGCGTTTGAGCTGGAACTGAATGCGCTGGTGCGCCGCCACTTCCCACACTGGAATGCGCGCGACCTGCTGGGCGGTCAGTAATGGCTCAGCACGACGATAACGTGGTGTGGCATGATCATCCGGTGACACGCGCCTCTCGCGAACAGCAGCATGGCCATCAGGGCGTGGTGCTGTGGTTCACCGGGCTTTCGGGCTCGGGGAAATCCACCGTTGCCGGTGCGCTGGAGCAGGCGCTGCACCGCATCGGCGTCAGCACCTATCTGCTGGATGGTGACAATGTGCGTCACGGCCTCTGTCGTGACCTCGGTTTCAGCGATGATGATCGTAAAGAGAATATCCGTCGCGTCGGTGAGGTGGCGAAACTGATGGTGGATGCCGGACTCGTGGTGCTCACTGCCTTTATTTCGCCGCATCGTGCCGAGCGTCAGATGGTGCGCGATCTGCTGGAGCCGGGACAGTTTATCGAGGTATTTGTCGATACGCCGTTAGCCGTGTGTGAAGCGCGTGATCCGAAAGGGTTGTATCGCAAAGCGCGCGCCGGTGAACTGCGTAATTTCACCGGCATCGACAGCGTCTATGAGGCGCCCGATAGCCCGGAAATCCAGCTGGATGGCGAACAATTGGTTACAAAACTCGCCGCCCAATTGTTAGACCTGCTGCGTGACCGCGATATCATCAAATCCTGAAGAGACAGCGGCAAATCGTTTCTGATTTGCCGCCCTCGCGCCAACAGGATGCCTATGCAGAACATTACCCCAATGCTCGCTCGAAAAGATGACTCCTCCCCGGATGAGCCGCGCTCATTGCTACCGGGCGGCGTTATCGGCTTTCTCGCTTACTGGTGCGCGCTGGCGATTCCTTTCCTGCTGTTCGGCTCTAACACGCTGTTCTTCTTTCTTTATACCTGGCCATTCTTTCTGGCGCTGCTGCCGGTTGCGGTGGTCACGGGTATCGCGCTGAATACGCTGCTGAGTGGACAGTGGCTGTGGGCCGCGCTCGCCACGGTGATAATGGTGGTCACGCTCTTCTGGTTAATGTTCTCTTTTCTCTCTGGCTGGTAAGCCCTCAGTGCGCCCGCGCTGATGTGCAAACGCATCGGCAGGTTACAAATCTTTTCCCGTCTGAATCGGTACTGATTCATATTTTGCGCAGACGCGCAGCAAAGCGCGCCATTTTCTCCGCTGGTGTGGAGTCCTGTGCAAAGTTATGGGATGATTGGGCCGTTTTTAGGGGGCGGGATGGGAAAACTGACGTTACTGTTATTGGTGCTGCTTGGCTGGCTGCAATATTCGTTGTGGCTGGGGAAAAATGGCATCCATGACTATACGCGCGTCAATGATGATGTCGCGGTGCAACAGGCAAACAATGCCAAACTGAAATCGCGAAACGATCAGCTGTTTGCCGAAATTGACGATCTCAATGGCGGCTCGGAAGCGATCGAGGAGCGTGCACGCAATGAACTGGGCATGATTAAGCCCGGTGAGACTTTCTATCGTCTGGTGCCTGACCAGAACAAACGCAACGCGCAACAAGCAGCGCTTAACCAACAACGATAAAACATGAACACTCTGGCCTCCCTTGCGGATGTGATTGCCGTGGTGCCCGCTGCCGGGATCGGCAGCCGCATGCAGGCAACCTGTCCGAAGCAGTATCTGACGATTGGTCAGCACACCCTTCTGGAACACAGCATTGCGCGTCTGTTTTCCCATCCCGCTATCAAACAGGTGATTGTCGCCCTCAGTCCTGATGACCAGCACTTCGCTTCACTGCCGCTGGCACGCGATCCGCGCGTGCTCAGGGTGACAGGCGGAGAGACCCGCGCCGAATCGGTGCTGGCCGGATTGCAGGCCGCACAGGGTTCCGCCTGGGTGCTGGTCCATGATGCCGCGCGTCCCTGTCTGCATCCCGACGATCTCCAGCAACTGCTCAACGTGCGTGAACAGAGCCACGTTGGCGGGATTCTGGCCGCGCCAGTGCGTGACACCATGAAACGGGGCGAGCCGGGCAAAGCCGCGGTGGCCCATACCGTAGAGCGCGACGATCTCTGGCACGCCTTAACGCCGCAATTTTTCCCTCATGCGCTGCTCACCGCCTGCCTGACGCGGGCGCTGGCAGAAGGCGCGACCATCACCGATGAAGCCTCGGCGCTGGAGTATTGCGGCTACCACCCGCTGTTAGTCAGCGGACGCAGTGATAACATCAAAGTCACCCGGCCAGAAGATCTGGCGCTGGCGGCTTTTTATCTGAGTCAGATTCAATTAAAGGAGAGCGCATGATGCGTATCGGTCACGGTTTTGACGTTCACGCCTTTGGCGGAGAGGGTCCGTTAGTGATTGGCGGTGTGCGGATCCCGTTTGAGCAGGGTTTTATCGCCCATTCGGATGGCGATGTGGCACTGCATGCGCTGACTGACGCGCTGCTGGGCGCAGTGGCGATGGGCGATATCGGCAAGCTGTTTCCTGACACCGATCCGGCCTTTAAAGGGGCGGACAGCCGCGGCCTGCTGCGTGAGGCCTGGCGCCGTATCGAAGCCAAAGGCTATCGCATCGGTAATGTCGACGTCACGATTATTGCTCAGGCACCGAAAATGCTGCCGCACGTGCCACAGATGCGGATCAATATTGCAGAAGATCTGGGCTGCCATATGGATGCGGTCAACGTCAAAGCGACCACCACCGAGAAGCTGGGCTTTACCGGGCGCGGCGAAGGCATCGCCTGTGAAGCGGTGGCGTTAGTCCTGAAAGCTGACAGCCAATGATGCTGAATTACCTGCACGGTACACCCGTGGCCTCCGGCGTGATCAAAGCCAATCCGGAAGATTTCGTGGTGGTTGAGGATCTCGGTTATGGCGCGGATGGTGAAGGTGAGCACCTGCTGGTGCGCATCCGTAAAGTGGGGGCCAATACCCGCTTTGTGGCGGAGGCACTGGCGAAGTATCTCGGTATTCATCAGCGCGACATGAGTTATGCCGGAATGAAAGATCGCCATGCGGTGACGGAACAGACTCTCTGTTTTCGCCTGCCGGGTAATGCGATGCCCGATCTGCGCGGTTTTGAGCTGGAAGGGGTCGAGATTCTGCAGGCGGTGCGCCACAAACGTAAGCTGCGCATCGGCGCACTGGCGGGGAACGCGTTCCGGCTGATCATCCGCCAGATCAGTGACCGTGATGCAGTTGAAACGCGTCTGGCGCAGATTCGTGATGCGGGCGTGCCGAACTATTTTGGTGAACAGCGCTTTGGCCGCGGCGGCAATAATCTGGTGATGGCTGAAAAGTGGGCGCGCAATGAGATCATTATTCGCGACCGCAACAAGCGCAGCCTGATGCTCTCTGCCGCGCGCAGTGCGCTGTTTAATCAGGTGACCAGTGCGCGTCTGCAACAGCAGGGTGGGCTGACTCAGGTGCTCAACGGCGATGCGTTGCAGCTGACCGGACGAGGCAGCTGGTTTGTCGCCCAGCCTGATGAACTGGCAGAGTCACAGCGCCGGGTTGATCAGCATGAGCTGCGCATCACCGCGCCGCTGCCGGGACGGGACGAGCCTGGCCCGCAGGCTGACGCGCTGGCCTTTGAACAGCAGGCGCTGGCTGATGAGACGCTGCTGCTGGGACTGATTGAACGTGAGAAGGTCGATGCTGCACGCCGCGCCATGCTGGTGGTGCCGCGCGATATGCAGTGGAGCTGGTGGGATGATGTCACGCTGGAACTGGCATTCTGGCTGCCAGCGGGCAGCTTTGCCACCAGCGTGGTCCGGGAGCTGCTGACCCACGCGGACTCGCCCGATCAGATTGATGAGTAATCTTCGCCGCAACCTGACCCGCAGTGTGGGTAATGTTGCGGCAAACCCCCACCGTCGTGTGATTTACGCCTACCACTTCCTTGCGCGCCTCGCTAGAATGCAAAAATCGCCGTCTATTCCTCACCTGTTGCCATGCCGTTAAAACAGGTTCCGTCACGGCGACCAGTCGAATAAAAAAAGGTCAGAACGAAATGCGGATATTGCTCAGTAACGATGACGGCATTCATGCGCCAGGCATTCAGACTCTGGCGAAAGCCCTGCGGCAGATTGCTGACGTGCAGGTTGTTGCCCCCGATCGTAACCGAAGCGGTGCCTCGAACTCATTAACGCTGGAAACGCCTCTGCGCACCTTCACCCATGAAAACGGCGATATCGCCGTCCAGATGGGGACGCCGACCGACTGCGTCTATCTGGGGGTGAATGCGCTGATGCAGCCGCGTCCCGACATTGTGGTGTCGGGCATCAATGCCGGCCCCAATCTGGGCGATGATGTGATCTACTCCGGCACGGTGGCGGCAGCGATGGAAGGGCGACATCTTGGCTTACCGGCTATCGCGGTTTCGCTCAACGGCCATCAGCACTACGCCACCGCGGCGGCCGTGACCTGCGCGCTCCTCAGGGCGCTGACGCATGAACCGCTGCGCACCGGCCGCATTCTCAATATCAACGTTCCCGATCTGCCGTTGTCTGAACTCAAAGGCATCCGCGTGACGCGCTGTGGCAGCCGCCATCCGGCGGATCAGGTGATTGCGCAGCAGGATCCGCGTGGCAATACACTCTACTGGATTGGTCCGCCAGGCGAAAAACTGGATGCGGGCCCGGATACAGACTTCGCCGCCGTGGATCAGGGCTACGTCTCTGTCACGGCACTCCATGTCGATTTAACGGCGCACAGCGCGCAGAACGTCCTCAGTGACTGGCTGGCTAAAGCTGAGGTGAACCTGGCATGGTGAATCGGCGTATTGAGACGTTGCTGTCACAACTGCGTCAGCAGGGCATCGATGATGAAAACCTGCTGAAAGCCATCAGCGAGGTGCCGCGCGAACGTTTTATCGACGAAGCGTTCGAGCATAAAGCCTGGGACAATGTTGCCTTGCCCATCGGCTCCGGTCAGACGATATCACAGCCCTACATGGTCGCGCGGATGACCGCGCTGCTCGGACTTAATCCGCATTCGCGTGTGCTGGAGATTGGTACGGGTTCAGGTTATCAGACGGCGATTCTTGCCCATCTGGTGGACCATGTTTATTCAGTGGAACGCATCAAAGGGCTGCAGTGGCAGGCCAAGCGCCGTCTGAAACAGCTGGATCTGCATAATGTCTCAACCCGTCATGGTGATGGCTGGCAGGGCTGGCCTTCACGTGGCCCCTTCGATGCCATCATCGTCACGGCTGCACCGCCTGAAATTCCGATTGCGCTGATAGCACAACTGGCAGAAGGCGGCATCATGGTGCTGCCAGTTGGCGAAGATCAGCAGGTACTGAAGCGCCTGCGTCGTCAGGGCGAAGAGGTGATGGAAGAGACCATCGAACCAGTGCGTTTTGTCCCGCTGGTGCAGGGCGATCTGGCCTGACCCTCTTCGTATTTCTTCACAACTGTTTCATAGCACCACGTACCTGATGTTGTTACTATCCAGTTTATTCATCGAAAACGCAGATTTTATCGCGCCGCGCAGAGTATCCTGCTGGCAGATACAGTGAAACAGATAGATCAGAGTTGCCATCACGGGGGATTAATGAGCACGGGAAGCACACTTTTTCAGTTACGCCGTCTGGCGGCGCTTTCACTGGTAGGTTTTTGGCTGGCAGGCTGTAGCTCCAGCGACAACTCACAGGCACCCATCAGTCGCGTTGGCGACAATGGTGGCATGAACACTAACCAGTCTGGAGCAGACATGAGTTCAGGCGGCGTTCCTGCCACGCCAGCCCAGGGACAAATGTTAAGCAAAAATTCAGCATCTGCCCCCGCTAGTGGTGGAATGATTAGTACCAACAGCAATGTTGAGACGCAGAATGGCCGGATTGTTTACAATCGCAGTTATCAGAACATTCCTAAGGGTAGCTACTCCGGTGAAACTTATACCGTTAAGCGTGGCGACACATTGTTTTACATCGCCTGGATTACCGGCAACGATTTCCGTGATTTAGCCCAGCGCAACAATGTTCCGGCGCCATATGGCCTGAATGTCGGACAAACTTTGCAGATTGGCAATGGGTCGGGTCAGCCGATTACTGGCGGCAATCCCATTACCGTTGCTGATGCAACGCAGGGCGGCGTTCCGGCGGCGCCACAAATTAAATCGCCTGCTGTTGCACAGCAACCTGTTATTACGTATTCTGATGATTCAGGTAATTCGGGTGGCAGCAAAATGTTGCCTTCGAATGGAGCAAATGTTGCAACGACAACAGCTCCAGTCGTTACCGCACCCCCAACGGTTAGCAGTACAACCAACAGTTCAACGCCGGTCGGAAGCTGGCGCTGGCCGACTGACGGGAAGATCATCGATAACTTCTCTGCCGCCGAAGGTGGCAATAAAGGTATCGATATCGCCGGGACGCGCGGACAATCTGTGGTCGCCACTGCTTCAGGACGAGTGGTTTACGCAGGTAACGCACTCCGGGGTTACGGTAATTTAATCATCATTAAACACAACGATGATTACCTGAGCGCCTACGCCCACAACGATACAATGCTGGTCCGGGAACAACAGGAAGTTAAGGCGGGGCAAAAGATCGCTACCATGGGTAGCACCGGAACCAGTTCAGTCAGATTACACTTTGAAATTCGTTACAAGGGGAAATCCGTAAACCCGTTGCGTTATTTACCGCAGCGATAATCCGGCAGAACAAAACAGGTTTATGTTCTGCCCTGGAATCACGGGTAGGAGCCGCTTATGAGCCAGAATACGCTGAAAGTAAACGAGTTACATGAGAACGCGGAATTCGATGAGAACGGAGCTGAAATTTTTGACGAGAAGGCACTCGTTGAAAATGAAGCCAGTGATAGCGACGTAGCGGAAGAAGAGTTGCTATCACAGGGTGCGACGCAACGTGTGTTAGATGCGACGCAGCTCTATCTCGGGGAGATTGGCTATTCTCCGTTGTTAACGGCAGAGGAAGAAGTCTTTTTCGCTCGCCGTGCATTGCGGGGTGATATCCCTTCCCGTCGCCGTATGATCGAAAGTAACTTACGCCTGGTGGTGAAAATCGCTCGTCGTTACAGCAATCGTGGTTTAGCTCTGCTGGACCTGATTGAAGAAGGTAACCTCGGCCTGATTCGCGCCGTAGAGAAATTTGACCCGGAGCGCGGGTTCCGTTTCTCAACGTACGCCACCTGGTGGATTCGTCAGACTATTGAACGGGCGATCATGAATCAAACCCGTACCATCCGTCTGCCGATTCACATTGTGAAAGAACTGAATGTTTATCTGCGTACTGCGCGTGAACTTTCCCACAAGCTCGACCATGAGCCGAGTGCGGAAGAGATCGCAGAGCAGCTTGATAAACCGGTTGATGACGTAAGCCGCATGTTACGTCTCAACGAACGCATTACCTCGGTTGATACGCCATTAGGCGGTGATTCTGAAAAAGCGCTGCTGGATATTCTGGCCGATGAGAAAGACAACGGCCCGGAAGACACCACGCAGGACGATGATATGAAACAAAGCATCGTTAAATGGCTGTTCGAACTGAACGCCAAGCAGCGTGAAGTGCTGGCACGTCGTTTCGGCCTGTTGGGCTATGAAGCGGCAACACTTGAGGATGTGGGTCGTGAAATCGGCTTAACCCGCGAGCGTGTACGCCAGATTCAGGTTGAAGGTTTACGCCGTCTGCGTGAAATCCTGCAGGCGCAGGGCCTCAGCATTGAAGCACTGTTTCGTGAATAATTGTTAACAGTAAATCTGAGTTTGAATGCGAAAAGCGATGGTGAAAACCATCGCTTTTTTTATGTCTGCAGAAAAGTGATTTTCGGGCAAGCAAGCATCGCACCGCGCATTAACGCGGTGCGATGTACGGGATGTAATATCAGACCAGCGATTTAAGACGATAAATCCAGTCGAGTGCCTGACGCGGTGTCAGCGTATCGGGATCCAGCGCCTCTAGCGCCTCCATGGCAGGCGAGGTCTCTTCAACCAGCAGCGGCAGCTGAGAGCCATCGACCGTCGATGACGCGGAGTGGTTTGAAACGGTCTCAAGTTCCTTCAGCTTATTGCGTGCCCGCTTAATCACCTCTTTGGGTACGCCGGCCAGCGCCGCCACCGCCAGACCATAGCTCTTACTTGCCGCACCCTCCTGGACGCTGTGCATAAAGGCGATCGTGTCGCCATGCTCAACGGCATCCAGATGGACGTTGACCACGCCTTCCATTTTTTCCGGCAGGGTTGTCAGCTCGAAGTAATGGGTGGCAAACAGCGTCATCGCCTTGATACGGTTTGCCAGGTTTTCGGCGCAGGCCCAGGCGAGCGATAAACCGTCGTAGGTGGATGTTCCGCGTCCAATCTCATCCATCAGCACCAGGCTGTTTTCGGTGGCGTTGTGCAGGATGTTAGCGGTTTCGGTCATCTCAACCATAAAGGTCGAGCGCCCGGAGGCGAGATCGTCAGCGGCACCGACACGGGTAAAGATGCGATCCAGCGGGCCAATCAGCGTCTCATCGGCAGGAACAAAACTGCCAATCCATGCCATCAGCGCAATCAGCGCCGCCTGACGCATATAGGTACTTTTACCGCCCATGTTGGGGCCGGTAATAATCAGCATTCTGCGCTGGGGTGCCAGTGACAGTGGGTTGGCAATAAACGGCTCTTTCAGAACCTGTTCCACCACCGGATGGCGTCCGCCGCTGATTTTAATCCCGGCTTTATCCTGCAATACCGGGCGGCAATAGTTCAGGGACCAGGCACGTTCTGCCAGGTTGCTTAACACATCCAGCTCTGCCAGCGCGGCGGCACTCAGCTGCAGCGCTTCAAGATGCGGCAGCAACTGATCGAACAGCGCCTCATACAGGCTTTTTTCCAGCGACAGCGCTTTACCCTTGGAGGTGAGTACTTTGTCTTCGTACTCTTTCAGCTCCGGAATGATATAGCGTTCAGCATTTTTCAGGGTCTGACGACGGACATAGTGCATCGGTACCTGATGGCTCTGTCCGCGGCTCACCTGAATGTAATAACCATGCACGCCGTTAAAGCCGACCTTCAGGGTATCCAGTCCCAGCTTCTCGCGTTCGCGGATCTCCAGCCGGTCTAGATAGTCGGTAGCGCCATCTGCCAGTGCGCGCCACTCATCCAGCTCCGCGTTGTAGCCGGGTGCAATGACTCCGCCGTCGCGGATCAACACAGGCGGTGACTCAATCACCGCCTGTTCCAGCAGCTCACGTAACGCAGTGAACTCGCCCATCTGCGTGCGCAGCTTCTGCAACTGGGGCGCCTCAACATCGGCCAGCAGCTGGTTAAGTTCTGGCAGTTGCTGAAACGCATGACGCATGCGAGCCAGATCGCGCGGACGTGCGGTGCGCAGGGCCAGGCGAGCCAGGATTCGCTCCAGATCGCCGACCTGACGCAGCACCGGTTGCAGCACGTCGCTGAGATTTTGCAGCTCAGCAATCGACTCCTGACGCTGGTTAATGATGCGCGCATCGCGCAGCGGCATATGCAGCCAGCGTTTCAGCATCCGGCTACCCATCGGGGTGACCGTTTTATCCAGCACCGCCGCTAAGGTGTTGTCAGTGCCGCCTGCCAGGTTCTGGGTGATCTCCAGATTACGGCGGGTGGCCGCATCCATGATGATGCTGTCCTGCTGCCGCTCCATGCTCAGCGAGCGGATGTGGGGCAGCGTGGTGCGCTGGGTATCTTTAACATACTGCAGCAGGCAGCCCGCCGCGCTTAGTCCGAGGTGCGCATTCTCCACGCCGAAGCCATTGAGATCGCGGGTGCCGAACTGCAGGTTCAGCTGCTGGCGTGCGGTGTCGATCTCAAACTCCCACAGCGGACGGCGTCGCAGGCCGCGTCGCTGATCGATCAGCGACATCGCCTGGAAATCTTCGGGGTAGAGCAGCTCCGCCGGATTGGTGCGCTGCAGTTCTGCCGCCATGGTTTCAGCATCGGCAGGTTCGCTGAGGCGAAAACGGCCTGAGCTGATATCCAGCGTGGCGTAGCCAAAACCGCGCGGGCTTTGCACGATCGCCGCCAGCAGATTGTCGTGCCGCTCCTGCAACAGCGCCTCATCACTGATGGTACCCGGGGTAACGATGCGCACCACTTTGCGTTCGACCGGGCCTTTGCTCAGCGCCGGATCGCCTATCTGCTCGCAGATGGCAACGGATTCGCCCAGCTGCACCAGTTTAGCCAGGTAACCTTCAACCGCATGATAGGGCACACCCGCCATCGGAATCGGCTCGCCCGCTGACGCACCGCGCTTGGTGAGTGAAATCTCCAGCAGCTGCGAGGCACGTTTTGCATCGTCATAAAACAGCTCGTAGAAGTCACCCATACGGTAAAACAGTAGAATGTCAGGATGCTCCGCCTTGAGACGCAGGTACTGCTGCATCATCGGCGTATGGGAAGGAAAGTCCTTTTCGGTTGGCTCTTGCATAAGGTTTTAGCTCATTTTTAATGCGGTAAATTTCTGGCGGTCAACGCCCATGAAACCGAAAGGGATTCCAGGCGCGCAGGATAATCAGATGATAACGAATAGGGCAGGGCATATGCCAGCGTGATGCACAGCCGCGATCCTGACCGGGTGTAACCTGACAGGCATCCTGGCAAATGTGGCGGCGGCTGGCGACAAAAAAGTGCCTGTTCTCATGACGCTGAGGCGGGGCTGCGAGGCGGCTCGCGATTTCTGCGGTAGTTTACGGCCGGCAGGAGGGCAATGCGCCGCATCGGGAAGGGGAAAGTGTCAGTGCAGCCCGTTCTGCAGCGCCCAGACGGCGGCTTCAAGTCGGGATTTAAGGTTCATCTTTTTCAGCAGATATTTAACGTGAACCTTGACCGTGCTTTCACTGATGACCAGCTTGCGGGCAATCGCTTTATTGGTCATCCCGTCGCTGATCAGTTGCAGAATATCGCGTTCGCGCCGGGTCAGCTGATTGATGTCGCGCGTCTGAGCAGGCTGCGCTTCACGCAACCGGGCGACCAGAATCGGGGTTAACGCCTCGCTCAGCACGATCTGACCGGCAGCAGCCTGATGCAGCGCTTTCAGTAAGGCTTCTGGTTCCATATCTTTCAGCAGATAACCATCAGCGCCGCGCTTCAGCGCGCTGACCACATCCTCTTCATTATCTGAAACGCTGAACACCACCACCCGGCCAGAAAGGGCTATCTCACGCAGCTGGGTCAGGATATCCAGTCCGTTCAGACCTGGCATATTAAGATCAAGCAGGATCAGGTCGGGATCATGCTGCTGTGCCAGCGCCAGGCCATCAATGCCATTACCCGCTTCGGCAACCACCTGCAGTCTTTCATCCAGCGCAATCAGCTGCTTCAGGCCATTGCGCAGCATGGGATGGTCGTCGATCAATAAAAGCGTAAATTTCTCTGCCGTCACAATGACTCCTGTTCCTGTCACATACGCCAGCCCTGAGCGGGCGGAGAGCCTATCTTACCGGTGAAGCGGGATCGCTATATACCCCCAATGGACTACTCCTTTATTTCCAGTCGGACACCCTTTTACAGAAGGCATGGGCGGCCGTGTTTAAACCCTATGATTTATAAGGGTTATCTGAATTCAGTCAACTACTTAACCGGGGTGAAGAGAGGGCGCTGCACCTCTGTAACCTGCATTGCCGTTGATTTGTATCAAGCCCGACACCACGGCGGATGCGCAGGATACGCACAATTATTATTCTGCTGATGAGAGATTTATGACCCAATCCACCTCTTTGCAAACCCCGACGCGCGGCGCGTTAATTCAGGACTGGCAACCGGAAAACGACGCGTTCTGGCAGGCGCGTGGTAAACGTATCGCCAGTCGTAACCTGTGGATTTCTGTCTTCTGTCTGCTGCTGGGCTTCTGCGTCTGGATGCTGTTCAGCACCGTTGCGGTTAACCTGAATAAAGTTGGCTTTACCTTCAGCACTGAGCAGCTCTTTTTACTGACCGCACTGCCGTCGGTTTCTGGCGCGTTGCTGCGTGTGCCTTACTCTTTTGTTATTCCCATCTTTGGAGGACGTCGCTGGACCGCCTTCAGCACCGGCATCCTGATCATTCCCTGCCTGTGGCTCGGCTTTGCCGTACAGGACAGCCAGACCTCATTCACCACTTTTATGGTGATTTCCCTGCTGTGCGGTTTTGGTGGCGCTAACTTCGCGTCGAGCATGGGCAATATCAGCTTCTTCTTTCCCAAAGCCCGTCAGGGCGGCGCGCTGGGCATCAACGGCGGCCTCGGTAATCTTGGCGTCAGCGTAATGCAGTTTGTCGCCCCGCTGGCGATCTCCTGTGCCATTTTTGGTTTTGCCGATGTGGGTCAGACCACCGTCACCGGCGACAGCATCTGGCTGGAAAATGCCGCCTGGATCTGGGTGCCGTTCCTGGCGATCGGCACGCTGGCGGCCTGGTTCGGCATGAACGACCTGGCGGCGGCGAAATCCTCGCTGCGTGAGCAGTTACCGGTGCTGAAACGTCCCCACCTGTGGGTTATGGCGCTGCTCTATCTGGCCACCTTTGGCTCGTTTATCGGTTTCTCTGCCGGTTTTGCCATGCTGACGAAGACGCAATTTCCTGATGTCGTGATCATGCATTACGCCTTTTTCGGCCCCTTTATTGGCGCGCTGGCCCGTTCAGCAGGCGGCATCATTTCTGACCGCTTCGGCGGTACCCGCGTCACGCTGATTAACTATGTGCTGATGGCGCTGTTTGCTGCGCTGCTGTTCCTGACCCTGCCGGGTGCCGGACATGATGGCTCGTTCGTGGCCTTCTTCGCCGTGTTTATGGGCCTGTTCCTGACGTCCGGTCTGGGCAGCGGCTCCACCTACCAGATGATTGCGGTGATCTTCCGTAAGCTGACGCTGGAACGTATCAAAGCTGAGGGCGGCGACGATGCGCTGGCACAGCGCGAAGCGGCAACAGAAACCTCTGCTGCGCTCGGCTTTATCTCCGCCATTGGCGCGCTGGGCGGTTTCTTTATTCCGCAGACTTTTGGCCTGTCGCTCGCGATGACCGGTTCACCCGCCGGCGCGATGAAAATCTTCCTGGTCTTTTATCTCTGCTGCATCGCGGTGACCTGGCTGGTTTACGGCCGAAAAGCACGCGCCTGATAACGACAAAGCCGGTGTGGCGCACCGGCACAATTTCACTTTCTGTGTCGGGACAGATGCAGAGTCAGCAATGTCACATTAAGCCTTCAGGAGTATTCCGGATGAGCAAGTTTCTAGATCGGTTTCGCTATTTCAAACAGCTGGCCGAACCCTTTTCCGGCCAGCATGGCCAGACGTTAAACAGCAACCGCGACTGGGAAGATGGCTATCGCAGTCGCTGGCAGCACGATAAAATCGTGCGCTCCACGCACGGCGTTAACTGTACCGGCTCATGCAGCTGGAAAATCTACGTCAAAAATGGACTGGTCACCTGGGAGACCCAGCAGACCGACTATCCGCGTACCCGTCCCGATCTGCCAAACCATGAGCCGCGTGGCTGCCCACGCGGTGCCAGCTACTCGTGGTATCTCTACAGCGCTAACCGCCTGAAATATCCGTTGATGCGCAAGAAGCTGATTCAGCTCTGGCGCGACGCGAAAGCGCAGCACAGCGACCCGGTGGACGCATGGGCATCCATCATCAGTAATCCTGAAAAGGCCAGAAGCTACAAACAGGCGCGTGGACGCGGCGGCTTTGTCCGCTCCAGCTGGCAGGAAGTCAACGAGATGATCGCCGCCGCGAACATCTGCACCGCGAAGACCTACGGCCCTGACCGCATTATGGGATTCTCACCGATTCCGGCGATGTCGATGGTCTCTTACGCTGCGGGCGCACGTTACCTGTCACTGATTGGCGGAACCTGTCTGAGCTTCTACGACTGGTACTGCGATCTGCCGCCGGCCTCACCGATGACCTGGGGCGAGCAGACCGACGTGCCGGAATCGGCTGACTGGTACAACTCCTCCTACATTATTGCCTGGGGCTCTAACGTGCCGCAGACCCGTACCCCGGATGCGCACTTCTTTACGGAAGTCCGCTATAAAGGGACGAAAACCGTGGCGATCACGCCGGACTATGCTGAGGTCGCGAAGCTGTGTGACCAGTGGCTGAGTCCGAAGCAGGGCACCGACAGCGCGATGGCGCTGGCGATGGGCCACGTGATGCTGAAAGAGTTTCATCTTGATCGCGAAGTTGGCTATTTCCGCGACTACGTGCGCCGTTACACCGATATGCCGATGCTGGTGCTGCTGGAACCCCGTGAGGGCGGGTTTTACGCCGCCGGCCGTCAGCTGCGCGCCAGCGATCTGGTGGATGGGCTCGGTCAGGAGAATAACCCGGAGTGGAAAACCGTCGCGATTAACGAGGCGACCGGGGAACTGATTGCGCCGCAGGGATCTATCGGCTTCCGCTGGGGCGAAAAAGGCAAATGGAACCTCGAGCAGCGTGATGGGGCATCACATCAGGAAGTTGAACTGCAGCTCAGCCTGCTCGGCAGCCATGATGAGGTGGTGGAGGTCGGCTTCCCTTACTTCGGTGGCATTACCAGCGAGCATTTCAACAGCGTTGCGCTGGACGAAATCCTGCTGCATAAGCTGCCGGTGAAACGCCTGCAACTGGCGGATGGCAGTGAAGCGCTGGTCACCAGCGTCTACGATCTGACGCTGGCGAATTATGGTCTGGATCGCGGTCTGGATGATGCCAACTGCGCGCAAACCTACGACGACATCAAAGCGTACAGCCCGGCCTGGGCGGAGCAGATTACGGGTGTCTCCCGTCAGAACATCATTCGCATTGCCCGTGAATTTGCCGAAAACGCCGAGAAAACCCGCGGTCGTTCGATGATCATCGTCGGTGCCGGTATGAACCACTGGTATCACATGGACATGAACTATCGTGGCCTGATGAACATGCTGATTTTCTGCGGCTGCGTCGGTCAGAGCGGCGGTGGCTGGGCGCACTATGTCGGCCAGGAGAAACTCCGTCCGCAGACCGGCTGGACCCCGCTGGCCTTTGGCCTGGACTGGCAGCGTCCGCCACGCCAGATGAACAGCACCTCCTTCTTCTACAACCACTCCAGTCAGTGGCGCTATGAAACCCTGGCCACCAGCGAATTGCTCTCCCCGCTGGCGGATAAAAGTCGCTACAGCGGCAGCCTGATCGACCTTAACGTCCGTTCCGAACGTATGGGCTGGCTGCCTTCAGCGCCGCAGCTTAACGTCAACCCGCTGCACATCGCGGCGCAGGCGAAAGCCGCCGGTCAGTCGCCGCTGGATTACACCGTGGAAAGCCTGAAGCAGGGCACCATGCGGTTTGCCGCTGAACAGCCGGACGATCCGCAGAACTTCCCGCGTAACCTGTTTGTCTGGCGCTCCAATCTGCTCGGCTCATCCGGTAAAGGGCATGAGTACATGCTGAAGTATCTGCTGGGCACGGAAAACGGCATTCAGGGCAAAGATTTAGGCCAGCAGGGCCGCGTGAAGCCGGAAGAGGTGGAGTGGCTGGATCAGGGTGCCGAAGGCAAACTGGATCTGGTGGTCACACTCGACTTCCGCATGTCGAGCACCTGTCTCTACTCCGATGTCGTGCTGCCAACGGCGACCTGGTATGAAAAAGACGATATGAATACCTCGGATATGCATCCGTTTATTCATCCGCTTTCGGCGGCCGTCGATCCTGCCTGGGACTCAAAAAGTGACTGGGAGATCTACAAAGGCATCGCCAAAGCCTTCTCCGATCTCTGCCCGGGTCATTTAGGCGTTGAAACGGACGTCGTTACTCTGCCGGTGTTGCATGACTCACCCGCGGAACTGGCGCAGCCTTTTGAGGCGAAAGACTGGAAAAAAGGCGAATGCGATCTGATTCCGGGTAAAACCGCGCCACACATTATGGTGGTGGAGCGCGACTATCCGGCGACCTGGGAGCGCCTTACCTCGCTGGGACCGTTGCTGGAGACCCTGGGTAACGGCGGCAAAGGTATCAGCTGGAACACCAGCAAAGAGGTCGATTTCCTCAAGCAACTGAACTACGTCAAAGCGGATGGCCCGGCAGCGGGGCGGCCGAATATCGACACGGCGATCGATGCGGCAGAAGTGATCCTGGCGCTGGCACCGGAAACCAATGGTCAGGTGGCGGTGAAAGCCTGGCAGGCACTTGGCGTGATTACCGGTCGTGACCACACCCACCTGGCGCTCAATAAAGAAGATGAGAAGATTCGCTTCCGCGATATCCAGGCGCAGCCGCGCAAAATTATCTCCAGCCCGACCTGGTCAGGGCTGGAAGATGAACATGTCTCTTACAACGCCTGCTACACCAACGTTCATGAGCTGATCCCGTGGCGAACCCTGAGCGGCCGTCAGCAGCTCTATCAGGATCATGAGTGGATGCGCGCCTTTGGCGAGAGCCTGATGGTCTATCGTCCGCCAATCGATACCCGTGCGGCGAAGCCGTTGCTGAACAGCAAACCCAACGGTAACCCGGAGAAGGCGCTGAACTTCCTGACGCCACACCAGAAGTGGGGCATTCACTCCACCTACAGCGACAACCTGCTGATGCTGACACTGTCGCGCGGTGGACCGATTGTCTGGATGAGTGAAGATGACGCCCGTGAGCTGGGTATTGTGGATAACGACTGGATCGAGGCGTTCAATGCCAACGGTGCGCTGACCGCACGTGCAGTAGTGAGCCAGCGCATCCCGGCGGGTATGACCATGATGTACCACGCGCAGGAACGTATCGTGAATATCCCTGGCTCGGAGATCACCAGCCAGCGCGGCGGGATCCATAACTCGGTGACGCGGACCTGCCCGAAACCGACCCATATGATCGGCGGTTATGCGCAGCTCTCCTGGGGCTTTAACTACTACGGCACCGTCGGCTCTAACCGCGATGAGTTCGTGGTAGTGAGAAAAATGAACAACGTTAACTGGTTAGATGGGGAAGGCAACGATGCCTGCCAGGGCAGCCAGCAGGAGGTAAAACCATGAAAATTCGTTCACAGGTCGGCATGGTGCTGAACCTCGACAAATGTATCGGCTGCCACACCTGCTCGGTGACCTGTAAAAACGTCTGGACCAGCCGCGAGGGCATGGAGTACGCCTGGTTTAACAACGTTGAAAGCAAACCTGGTGTTGGCTATCCGCACGCCTGGGAAGATCAGCAGAAGTGGAAGGGCGGCTGGATCCGTAAGATCAACGGTAAGCTGGAGCCGCGCATGGGGAGTCGCATCGGCCTGCTGTCGAAGATCTTCGCCAACCCGGATGTGCCCGCGCTGGATGATTACTACGAACCGTTCGATTTTGATTATCAGCATCTGCACAATGCGCCTGCCGGTAAGCATCAGCCGATTGCGCGTCCGCGCTCGCTGATCACCGGTCAGCGGATGAAAAAGATCGAAAACGGCCCGAACTGGGAAGAGATCCTCGGCGGCGAGTTTGCCAAACGTTCGCAGGATAAGAACTTCGATAACATCCAGAAGGAGATTTACGGTCAGTTTGAGCACACCTTCATGATGTACCTGCCGCGCCTGTGTGAGCACTGCCTCAACCCGGCGTGTGTGGCGACCTGCCCAAGCGGCGCGATCTACAAACGCGGCGAAGATGGCATCGTACTGATCGACCAGGATAAATGTCGCGGCTGGCGGATGTGCCTCACCGGCTGTCCGTACAAGAAGATCTACTTCAACTGGAAAAGCGGCAAATCAGAAAAATGCATTTTCTGTTATCCGCGCATTGAAGCGGGCCAGCCCACCGTCTGTTCAGAAACCTGTGTCGGCCGTATCCGCTATCTCGGCGTGTTGCTCTATGACGCTGACCGCATTGAACAGGCGGCCGCAGCGGAAAACGAGAAAGATCTCTATCAGAGCCAGCTGGATATCTTCCTTGATCCCAACGATCCGGCGGTGATTGCGCAGGCGCTGAAAGATGGCGTTGCGCAGAGCGTGATCGACGCAGCACAGCGTTCACCGGTCTATAAAATGGCGATGGAGTGGAAGCTGGCGCTGCCACTTCACCCTGAATACCGCACGCTGCCAATGGTCTGGTATGTGCCACCACTGTCACCGATTCAGTCGGCGGTGGATGGCGGGGCGCTGGCGCACACCGGCGTGCTGCCGGATGTGGAAAGCCTGCGCATTCCGGTTGAGTATCTGGCGAACCTGCTGACCGCAGGCGACACCGCACCGGTGCTGCTGGCACTGAAGCGGATGCTGGCAATGCGTCATTACAAACGCGCAGAAAGCGTGGACGGTGAGCATGATATCCGGGCGCTGGAGCAGGTCGGCCTGACCGAAGCGCAGGCGCAGGAGATGTACCGCTATCTGGCGATCGCGAACTATGAAGATCGCTTTGTGGTGCCCTCCAGCCATCGCGAACTGGCGCGTGAAGCCTTCCCGGAAAGCAAAGGCTGCGGCTTTAGCTTTGGCGATGGCTGTCACGGCAGCGACAGCAAATTCAACCTGTTCAACAGCCGCCGTATTGATGCCATCGACGTCAGTAAGAAAACCATTCGTCCGGAGGATGCCTCATGATGACGTTACGGATTCTTTCGCGGCTGCTGGACTACCCGGACGAGGCGCTGTTTACCCACTCTTCCGACCTGATCGCGGCGCTGGATGACGCCACTGAACTCAACCTGCAGCAGAGTGCACGGCTGGTGCGTTTTATCAATCAGCTCTGTGCCCGGCCACTGCTCGACGTGCAGGCTGACTACTGCGAACTGTTTGATCGTGGCCGCGCCACCTCGCTGCTGCTGTTTGAACACGTGCACGGTGAGTCACGCGATCGCGGTCAGGCGATGGTTGATCTGCTGGAACAGTATCGTGCCGATGGTCTGGAACTGGACAGCAAAGAACTGCCCGATTTCCTGCCGCTCTACCTGGAGTATCTCGCCTGTAAAAGCGATGAGGCCGCGCGACAGGGACTGGACGACATCGTGCCTATCCTGGCCTTGCTGGCGGCGCGGCTTGAAGAGCGTCAGAGCCCCTACGCCGATCTCTTCACAGTATTACTGACGCTGTCCGGTAGCGCGGTTGATCCTGCGGCCCTCAAGCCACAGGTGGCGCAGGAAGCGCGCGACGATACGCCGGCAGCACTGGATGCTGTCTGGGAAGAGGAGCAGATTAAATTTCTCGGCGAACAGGGCTGCGCCTCGGCGCAGCAGGCGATGCATCAGCGTCGCTTCGCCGATGCGGTCGCGCCGCAGTATCTGGACATCGCCGCGGCGACGGCGCGTACCACAGGAGAATCAGCATGAATTTTATTAACACTTTCTTCTTCGATATTTACCCCTACCTCGCCGGAACGGTCTTCCTGGTGGGAAGCTGGCTGCGCTATGACTACGGGCAGTACAGCTGGCGTGCCGGTTCCAGTCAGATGCTGGACAAAAAAGGGATGCGTCTCGCCTCCAACCTGTTTCACATCGGCATCATCGGTATTTTCTTCGGTCACATCGTCGGGATGCTGACGCCGCACTGGATGTATGAATCCTTCCTGCCGATCGACGTGAAGCAGAAACTGGCGATGATTGCCGGTGGCCTGTTCGGGGCGATGACACTGGTGGGCGGTGGACTGCTGCTGAAGCGCCGTCTGACCAATCCACGGGTGCGGGCGACCAGTAGCGTCGGTGATATTCTGATCATGGCCCTGCTGGTGGCTCAGGCGACGCTGGGCCTGCTGACCATTCCCTTCTCCGCCCAGCATATGGACGGCAGTGAAATGATGAAGCTGGTGGGCTGGGCGCAGGCGGTGGTGACCTTCCACGGTGGTGCTTCGCAGCATCTCGACGGCGTGGCGTTTATCTACCGCGTGCACATGGTGCTGGGAATGACGCTGTTCCTGCTGTTCCCGTTCTGCCGCCTGGTGCATATCTGGAGCGCGCCGGTTGAGTATCTGACCCGTCGCTATCAGCTGGTGAGAAACCGCCGCTAAGCGCATGATGGCTGCGGGACAGAGAGAGACCCGCAGCCATTTTAGCCCACGGCTGCCTTGACGTTTTTTTAAGATTTTGCCCTGTATGTCATTGCGCTGAACGTCTACTATTACCGCATCTGAAATTACCCCTCGTTTATGGATAACCGATGCGCCTCAAGTTAGCCTTCCTTGCGTTCATCCCGCTTCTGGCCTCCTGCAGCAGCAAACCTGAAGTCCCGTCCCAGCAGAAGATGCTGGCTGCGCCACAGGGCGGTTTTTTACTGCAGCCGTCGCACAGCGGACAGGCGATGTTTGGCGACTTTGCCGGTAACCCGGCAGCAGAGCAATTTATCGATAAGATGGTGGAGAAGCATGACTTTGACCGTCAGCAACTGCACAACATCATCGGTCAGGCCAAACGACTGGATTATGTGCTGCGACTAATGGACCGTCAGGCACCAAGCTATACGCCAGCGCCAGGGCCTAATGGCGCCTGGATCCGCTATCGCAACAAGTTCATTACGCCCGATAACGTGCAAAATGGGGTGGCGTTCTGGAATCAGTATCAGGATGCCCTGCAACGCGCACAGCAGGTTTATGGCGTGCCGCCAGAAATTATTGTGGGCATCATTGGCGTGGAAACCCGCTGGGGTCGCGTGATGGGGAAAACGCGGATTCTGGATGCGCTTGCGACCTTATCCTTTAACTATCCGCGCCGCGCAGAGTACTTCAGCAGCGAGCTGGAAACCTTTCTGTTGATGTCGCGCAAAGAGCAGGATGACCCGCTGGCGCTGAAAGGCTCCTTTGCCGGGGCGATGGGCTATGGTCAGTTTATGCCCTCCTCTTACAATGATTATGCGGTTGATTTCAACGGAGACGGTCATGCAAACCTGTGGGATCCGGTGGATGCTATCGGCAGCGTGGCGCACTATTTCCAGAAGCATGGCTGGCGCAGCGGCGAAAACGTGGCTGTTCCGGCCAGCGGTCAGGCACCGATGCTGGAAGATGGCTTCAAAACCCGTTACAGCGTGAGCATGCTGGCGGCGTCAGGATTGTCACCACAGGGCTCGCTGAACGGTAACGATCAGGTCAGTCTGCTACGCCTGGATTTGGGCACCAGCTACCAGTACTGGTACGGCTTACCCAATTTCTATGTCATTACCCGCTACAACCACAGTACCCATTATGCGATGGCGGTGTGGCAGCTGGGTGAGGCGGTGAGCAAGGCGCGCCAGGGCGGCCTGTTATAAAGGCTATCCTTGTTAACTGTAAGGTTATATGATGACGCCCTTTTTCAGGCCACACAGCCACTGATATTTCTGGAGTCACTATGTCTTTACCTGCCTGCCCGGCTTGTCACGCCGATTACACCTGGCAAGATGGCGATAACCTTAACTGCCCCTCCTGCGGTCACATCTGGACCGAGGGAGAAGGTGACAGCAGCAACGCAACACTGGAAGTGCGTGATGCCAACGGCAATCTGCTGGCAGATGGCGACAGCGTCACGGTCATCAAAGATCTCAAGGTGAAGGGCAGTTCTTCATCGCTGAAGATCGGCACTAAAGTGAAAAGCATTCGTCTGGTTGAAGGGGACCACAACATCGATTGTAAAATCGACGGTTTTGGCCCGATGAAATTAAAATCTGAGTTTGTGAAAAAGAACTGAGATCGGGGGCGCAGGGATGCGCCCGCTTTCCTGCTTAGCTGAACAGCTTATCAATTGCGGCACACTGTTCCGCATTCAGCGTGCCACCGTAGTTTCGTGAGCCGCTGCTCATCGAGTCATAGCGCCGTGCCACGGCCGTTTTAATTGTCGTTACGAAATCATCTCCAATACTGTAAATCGCCATCAGACGGCCGATCTGCTGCTGCAGGCGCGTCAGCTCCGGCAGATTGCCACTTCGCCATGCCGTCATCATCTGCGCAAAGTACTCCGGCACAATATTATTCAGTCCTGAAATGACACCGGCACCGCCCGCCAGCAGGTTCGGGAGCAGGTACTCGTCATACCCCGACAGTACGGCGAAATCGCTACGCACCTTGCGGGTCTCTTCAATCATCATCCGGTTATGCGACAGGCAATCCACCGTATCTTTAATGCCGGCGAAGTTGGGCAGCTTTGCCGCCAAAGCGGCAATCAGCGCGGGCGTCAGATCGCAGCCGGTGCGGGCCGGAAAGTTGTAGGCAAACCATTTACCACCCAGTTGGGCGTCCAGTGTTTCGAAGTAGTGCATCAGCTGGTTTTGCGTCTGGCCGTAATAGTAGGGTGGCAGCACCATCACCGCGTCAAAATCATTTTTCCAGGCGGCTTCAGCCAGCTCCAGCATGTCAGGAATGCAGGTTGCCGAGACGTTCGCGACCATCTTCAGCGATGACAAGGGTCTGGCTTCCTGAATCAGTTGTAAGCGTTCCTGCTGCGTCAGTGAGGCGAACTCGCCAATGCTGCCCATCACCAGTAAGGTATCGATACCGGAGTCATTGAGGCGGGAGAAATGTCGCCCGAGCGCATCAATATCGACCGCACCCTGCGCATTAAACGGGGTGACTGAAGGGCACCAGACACCGGCAAAGGGCGATTTTTCACTCATAAATGACTCCTGAATCGGATGTTAAAAAAATGAAACAGTGTTTTAACTTAATGACTCCGGCCGGTCTCTGCCAGCGCATGATTCAAAAGTGAGCAACGGGTCGCACTTTTTCCTCTTTCATCCGTCTCAGTAAGCGGATGCATCTGATAACTGAGCGAGAGGTCATGATGAAAGAGTGGGATCCTGTGCTGTACCGTAAGTTTGAAGCAGAACGAACCCGTCCAGCCCGCGAACTTCTGGCGCGCCTCAGCCTGGAACAGGTTGAGCAGGTGACCGATCTGGGATGCGGGCCCGGTAACAGCACCGAGCTGCTCGCTGATGCCTGGCCACTGGCGCAGATTACCGGGCTGGACAGTTCCGCCACGATGTTAACTCAGGCCGCTGAACGCCTGCCGCACTGTCGTTTTATCCAGGCGGACATCCGCAACTGGCAGGCCGATGTGCCGCAGCAGGTGGTCTACGCCAACGCGTCTCTGCAATGGCTGGATAATCACGCAACGCTGTTTCCCCATCTGGTCAGCCAGCTGGCGCCCGGTGGCGTGTTAGCGATCCAGATGCCTGATAACCTGAATGAGCCGTCGCACCGGCTGATGCGCGAGGTGGCGGCAACGGATCGCTGGCGTTCACGCATCAATGCCGATGCCGCTGAACGTACACAGCTGCTTTCCACGGGCGAGTATTACGATCTGCTGACGCAGGCAGGCTGTGAGGTGGATATCTGGCGTACCACCTATTATCACGTGATGGCCGATGCACAGGCGATTATCAGCTGGCTGCAGGCGACCGGTTTACGGCCTTTCCTGGCAACGCTGGATGAGACCGAACAGGCGGCGTTTCTGACCGATTATCATCAACGTTTGCTCGCGGCTTATCCGGCTCAGGCCGATGGTCAGGTGTTGCTCGCCTTCCCGCGTCTTTTTATGGTTGCGGTGAAAAACCGGTAAGCGCAGTGGAAAGCTGGCCGCAAAAACAGCGTAATAATGGTGACTGACCTTGAAAAAGCAGTTTTTCTGCACCACCTTCAACCCACAGCCAAAGGGAGAGTCGCAATGGATGATCAGCAATTGCAGGCGCTTAGTGCGCAGATAGGTGAGAAGCTGAAGCAGCGCAATGCCACCGTAACCTGTGCGGAGTCCTGCACGGGGGGATGGATTGCCAAAGTCTTTACCGATATCAGCGGCAGCTCCGCCTGGTTCGAGCGGGGTTTTGTGACCTACAGTAACCAGGCCAAACAGCAGATGGTCAGTGTTCAGGCTGCTTCGCTGTTGCAGTATGGTGCGGTAAGTGATGTGGTGGTGCGGGAGATGGCGCTGGGTGCCCGCAGGGCGGCCCATGCTGACTACGCGATCTCCGTCAGCGGTATTGCCGGTCCGGATGGCGGCAGTGAAGAAAAACCGGTGGGTACGGTATGGTTTGGCTTTGCCGGGCCGCAGGATAAGGTATTGACTTTTCAGCAGCATTTTAGCGGCGATCGTGATGCCGTACGCCGCCAGTCGGTGGCATGGGCCCTGCAGAAACTGTATGGCGAATTTCTGACAAATTAAACTTGATACTGTATGACTATACAGTATAATTGTCGGCAACAGAAAGAGTACAGGCACCCTGAGTGCGTGTTTACCCGGCTTGATTAGGAGTTGAAATGGCGATTGATGAAAACAAACAGAAGGCTTTAGCTGCCGCGCTTGGCCAGATTGAGAAGCAATTTGGTAAAGGCTCCATCATGCGCTTGGGTGAAGACCGCTCAATGGATGTGGAAACTATCTCTACCGGCTCGCTGTCGCTGGATATCGCATTAGGCGCAGGCGGTCTGCCAATGGGCCGTATCGTTGAGATCTACGGACCCGAGTCTTCAGGTAAAACCACGCTGACTCTACAGGTTATCGCATCTGCACAGCGTAAAGGTAAAACCTGTGCCTTTATCGATGCCGAGCATGCGCTTGATCCGGTTTACGCCAAGAAACTCGGCGTAGACATTGATAACCTGCTTTGCTCCCAGCCAGACACTGGTGAGCAGGCGCTGGAAATCTGTGATGCGCTGGCGCGCTCTGGTGCTGTTGACGTGATCATCGTCGACTCCGTCGCGGCGCTGACGCCTAAAGCGGAAATCGAAGGTGAAATCGGTGACTCACACATGGGCCTCGCGGCACGTATGATGAGCCAGGCGATGCGTAAACTGGCCGGTAACCTGAAGCAGTCCAATACCCTGCTGATTTTCATCAACCAGATCCGTATGAAAATTGGTGTGATGTTTGGTAACCCGGAAACCACCACTGGTGGTAACGCGCTGAAGTTCTACGCCTCTGTCCGTCTTGATATCCGCCGTATCGGTGCAATCAAAGAGGGCGATAACGTGGTCGGCAGTGAGACCCGCGTTAAAGTGGTGAAAAACAAAATCGCCGCGCCATTCAAACAGGCTGAGTTCCAGATCATGTACGGCGAAGGTATCAATACCTTTGGTGAGCTGGTCGACCTGGGCGTGAAGCACAAGCTGATTGAAAAAGCGGGTGCATGGTACAGCTACAATGGCGACAAGATTGGTCAGGGTAAATCGAATGCCGGCAACTTCCTGAAAGAGAATGCTGCTGTGGCAAACGAGATTGATCTGAAGTTACGTGAGATGTTGCTCAACGGCGCGGATGAAAAACTCGCAGCAGCCGACAAGGCTGCTGAGAAAGAAGACGCGGCTGAAGCGAACGAAGACTTCTAATCTCTGATGCGGGAGGGGCGAAAGCCTCTCCCGTAGTTTTATCCCCCTCTATTGCCTTTCTTGCCTTCCCTCTGTCCTGTTCTGTCGCCATAATCTCCCTCTGTTTGTACAAGGTGCGCAGTATGACTGAACCCTCTCAGCCCCAACCTAATGTCGTCTCTTACTCTCGTCTGCTTGACCGTGCGATGCGTATTCTGGGTCAGCGCGACCACAGCCGTGCAGAGTTAGCGCGTAAACTGCAACAATCAGCGCAGCGTGCTGCGTGGGCGCAGAAAAAAGAGCCCGAAATTGTTACTGAAGCGTTGCTGGAACAGGTTCTTAACTGGTGTCAGGAAAGCGGCTGGTTAAACGACGAGCGTTTCACCGAACGATTTATTCAGAGCCGGAGCCGTAAGGGCTTTGGATCGCAGCGCGTACGCCTTGAACTGGCCCAGAAAGGCATCGACCGTGAAGCCATTGATCTTGCAATGGAAGAGACAGAGGTAGACTGGGCGGCGTGTGCGGCTCAGCTGGCTGAACGAAAATTCGGACACCCGCTGCCCACAGAGTGGAAAGAGAAAGCGAAAGTACTACGCTATCTGCAGTCAAAGGGTTTTATGAGCGAAGATATCCAGTCCATTTTCAGAAATTTTGATGACTAAAAGCCGATGTAATTTTACTTCCCACTGAAGAAAATTTATCTTATTCCCACTTTTTGTTCCGCTAATCAGGCACCACCAGAATGTGGTCGCGCCGATCAGAGGGAACGTTCGTTAGCGTGATTCCAGGATATATATGAGCAAGAGCACTGCTGAGATCCGTCAAGCGTTTCTCGACTTTTTTCATAGCAAGGGACATGAGGTTGTAACCAGCAGCTCCCTCGTACCGAATAACGATCCAACGTTGTTGTTTACTAACGCCGGGATGAACCAGTTTAAAGATGTGTTCCTCGGTCAGGACAAACGTGACTACACACGTGCGACCACGTCACAGCGCTGCGTACGCGCAGGCGGCAAACACAACGATCTTGAAAACGTCGGTTACACCGCACGTCACCACACCTTCTTTGAAATGCTGGGTAACTTCAGCTTTGGTGACTATTTCAAGAGAGAGGCGATTGGTTTTGCCTGGGAACTGCTGACGAGCGAGCAGTGGTTCAGCCTGCCAAAAGAGCGTCTGTGGGTGACGATCTATGAAACCGACGATGAAGCCTTTGATATCTGGGCGAATGAAATCGGTGTGCCACGTGAACGCATTATTCGCATCGGCGACAACAAGGGCAGTGCGTATGCGTCAGATAACTTCTGGCAGATGGGCGATACCGGTCCTTGTGGTCCGTGCAGCGAGATTTTCTACGATCATGGCGATCACATCTGGGGTGGCCCGCCGGGCAGCCCGGAAGAAGATGGTGACCGTTACATTGAGATCTGGAACATCGTCTTTATGCAGTTCAACCGTCAGGCTGATGGCACCATGCTGCCGCTGCCAAAACCGTCGGTTGATACCGGAATGGGCCTTGAGCGTATTTCTGCCGTTCTGCAACACGTCAACTCCAACTATGAAATCGACCTGTTCCAGAAACTGATTCAGGCCGTGGCACAGGTTACCGGTGCCACTGACCTCAGTAACAAATCGCTGCGTGTCATTGCCGACCACATTCGCTCCTGTGCATTCCTGATTGCCGATGGCGTCATCCCGTCTAATGAGAACCGTGGCTACGTGCTGCGTCGTATCATTCGTCGTGCCGTGCGTCATGGCAACATGCTGGGCGCTAAAGAGGCCTTCTTCTATAAGCTGGTTGCGCCACTGGTTGAGGTCATGGGTGCCGCAGGCGAAGAGTTACAGCGCCAGCAGGCTCAGGTTGAGCAGGTGCTGAAAAGCGAAGAAGATCAGTTTGCCAGAACCCTGGAGCGCGGACTGGCGCTGCTGGACGAAGAGCTGGAAAAACTGCAGGGCGACACGCTGGATGGCGAAATCGTCTTCCGTCTCTACGATACCTTTGGTTTCCCGGCTGATTTAACGGCTGACGTCTGCCGCGAACGCAATCTGAAGATCGACGAAGCCGGCTTTGAGCGGGCGATGGAGCAGCAGCGTCAGCGCGCACGTGAAGCGAGTGGCTTCGGCGCTGACTACAGCAACGTTATTCGTATTGATGCCGCCTCATCCTTCAAAGGCTACGACCAGCTCGATTTAGCTGCCACGGTGAAAGCGCTCTATGTTGCAGGCGAGGCGGTTGATGAAGTGACCGCGGGTCAGGATGCCGTGGTCGTGCTGGATGAAACGCCATTCTATGGCGAATCGGGTGGCCAGGTAGGCGATACCGGTCTGCTGAAAGGGAAGAATGCTGAATTTAGCGTCCAGGATACACAAAAATATGGTCAGGCAATCGGTCATGTCGGTAAGCTGACCGCAGGGCAGTTGCGTATCGGTGATCGCCTTGAGGCGCAGGTTGATGCAGCACGCCGTGCGCGCATCCGTCTTAACCACTCTGCTACTCACTTACTGCATGCCGCCTTGCGTCAGGTTTTAGGTGAGCATGTGGCGCAGAAAGGCTCGCTGGTTAACGACAAGTACCTGCGTTTCGATTTCTCGCATTTCGAAGCGATGAAACCTCAGGAGATTCGTCAGGTCGAAGATATCGTCAATGCGCAAATTCGTCGCAACCTGCCGGTTGAAACCGAAGTGATGGATCTGGATGCGGCGAAGTCTAAAGGGGCAATGGCACTGTTTGGCGAGAAATATGATCAGCGCGTGCGTGTTCTGACCATGGGTGATTTCTCTGTTGAGCTGTGTGGTGGTACCCATGCTGCGCGCACGGGTGACATCGGGCTGTTCCGTATTCAGGCGGAGTCAGGTACCGCAGCCGGTATTCGTCGTATCGAAGCGATTACGGGTGAAGGCGCGCTGGCGCAGGTCAATGCGCAGAGCAGCCAGCTGCAGGATCTTGCGCAGCTGGTAAAAGCGAACAGCAGCAACCTGAATGAGAAAGTGCGTGGTCTGGTCGATCATGTACGGGCTCTGGAGAAAGAGTTGCAGCAACTGCGCGATCAGCAAGCCGCGCAGGAGAGCGCTTCACTGAGCAGCAATGCTATCGACATTAAGGGAGTGAAACTGCTGGTCAGTGAGCTCAACAATGTTGAACCTAAAATGTTGCGTACCATGGTTGATGATCTTAAGAATCAGCTGGGTTCGGCGATTATTGTGCTGGCAACGGTTACTGAAGGTAAGGTGTCGCTGATTGCGGGTGTGACCAAAGATCTGACTGACCGTGTTAAAGCGGGTGAGTTGATTGCCGGTCTGGCTCAGCAGGTTGGCGGGAAGGGCGGTGGCCGTCCTGATATGGCACAAGCTGGTGGTAACGATGCGGGTGCTCTGAAAGGCGCATTAGCAGGGGTTGAGGACTGGGTCAGCAGCCGTCTGTAAGTGAATTAAAACAAGGCATCGTAAAAAGCGTCAGAACGGTTGTTCCGGCGCTTTTTAATACGATGCTAAAGCAGCAAATGACAAAGTCAGGTTGATGTAGTGTATTTCGGCTAAACTAACTATCAGCAGAATGTATTGGCGCATCGATGTGCATTGGTGTATTTCTCATACACATTGTGCAGCGTTAAATGATGGATAATGCCGGGAGCCTGTACAAGCCCGACTCTTTTAATCTTTCAAGGAGCAAAGAATGCTTATTCTAACTCGTCGAGTTGGTGAAACCCTCATGATCGGTGATGAGGTAACTGTAACGGTGCTGGGTGTTAAGGGTAACCAGGTTCGTATCGGTGTTAACGCGCCGAAAGAAGTGTCTGTGCATCGCGAAGAGATCTATCAACGCATCCAGGCTGAAAAAACGCAACAAACCAGCGTTTAACGGATTCAGCGTCTCGCACCTGTGCGAGGCGCTACCGCTTTCTGTAAAAATCCTGCCTTTTCTTTCTACCTGTTCCTCCTCTGTTTTGTTAACGCCATCATCTTTCATTGTTGATAATTCACTCTTTTTGTCGCCATTTTGTCCCAATTGTGTGTGATTTGCTCAATCAAACAAAGTTTCGGAAAAATTGTTTGACTTAAAAGTCCGGGAAAGTAATATGTGCGCCACGCAGTGCCGATGAGCAGAAACAACGTTCAGACGCACAGTTCGAAAGAAAGCGTAAGGTGAGGTGGCCGAGAGGCTGAAGGCGCTCCCCTGCTAAGGGAGTATACGGTCAAAAGCTGTATCGAGGGTTCGAATCCCTCCCTCACCGCCATTTTCGATGCATCCATAGCTCAGCTGGATAGAGTACTCGGCTACGAACCGAGCGGTCGGAGGTTCGAATCCTCCTGGATGCACC
>NZ_JAALEU010000013.1:73995-94423 GCF_011800685.1 Pantoea sp. EKM10T
GCATCCATAGCTCAGCTGGATAGAGTACTCGGCTACGAACCGAGCGGTCGGAGGTTCGAATCCTCCTGGATGCACCATCTTCTTCTTTAGCCTCAAAATCCCTCAAAGTATCATGGCGCGATGATCGCTAAGACCTCACTAAACACGATAGCGTTACTTCCGTAACCGCCCGTACAGCAAACGCTGAGTGAGTATCCTGAAAAACCTCTGCAGTTTCCCTCTGGCTTCACACGCACTCTTTTCCTGTTTAATCTGCCCCATTGATTCATCATCCTGACTTAAGCGATCCGAAACGCCTGTTTCCCGCATCAACGCCTTCTGTTTTGCTGCCCATGCCCGTCCGCCGCCGCTTGTCTGCCAGAAGAATGTTAAAAAAACGCTGGAATTTCGTACGTTTATCGCTGGTCGTGCACGATCACCTTTATCTGAAAACAAAAATTGTTAATGCTTTCAAAGCATTTGCTGTTCATCCCCCCTGGCGACAACCTGTCCACATTAGGCTAAAGTAATGTCTCATTTGATGAATGTCCGGAGTGACAATGTACGATCAATATGACGCCCTGATTTTCGATATGGACGGCACGATTCTTGATACTGAGCCGACACATCGAAAAGCGTGGCGTCAGGTACTGACGCGTTATGGATTAACGCTGGATGAAGCACGTATTATCGACTTCAATGGCGCACCAACCTGGCGGCTGTCGCAGTTCATCATTGAATCCAATCAGTCGTCACTCGACCCTCATCTTCTTGCCGCAGAAAAAACCGCTGCCGTGAAAGCGATGCTGCTGGAAAACGTGAAGCCACTGCCTTTAATGGAGGTGGTGAAAGCGTATCACGGGCGTCGTCCGATGGCGGTCGGTACCGGAAGCGAACACAGCATGGCAGAGGCGTTACTGACGCAGCTGGGCGTACGTGAGCTCTTTTCGGCCGTCGTCGGTGCTGACGACGTACAGCGTCATAAACCTGAGCCAGAAACCTTCTTACGCTGCGCTGAGCTGATGGGTGTGACGCCGGCACGTTGTGTGGTGTTTGAGGATGCGGACTTTGGTATTCAGGCAGCGAAGGCGGCAGGTATGGCTGTGGTGGATGTCCGCTTACTGTGAGTGACGTTCTTACCTATGCCTCGATGTTCGGCAGCAGCTTTTTAAGTGCAACGCTCCTGCCGGGAAGTTCTGAAGCACTGCTGATAGCACTATTGATAGCAAAAAAGACATCAGTTTACGGGTTGCTTTTGGCCGCATCACTGGGAAACACCTTGGGCGGCTTAACCAACATTCTTATTGGTCGCTTGCTGCCGTTAAAACGTCAGGGGCGATGGCATGACACAGCAATGACGTGGTTGCACCGACTGGGACCTGCAGCACTGTTATTCAGCTGGCTGCCAGTGATAGGTGATCTGCTCTGCGTTCTGGCAGGCTGGTTACGTTTCGCCTGGCTACCCGCGATGCTGTTTCTCGCTGTCGGCAAAACACTGCGTTATATCGTTATCGCGACTGCCACATTACAGGGTATGCAATGGTGGCATTGATTCGCACAGATTCGAGGCTACGGTTAACATTATGCTGAACAAAAATAAATTATTATCACAGCGGGGGGGTAATGTGATCCCGGACGTATCTAAAGCGCTCTCCTGGCTGGAAGCGCATCCCAATGCCCTTAAAGGTATTGGCCGTGGCATCGAGCGTGAAACGCTGCGTGTACAGGCAAATGGCGAGCTGGCAAAAAGCGGCCACCCGGAATCTCTGGGGTCGGCGCTGAAACATGACTGGATCACCACTGACTTTGCCGAAACGTTGCTGGAGTTTATTACGCCAGTGGATCACAGCATTGATCATATGCTGGCATTCCTGCGCGATATTCATCGTCACGTTGCCCGTGAACTGGGTGATGAACGCATGTGGCCGTTTAGTATGCCGTGCGTGATTGACGATGCGGACAATATTGAGCTGGCGCAATATGGCACGTCCAATATTGGTCAGATGAAGACGCTCTACCGCGAAGGACTGAAAAACCGCTACGGCGCGTTGATGCAGACCATCTCCGGCATTCACTATAACTTCTCACTGCCACTCTCATTCTGGCAGGAGTGGGCTGACGTGAAAGATAAGGAAAGCGGAAAAGAGACGATCTCGGCGGGCTATCTGCGGCTGATCCGCAACTATTATCGCTTCGGCTGGGTGATCCCCTATCTGTTTGGCGCATCGCCTGCTATCAGCTCCAGCTTCCTGCAGGGCCGTGAGAGCGCGCTGCCGTTCGAAACCAACGACAAAGACACGATGTGGCTGCCGTATGCTACCTCACTGCGTCTGAGCGATTTAGGCTACACCAATAAATCGCAGAGCTCTCTGGGCATCACGTTTAACTCACTGGAAGGCTATGTCACTGCGCTGAAGAAAGCGATCAAGACGCCGTCAGAAGAGTATGCAGCGATGGGCACTAAAGATGCCGACGGTAACTGGCTGCAGCTCAACACCAACGTGCTGCAGATTGAAAACGAGCTCTATGCGCCAATCCGGCCTAAGCGTGTGACACGCTCGGGTGAAGCGCCCTCTGATGCGCTGCTGCGTGGTGGTATTGAGTACATTGAAGTGCGTTCGCTGGATATCAATCCGTTCTCTGCAATCGGCGTAGATGAGAATCAGGTTCGCTTCCTCGACCTGTTCCTGATCTGGTGTACCCTGGCCGATGCGCCGGAAATGAGTGCAGATGAGTTGCAATGCACCCGTATAAACTGGAACCGGGTTGTGCTGGAAGGGCGTAAACCGGACCAGAAAATTGCCGTAGGCTGCGGAGAAGCGGAACATTCGCTGGTTGAAGTGGGCAAAACCCTGTTTGCCGATCTGCGTCGGGTTGCTGAAGTGTTAGACAGTCATAATCAGGACAGCACGGAATATCAGCAGGTTTGCGATCAACTGGTAGCATCGTTCGACGATCCTGAGCTAACCTACTCGGCGCGCATCCTTCAGGCAATGAAGGACAATGGTGTAACCGGAACCGGCGTGGCGCTGGCTGAACAGTATCGCCATCTGCTCTGCGAAGAGCCGCTGGAAGTGCTAACAGAAGAAGATTTCACGCGTCAGGCGCAGGCGTCTGTTGCTGCACAGCAGCAGCTGGAAGCAAATGATAAGCTGGATTTTGAAGCGTATCTGGCGAGCCGGGAAGGGTAGAAAAGAAAAAGGCCACATCAATGTGGCCAAATTAACATCTCTGTTGTCAGGGATGATGATAACAAATGCGCGTCTTTCATATATTCAGACGTTGGGCGAACAGAAAAGTTTCATCGTTTTAAAAAAAATTCTCAGAACAGGAGGTGACGTATGCCACTACTGGACAGTTTTACCGTTGATCACACCATCATGGGCGCACCGGCAGTTCGCGTGGCGAAAACCATGAAGACTCCGCATGGCGATACGATTACCGTTTTTGACCTGCGTTTTTGCCGCCCGAACATTGATATTCTCACTGAGCGTGGCATTCATACGCTGGAGCATCTCTTTGCCGGCTTCATGCGTGATCACCTGAATGGTGATGGTGTGGAAATCGTCGATATCTCGCCAATGGGTTGCCGCACCGGCTTCTACATGAGCCTGATTGGTACACCAGACGAGCAGCGCGTTGCCAAAGCGTGGAAAGGGGCGATGGAAGATGTTCTGAAAGTGAAAGATCAGAACCAGATCCCTGAGCTGAATGAATACCAGTGCGGCAGCTACAAGCTGCACTCACTGGATGAAGCGCAGCAGATCGCCCGCAATGTGCTGGCGCATGAGATCGGCGTTAACCGCAACGAAGATCTGAAACTGCCTGCTGAAAAGCTGAAAGAACTGCACATCTAGTCAGGGCTTTGCTGCTAAAAAAAACGCCGCATCATGTCGATTGCGGCGTTTTTTTATCGCTTCAGGACCCTACCGATTTTTTCAGTGGTGTCTTCGGCGTGATGCGCACCTGTTTAATCATGTTGTCCTGCACGTCCAGAATATCGACGTTGTAGTGGCCGATCTGAACACGGGTGGCGATGGCAGGGATCTCTTCCAGCGCTTCCAGCAGCATGCCGTTGATGGTGCGCGCTTCCTGCTCTGGCAGCTGCCAGTTAAACGCCTTGTTAATTTCACGCACACTGGCGCTGCCTTCAATCAGCACGGACCCATCATTCTGCGGCATCACTTCTTCTGCCAGTGACGGTGACATGGAGGTGGTGAAGTCACCCACGATCTCCTCCAGAATGTCCTCTATCGTCACCAGCCCTTTGATGTCGCCATACTCATCCACCACCACGCCCGCTTTCTCTTTGTTGCGCTGGAACTTCACCAGTTGGGTGTTCAGCGGTGTCCCTTCCGGGATGTAGTAGATCTCATCGGCGGCGCGCAGCAACGTCTCTTTGGTGAACTCTTTTTTCTCCGTCATCATGCGCCAGGCTTCGCGCACCCGCAGCATGCCGACGCAGTCATCCAGTGAGTCCCGGAACAGCACAATGCGGCCGTGTGGCGAGTGGCTCAACTGGCGAACGACTGACTTCCAGTCATCGTTGATATTAATGCCGACGATCTCGTTACGCGGAACCATGATGTCATCAACGCTGACTTTCTCCAGGTCGAGCACGGAGAGCAGCATGTCCTGATTACGGCGTGACATCAGGCTACGTGACTCATAGACGATGGTACGCAACTCCTCTTTGCTCAGCGCGGAGTTAATGGCACCGTCAGCGCGGATACCCGCCATCCTCATCAGCAGACGGGTAATGGTGTTGAGTAGCCAGACCAGCGGCAGCATGATGTATTGCAACGGGACCAGCAGCAGGCTGCTGGGAAAGGCGACGCGTTCGGGATAGAGGGCCGCCACTGTTTTCGGCAGCACTTCAGCAAATACCAGCACCACAAAGGTCAGGATACCGGTTGCGATCGCGACCCCTTCGTCACCGTGAATACGCATGCCAACAATGGTGGCAAGTGCGGAAGCCAGAATATTCACCAGGTTATTGCCGATTAATACCAGGCTGAGCAACCGGTCGGGGCGACGCAGTAACTTCTCCACCCGGCGTGCGGGGCGACTGCCGTTTTTAGCCTGATGGCGCAGCTTATAGCGGTTAAGCGTCATCATTCCGGTCTCCGACCCGGCAAACCAGGCGGAAACCAGTACCATGACGCAGAGAATAATAATCAGCGTGGTGGTTGAAACATTCTCCAACGCAGAACTTCCTTTTTAACGAGAGGTGGGGACAAGCAGATGCTGCAGGATGCGACTGCCGAAGTAAGCCATGGTTAACAGCACCGCACCGCTGCAGTTAAACCAGACGACGCGGCGACCACGCCAGCCTTCATGATAGTGCCCCCAGAGCAAAACGATATAAACAAACCACGCGATGATGGAGAGCACGGCTTTATCGACGTTTTCTGCGCTGAAGAGATCCTGCATATAAAACAGACCGGTGCAGAGCACCAGCGTCAACAGCACGACGCCCACCTGGGTGATGTGAAACATCTTACGTTCAATGGTCAGCAGCGGCGGCATATCCTGTGTGAACGCCAGGCGCTTGTTTTTTAACTGGTAATCGATCCACGCCAGCTGCAGCGCATAGAGCGCGGCGATAATCAGCGTCGCGTAGGCGAACAGCGACAGGCCGATATGGATCATCATGCCTGGCGTGGTTTCCAGATGGGTGATGAACGCATTGGGCACAAAAGTGGCGAAGGCCAGATTGATCAGCGCGAAGCTGTAGACAATCGGCAGCAGCAGCCAGCCACGGTTACGTGACGCCACAATGGTCATGATGGCGCAAATCAACAGGCTGACCAGCGAGCCTATGTTGAGCAGGCTTAAATTCTGTCCGCTATCAACAGCAAATATGCGTTGCTGCAAGGCCACCGCGTGTGTCACCAGCGCCACACAGGCAGAGAGCATCGCCATTCGCCGCCAGCCGCCGTTACGTTTCAACAGGCTGGGAATGATCAGGGCAAGACTTAAGGAGTAGGCGAATAGCGCCACTATCGCGAAAACGAACATAGATCCTTTCAGGTTCAGTCAGATAAGGAAAAAGGCAGTATAGCGCCAGCCGAAGCAGGCTCCAAACGATCTGAGGGGCAATTGCAGAGATCGCTGAGGCTTCGTGTTATAATCCGCCGCATTCTGCCGATCAGGCGCCTCGCGATCTTTTTTTTAGTGAGAGACCATGTTTGATAATTTAACCGATCGTTTGTCGCAAACCCTGCGAAACATCAGCGGCCGCGGAAGGCTGACTGAAGAGAACATCAAAGAGACCCTGCGTGAAGTGCGCATGGCACTGCTTGAGGCTGACGTTGCGCTGCCGGTGGTGCGTGACTTCATCAACCGTGTGAAAGAGAGTGCGGTCGGCCATGATGTGAATAAAAGTCTGACTCCAGGTCAGGAGTTTATCAAAATCGTTCGTAACGAGCTGGTTACGGCGATGGGTGCAGAGAACAATGCTCTCGACCTGGCTGCTCAGCCGCCAGCCGTGGTGCTGATGGCGGGTTTGCAGGGTGCCGGTAAAACAACCAGCGTCGCTAAGCTGGGTAAATTCCTGCGCGAGAAGCACAAAAAGAAAGTCTTAGTGGTTTCTGCCGACGTCTATCGTCCGGCGGCAATCAAACAGCTGGAAACGCTGGCACAGCAGGTGGGCGTGGATTTCTGCCCATCCGATCTCAGCCAGAAGCCGGTCGATATCGTTAACAATGCGCTGCGTGAAGCTCGCCTGAAGTTCTACGATGTACTGCTGGTGGATACCGCCGGTCGTCTGCACGTTGACGAAGCGATGATGGACGAAATCAAACAGGTTCATGCCGCGATCAATCCGGTAGAAACGCTGTTTGTGGTCGATGCCATGACCGGTCAGGATGCGGCAAACACGGCTAAAGCTTTTAATGAAGCACTACCGCTGACCGGTGTTATCCTGACCAAAGTCGATGGTGATGCACGAGGCGGTGCGGCGCTGTCGATTCGTCATATCACCGGTAAGCCGATTAAATTTATGGGTGTCGGTGAAAAAACCGATGCACTTGAGCCGTTCTATCCGGAGCGTATTGCTTCGCGTATCCTCGGCATGGGTGACGTGCTGTCACTGATCGAAGATATCGAAAGCAAGGTTGACCGCGATCAGGCTGAGAAACTGGCTAAGAAGCTGAAAACCGGCGACGGTTTTGATCTCAACGATTTCCTTGAGCAGCTGAAGCAGATGCGCAACATGGGCGGCATGGCCAGCCTGATGGGCAAACTGCCCGGTATGGGTCAGCTGCCTGACAATGTGAAGTCACAGATGGATGACAAAGTGCTGGTGCGCATGGAAGCGATCATCAACTCGATGACACGCAAAGAGCGTGAAAAACCAGAGATCATCAAAGGCTCACGCAAGCGCCGCATTGCGACCGGCTCCGGTATGCAGGTGCAGGACGTTAACCGCTTATTGAAGCAGTTTGACGACATGCAGCGTATGATGAAGAAAATGAAGAAGGGCGGTATGGCGAAAATGATGCGCGGCATGAAGGGTATGATGCCGCCAGGTTTTCCTGGCCGCTAAAGCGTTCCACAAAAAAGCCCGAAATGGCACGGTTTAGGTTGCTTTTTTCGCCAAAATGAGTAAAATTTTCGGGCTTTTTATACAGCACCCGGACCCCGTTCCTCGATGGGGGCCGGGTGTTTTATTAACTGAAGAGGATGTTATGGTAACAATTCGTTTGGCACGTCACGGCGCTAAAAAGCGTCCGTTCTATCAGGTCGTCGTCACTGACAGCCGCAATGCACGCAACGGTCGTTTTATCGAGCGCGTTGGTTTCTTCAACCCGATCGCATCTGGTCAGGCTGAAGGTCTGCGTCTTGATCTGGATCGTATCGAGCACTGGGTTGGCCAGGGCGCAACGCTTTCTGATCGCGTTAACGCGCTGGTCAAAGAAGCTAAGAAAGCAGCTTAATCTGTCACGGTGGTGAGCATGAGCAGACAAATTGCCGCACAGCCTCCTGTTAACCCGATTGTATTGGGTAAGATGGGAGCCGCCTACGGTATTCGCGGCTGGCTCAAAGTGTTTTCCTCCACTGAAGACGCTGAAAGCATCTTCAACTACCAACCCTGGTTCATCCAGCGCGCCGGTAAATGGCAGCAGGTCGAACTGGACGGTTGGAAGCACCACAATCAGGACCTGATCATCAAAGTCAAAGGCATTGAAGATCGGGATGCGGCGGCTCAGTTAACCAATTGCGAAATTCAGGTTGACTCGACGCAGTTGCCATCGCTGGAAGAGGGCGACTACTACTGGAAAGACCTTATGGGCTGCCAGGTGGTTAACCTTGAAGGCTACGAGATGGGTAAAGTCATCGATATGATGGAAACCGGCTCGAACGACGTTCTCGTCGTTAAGGCAAACCTGAAGGATGCATTCGGTGCTCAGGAGCGGTTAATTCCGTTTCTTGATGAACAGGTTATCAGGAAAGTCGATCTCTCTACTGGCATCATTGAGGTAGATTGGGATCCTGGTTTTTGATCTCCGAATCGAACGGTAACGTAACGGCGAATACAATGTGGATTGGTGTTATTAGCCTGTTTCCAGAAATGTTTCGCGCTATTACCGATTACGGGGTAACTGGCCGGGCTGTAAAAAACGGTCTGCTCAGCATTCAGAGCTGGAGTCCTCGTGACTTCACGCACGACCGGCACCGTACCGTGGATGATCGTCCTTACGGCGGCGGACCGGGAATGCTGATGATGGTACAACCCTTACGGGATGCCATCTCCGCAGCGAAAGCAGCGGCAGGTGATGGGGCCAGGGTGATATATCTTTCACCTCAGGGTCGCAAACTGGACCAACAGGGCGTTTGCGAACTGGCGGCACGGGACAAGTTAATTCTGGTCTGTGGCCGTTATGAAGGGATTGATGAGCGCGTAATCCAGACCGAAATTGATGAAGAATGGTCAATCGGTGATTACGTTCTCAGCGGCGGGGAACTGCCAGCGATGACGATGATTGACGCAGTCGCCCGGTTTATTCCTGGCGTGCTCGGCAAGCAGGCGTCAGCCGATGAGGATTCGTTCTCGGAAGGTTTGCTGGATTGTCCGCACTATACCCGACCTGAAGTGTTAGACGGCGTGGAGGTCCCGGCAGTATTACTGTCAGGCAACCATGCTGATATTCGCCGCTGGCGTCTGAAGCAGTCGCTAGGCCGTACCTGGCTGAGAAGACCTGAACTTCTGGAAAACCTGGCTCTGACTGAAGAGCAAGCAAGGTTGCTGAATGAGTTCCAGCGGGAATCTCAGCAGCAACAAAACGATGATGTGGAAGAGTAAGCTCTTCCCCGACTATCAGTTTACCCAGGATATGAGATTTAATTATGAGCAACATTATCAAGCAAATTGAACAAGAGCAGATGAAACAGGACGTACCTTCCTTCCGCCCGGGTGATTCCGTGGAAGTGAAAGTATGGGTCGTTGAAGGTTCTAAAAAACGTCTGCAGGCATTCGAGGGCGTGGTTATCGCTATCCGTAACCGCGGTCTGCACTCTGCATTCACTGTTCGCAAAATTTCTAACGGCGAAGGCGTTGAGCGTGTATTCCAGACTCATTCACCTGTAATTGACAGCATCGCTGTTAAACGTCGTGGCGCTGTGCGTAAAGCCAAACTGTACTACCTGCGTGAGCGTACTGGTAAGTCTGCTCGTATTAAAGAGCGTCTTAACTAAGGTATCGCTAACGCGACATCTAAAAGTTAATAGCAAACAAGGGGTTGGCATCTGCCAGCCCCTTTTTTATGTCACAGTCAACCTTACTGCCTGCAGTTAACCGTCGTCCGGCCGCTGAAAATGATAAATCGCGGTATTAACCGGCCCTTCCTCTAAGACGATCAGGCCATAGCGACAGCCAATGAACTGACCACCGCACTTCTCAGCCACGCCCCGACTGGCCAGGTTATCCTCTGCTGCCAGAATCTCAATCACCCGGGTCTCTGGGCGTGAAAACCCCAGCGGCAGCAACGCGGCCACCGCGCGGCTGGCGATTCCCTGACGCTGGGCATCACTGCGAACCCAGTAGCCAATTGCGCTGGTGTCACCCGGATGACGGGCAAAGCGTATTCCTGCGCCCCCCAGCAGCTGGTCATGCTGATCAACGATGGCAAACTCTTCCGCTTCCTCTTTCATCCGTTGCCAGTGGGTAAAGCGGATCCAGCTTTCTGCTTCATGAGGCTGATAATCGTGATGCGCCCAGACCATCCATGGGATAAGGCTATCCAGCGAGGCATTAACCGCAGTGGTAAACGCAGATACGTCGCTGAGCTCAAAAGGTCGCAGATAAATATTTTGTGGTGATGGGTACATAACTCTCTCAGCGCGAACAGAATGATTCTTTTATTCTGCCTGTGGGTAGAAGAAAGGCAATAACCTTGAGTGTAAACTTATTTGTACGTTTGAGGCTGGTTTTTTTGTGATCGAGGTTGGTTTTATTAATATGATTTTATTGAATATTTTAATTTTATTTCGCACCCTTCCTGATCCGTGGTAATAAAGGTGTACATATAATATTGCGCTATGTATTGTCTGTGATACAGTATTTGCATTCCTCAGTGAGGAGTCCATGACTGCCAATACGAGCCAAAGGATCGCCATCATGCAAAAAGACGCGCTGAACAATGTGCATATCGCCGGTGAACAGGTATTAATCACGCCTGAAGAGCTGAAAGCGAAGTTTCCACTGACCACTGAACAGCAGGATCAGGTCGCGGCGTCGCGCCAGACTATCTCTGACATTATTGCCGGCCGCGATCCGCGTCTGCTGGTGGTGTGCGGACCCTGCTCAATTCACGATACCGAAGTGGCACTGGACTATGCTCGTCGTCTGCAAACCCTTTCCGAAGAGCTGAAAGATCAGCTCTTTATCGTGATGCGCGTCTATTTTGAAAAACCTCGTACCACCGTCGGCTGGAAAGGGCTAATCAACGATCCTTTCATGGATAACTCGTTTGATATGGAAGCGGGTCTGCACATTGCGCGCCAGCTGCTGGTGAACCTGGTTGAAATGGGTTTGCCTCTGGCCACTGAAGCGCTGGATCCCAATAGTCCGCAATATCTGGGCGACCTGTTCAGCTGGTCTGCCATTGGCGCCCGTACCACTGAATCGCAGACGCACCGTGAAATGGCCTCGGGCCTGTCGATGCCGGTAGGCTTTAAAAATGGCACCGATGGCAGTCTGGGAACGGCAATCAACGCCATGCGTGCTGCCGCAATGCCACACCGTTTTGTCGGGATTAATCAGGCCGGTCAGGTCTGCCTGCTGCAGACTCAGGGCAATCCGGATGGTCACGTGATCCTGCGTGGCGGCAAAGCGCCGAACTACGGTCCTGAAGATGTCGCGCAGTGTGAAAAAGAGATGCTCAAGGCGGGACTGCGTCCAGCCTTAATGATAGATTGCAGCCATGGTAATTCGAACAAAGACTACAGCCGTCAGCCTGGCGTAGCGGAATCCGCTATTGCGCAGATCAAAGATGGGAACCGTTCAATCATTGGCTTGATGCTGGAAAGCCATATCAATGAAGGTAACCAGTCTTCTGAGCAGCCACGCAGCGAAATGAAGTATGGCGTTTCCGTAACCGATGCATGCATCAACTGGGAAGTGACCGAAACGTTGCTGCGTGAAATGCATCAGGATCTGCAGGGAGTGCTGTCGGCGCGTCTGTCACAAGAGGTGTAAGAGCAATGGTGGCTGAACTGACCGCGTTACGCGATCAAATTGACGGTGTTGATAAAGCGCTGCTGGATCTGCTGGCTAAGCGACTGGAACTGGTGGCCGAGGTAGGTGAGGTGAAGAGCCGTTACGGCCTGCCTATCTATGTGCCTGAGCGTGAAGCGACGATGCTGGCTTCCCGTCGTAAAGAGGCCGAAGCGCTCGGCGTCCCACCGGATCTGATTGAGGATGTGCTGCGTCGCGTGATGCGGGAATCCTATACCAGCGAGAATGACAAAGGCTTTAAAACCCTCTGTCCTGAACTGCGCCCGGTGGTGATTGTCGGTGGTAAGGGCCAGATGGGCCGGCTGTTTGAAAAAATGCTCGGGCTATCAGGCTACACGGTTAAAACGCTGGATAAAGAGGACTGGCCTCAGGCTGAGACTCTGCTCAGCGATGCCGGAATGGTGATCATTAGCGTGCCGATTCACCTGACCGAGCAGGTGATTGCCCAACTGCCACCACTGCCGGAAGATTGTATTCTGGTCGATCTGGCGTCGGTCAAAAACCGGCCTCTGCAGGCAATGCTGGCTGCCCATAACGGGCCTGTGCTGGGTCTGCATCCGATGTTTGGCCCGGACAGCGGCAGCCTGGCAAAACAGGTGGTGGTCTGGTGTGATGGAAGACAACCGGAAGCGTATCAGTGGTTCCTGGAGCAGATTCAGGTCTGGGGTGCGCGTCTGCATCGTATCAGCGCTGTTGAGCATGACCAGAACATGGCATTCATTCAGGCGCTGCGTCACTTTGCTACCTTCGCTTATGGTCTGCATTTAGCCGAAGAGAACGTCAATCTGGATCAGCTGCTGGCGCTCTCGTCGCCAATTTACCGGCTTGAACTGGCTATGGTGGGGCGGCTGTTCGCTCAGGATCCGCAACTCTATGCGGATATCATCATGTCTTCAGAGAGTAATCTGGCGCTGATAAAACGCTATTACCAGCGGTTTGGTGAAGCGATTGCGCTGCTGGAGCAGGGCGACAAGCAGGCGTTTATCGCCAGCTTTAACCGGGTTGAACAGTGGTTTGGCGATCACGCAAAACGCTTCCTGGTCGAAAGCCGAAGCCTGCTGCGATCGGCCAATGACAGCCGCCCATAAATGACAGCCATCCATCAATGAAAAAGGCATCCAGTTGGATGCCTTTTTTCTTCTTTTTATTCGCCAGGTTCAGCGGGCACCACATTTTCGCTGGGGTAACAGCCCAGTACTTTCAGAGAGCGGGTCATGGTCTGTAATTCCTGCAGCGCCTGCTGCATCCGCTCTGATTGCAGGTTGCCCTGCACATCAATGTAAAACATCTCTTCCCACGGATTACCATTAATCGGGCGGGACTCCAGCTTGCTCATAATCAGGTTGTGCTGACGCAGCACCAGCAGCGCGTCGACCAGCGCACCCGCCTGCTGGCCGGTTGCCATAATCAGCGTGGTTTTCGCTGGCACCTGGTCGGAAACCTCGATTGCTTTGCGGGCCAGCACGATAAAGCGGGTGTGGTTCTGCTGCTGATTCGCCAGATTACGTTCCAGCACCTGCAGCTGATAGAGTTCGCCGCCGGCCTCACTGCCCAGCGCCGCCACCTTAGGTGAGTTGAGCGCAGCCACTTTCTCCATCGCTGCCGCGGTACTCTCGGTGTATTCGATTTTCCAGTGCGGGAAACGATTAATAAACTGGCTGCACTGCTGGAACGGTTGAGGATGGCTGTAAACCGTCTCAATCTGCTGAAGATCGGTGGGGCCATTCACCAGCACGCAGTGGTCGATAGGCAATGTCAGCTCGCCCACGATTGAGAGGCTGGTCTGTTGCAGCAGATCGTAGACATCGTTGATCGAGCCTGAACTGGTATTCTCAATCGGCATCACGGCGTAATCAGCTACGCCATTTTCGACCTGTTTGATGATGTCGTGAAACTTCAGGCAGCCACACTCCACCATGCTATCGAAATGGCGCGACGCGTAGTTGCGTGCTGCAAGATGCGAATAAGAGCCTTTCGGGCCCAGGAAGGCGATACGGGCGGCATGCGCATGGGGATGGTTGAGGTTTTTTTGCAGCAGCGCTTGCTGAGTCAGCACGGAATCTTCAATTACCAGCTGGAACAGACGGGTGATGTAGTGCGCATCCAGGTTGTGTGCCTTTCCCAGCACGATGAGATTCTCCAGTAGCGCGCGTTCGCGCTCCACATCCCGAATCGGGCGATGCGTCGCCAGTTTCGCTTGTGCAACTTCCACTGCCAGCAAACGACGCTCGGCCAGCAGCGTCAGAAGTTTTTTATCCACGGCGCTGATTTTGTCGCGTAGCGCCAGCAATGGATTATCGGGATTCATAGGGCTCACCTGTATGCTATCCAAAAAAAAAGCCTCCCGGTTGGGAGGCTTCGGTGTTCGTCTTCGCTTTCATTTTCACACGACGAATGGCCTCCCGTTCAGGGGAAGGTAAAAAAGAAAGCGAAGAAAAACAGATCAGGTTTCATGGTAATGTCCGAAAAGAGAGTGACCTGAGAGTAACCGTACTGCTTAAAAGCTGTCAATAAAAAACGCGCCCGGAGGCGCGTTAAGAAACAGCGTTAAGAAAATCAGGACTCTTCGTCGGCGGGAATGATGTCTTTCACGCTGGCACTGGCGCGGCGTGCTTCAGACTTGTGCTGAACTTTATTCAGCTGACGCTCGAGCTTGGCAATCAAATCGTTGATAGCGGTATACATATCATCGTGCTTGGCGCTGGCCACCAGAGTCCCGTTAGGTGTGTTAATAGTGGCGTCAGCCACGAATTCTTTGGGCTCTTTGGAAAGGACAATATGTGGATTAATCAGGTCGGTTTGCCATTTTTCGAGCTTGGCGAGACGGTCTTCAACATGGCTTCGGATTGCCGGAGTGATGTCCATTTGTTTACTGGTAATGTTCAGAATCATCGTTCTTACCTCTCTGTCATTTCCGTCTTGGTCTTCTCAGCATAGCGCGAAAAAGCGTTCAATGTGGGATTTCGATCACGAAAAAATGTCACTTTTTGTCAGTCACAACATTCTGTGAGAAAGGCAGAGAAACTGGCCGAAATGGCTTGAAGCGAAACGATTAACACGGCATGCTTGATGAGTTAGCTCGCTGAGATCAGATCCAAATCTGACTGTTCTGTGAGCAAAAAAAAGCAGCCCTGAGAGGCTGCTTTTTTTATGGCTGGAAATCTGTCTGACTATCAGCTTTTGTTAGCTGCAATGATTTTCGCCACTTTATCGGCTTCAGCGTTCAACTGCAGATTGCGGTAAGCATTCTCCATCAGCGGCAGAGCATCGTGTGTTGCCTGCGTATCCGGATAATCGCGCATCATACCTTCGACACGGTTAACAACCGCGACATAAGCCTCACGCTTAGTATAGAATTGCGCCACTGACAGCTCATATTTAGCCAGACGGTCTTTCAGATAGACCAGGCGTTTCTGAGCATCAGCCGCATACTGGCTGTTCGGGTAACTCCGCAGCAGCTGAGAGAAGTCGCGGAAAGCATCACGAGCGTGCGTCGGATCGCGGTCAGAACGATCAATACCAAAGAAGCCCTGCAGCGCGGAGTCATCCAGCGCCATGTCCGTCAGACCTTTCATATAGATGACATAGTCAATGTTCGGATGCGTGGGGTTCAGACGCATAAAGCGAGCAATGGCAGCCTGCGCCAGGGGCAGATCGGCATTTTTATAGTACGCGTAGATTAAATCCAGCTGCACCTGCTGCGAATAAGGACCGAACGGATAACGATTATCCAGCGCTTCCAGTTGCTTAATCGCAGCTTTAAAGTTACCGTCCTGCAGCTTTTGCTGCGCTGTAGCATAGATTTCAGAAGGCGGGCTGTCCGGTACCGCGTCATTTGAGCCGGAACAACCAACAAGTGCCAGGCTCAGTGTGGCAGCAGCCACCAGATGTTTCATACGCGTCATGACGAAGTGATTATCCTCAAATGTTATGGCGGAAGCTGTCCGTATAGCTCCCGGTAATGACCAGGTACGATAGCACATTATATTAAACGGCATCGCCGTGAAAACCCAACGTTAACGAAGAAGCTGTATATGGCACAACAAGTTCAACTCACCGCAACGGTATCCGAATCACAACTCGGACAACGCTTAGATCAGACTTTGGCGGAATTGTTCCCTGATTATTCACGTTCTCGCATAAAAGAGTGGATCCTCGATCGTCGCGTTACTGTAAACGGCGTCATGGTCGATACACCCAAAGAAAAAGTGCTGGGCGGCGAGCTGGTCGCGATTGACGCTGAGATCGAGGAGGCGCAGCGCTGGGAACCGCAGAATCTGCCACTCGACATCGTTTATGAAGATGAAGACATTATTGTCATCAACAAACCACGCGACTTCGTGGTTCACCCTGGCGCTGGTAATCCGGATGGCACGGTGTTAAACGCCTTACTTCATCACTATCCGGCGATTATGGATGTGCCGCGCGCGGGCATCGTACACCGGCTGGATAAAGACACCACCGGTTTAATGGTGGTCGCGAAAACCGTTCCGGCTCAGACGCATCTGGTGGACTCGCTGCAGCGTCGCGAAATCACCCGTGAATATGAAGCGGTTGCGATTGGCAATATGACTGCGGGCGGCACCGTTGAGCAGCCTATCAGCCGTCACTCAACCAAACGCACCCACATGGCGGTACACCCAATGGGTAAACCGGCGGTCACGCATTACCGCATCATGGAGCACTTCCGGGCCCATACCCGTCTGCGCCTGCGTCTGGAAACCGGTCGTACTCACCAGATCCGTGTGCATATGTCTCACATCAGCCATCCGCTGGTGGGCGATCCGCTTTACGGTGGTCGTCCGCGTCCGCCAAAAGGCGCGTCAGAGGCATTTATTACTACGCTGCGCGGTTTCGATCGTCAGGCACTGCACGCCACGATGTTGCGCCTCTATCACCCTATCAGCGGTATTGAAATGGAATTCCATGCTGCGCTTCCGCAGGACATGGTTGATTTAATCGCGGCGTTAAAAGCAGACACTGAAGAATTTAAAGACCAGTTGAATTGGTGATGAATCTGATTACTCCTCAATGGCCCGCTCCGTCACGCGTTCGGGCCTGCTCGACGCAGCGACAGGGCGGCATCAGCACATCGCCCTGGGATGCACTGAATCTCGGCGGGCATGTGGGAGATAATCCGGATGCGGTGGCGCGTAACCGGCAGTTGCTGTTGGAAGAGGCGGGTTTGCCTGCCATGCCGCAGTGGCTGGATCAGGTTCATGGCACTGAGGTTGTGCGTCTGACTGCAGGGGAAAGTACGCCATTACGTGCTGATGCCTGTATTACCGATCAGCCCGGTGTTGTCTGCGCCATTATGACCGCTGACTGTCTTCCGGTCCTGTTCTGTTCGCAGGATGGCACGGAAGTGGCGGCGGCACATGCAGGCTGGCGCGGACTTTGTGCGGGTGTACTGGAAAATACGCTGGCGCAGTTTCGTTCGCCGCCTGATCAGATTCATGCCTGGCTTGGACCGGCAATCGGACCTGATGCGTTTGAGGTCGGCGAAGAAGTCCGTCAGGCCTTTATGGCTCAGGATCCCCGGGCTGTGCAGGCTTTCCGTCCATCAGGTGACCGCTTTTACGCCGACATCGGCCTGCTGGCGCAGATGCGACTACAGGCAGCGGGCGTGAATTCAGTCAGCGCCAGCAGCCTTTGTACCTTTACGCAGCGCGACGATTTCTTCTCTTTCCGCCGCGATGGGATCACCGGGCGTATGGCAACTTTGATCTGGCTGTTATAACCTTACGCCATAAGACGGTCCAGTTAGCGTATTTTTTACTCAAATCTCAGGTCATTAACCTTGAAATTTTGAGGGATGACCTCATTTAATCTCCAGTAGCATTTTGACCTGTAATGGGAGGAATTATGCGTCTGGATCGTCTTACTAATAAATTTCAGCTGGCTCTCGCCGACGCGCAGTCCCTCGCTCTGGGACACGACAATCAATTCATCGAACCTCTGCATCTGATGAGCGCATTGCTCAAACAGGAAGGCGGATCGGTTTCACCTTTACTGACTTCGGCCGGTGTCGACGTTACGCCATTTCGCGCTCAGGTTGAGCAGGCTATTGATCGCCTGCCACAAGTTGAAGGCAGCGAAGGCGATGTACAACCCTCATCTGACCTCGTCCGGGTATTAAACCTGTGCGACAAGCTGGCACAGAAGCGCAACGATAACTTTATTTCATCCGAATTATTTGTTCTGGCCGCCCTGGAATCGCGGGGCTCACTGGCCGATCTGCTCAAAGCAGCGGGCGCAACGCGTGAAAAAATCACCAGTGCGATTGAACAGATGCGGGGAGGAGACAACGTGAACGATCAGGGGGCTGAAGATCAGCGCCAGGCTTTAAAAAAATACACTATCGACCTGACCGAGCGGGCAGAGAAGGGCAAACTCGACCCGGTCATCGGTCGTGACGAAGAGATTCGCCGCACCATCCAGGTTCTGCAGCGCCGTACTAAAAACAACCCGGTACTGATTGGTGAACCTGGCGTGGGTAAAACCGCGATTGTCGAAGGGCTGGCGCAGCGCATCATCAATGGTGAAGTGCCTGAGGGTCTGAAAGGACGTCGGGTACTGGCACTGGATATGGGTGCGCTGGTGGCCGGGGCGAAATATCGCGGTGAATTCGAAGAGCGTCTGAAAGGCGTACTGAGTGACCTGTCGAAACAGGAAGGCAACGTCATTCTGTTTATCGACGAGCTGCACACCATGGTGGGAGCCGGTAAAGCGGACGGTGCGATGGACGCCGGCAATATGCTTAAACCTGCGCTGGCGCGTGGTGAACTGCACTGTGTGGGTGCCACTACGCTTGACGAATATCGCCAGTACATTGAAAAAGATGCCGCGCTGGAGCGTCGTTTCCAGAAAGTCTTTGTGGCTGAGCCAAGTGTGGAAGATACCATCGCCATTCTGCGTGGTCTGAAAGAGCGTTATGAACTGCATCACCATGTGCAAATCACTGACCCGGCGATTGTCGCGGCGGCGACCCTGTCTCATCGTTATATTGCTGACCGGCAGCTGCCGGATAAAGCGATTGACCTGATCGATGAGGCAGCTTCCAGCATTCGTATGCAGATGGACTCGAAGCCGGAGTCACTGGATCGCCTTGAGCGCCGGATCATTCAGCTGAAGCTGGAGCAACAGGCGCTGAAGAAAGAGGCGGACGATGCCAGCATCAAGCGTCTTGAAATGCTGGAAACCGAGCTCAACCAGAAAGAGCGCGAATACGCCGAGCTGGAAGATGAGTGGAAGACAGAGAAAGCCTCGCTGTCCGGCACGCAGAACATCAAAGCGGAACTTGAGCAGGCGCGTCTGAATTTAGAGCAGGCACGTCGCCAGGGTGACTTCGCTCAGATGTCAGAGCTGCAGTACGGTAAAATTCCGGCACTGGAAAAACAGCTAGCCGCAGCGACTCAGGCGGAAGGCAAGACCATGAAGTTACTGCGTAACCGGGTAACCGATGTGGAGATTGCCGATGTGCTGGCACGCTGGACCGGTATTCCGGTCGCACGAATGATGGAAGGTGAGCGCGATAAGTTACTGCGCATGGAGCAGGACTTACATGGCCGGGTCATCGGACAGGATGAAGCGGTTGAGGCGGTATCAAATGCTATTCGCCGTAGTCGCGCAGGCCTTTCTGATCCAAACCGGCCTATCGGTTCCTTCCTGTTCCTGGGGCCAACCGGGGTCGGTAAGACGGAGTTGTGTAAAGCGCTGGCTAACTTCCTGTTCGACAGTGACGATGCGATGGTTCGTATCGACATGTCTGAATTTATGGAAAAACACTCAGTATCACGGCTGGTGGGTGCACCTCCGGGTTATGTCGGCTATGAAGAGGGCGGTTATCTGACCGAAGCTGTGCGCCGTCGGCCTTATTCGGTCATCCTGCTGGATGAAGTAGAGAAAGCGCATCCTGATGTCTTTAACATTCTGCTGCAGGTGCTGGATGATGGGCGTCTGACGGATGGGCAGGGCCGCACGGTCGATTTCCGTAACAGCGTGGTGATTATGACCTCTAACCTGGGATCAGATTTAATCCAGGAGCGGTTCGGCAATCTCAGCTACCCGGAAATGAAAGATATCGTGATGGGTGTGGTCGGACAGCATTTCCGACCTGAGTTCGTCAACCGTATTGATGAGGTGGTGGTGTTCCATCCGCTGGCTGAGAAACATATTGCGTCCATTGCGCAGATTCAGCTGCAGCGGCTGTACAAACGTCTGGATGAACGGGGTTATCAGCTGCACATCTCTGATGATGCGATCAAACTGCTGGCGGAGAACGGATATGATCCGGTCTACGGTGCACGTCCGCTGAAACGTGCGATACAGCAGCAGATCGAGAACCCGCTGGCTCAGCAGATCCTTGCCGGTTCGCTGGTGCCAGGCAAAACCATCGAAATGGATGTGGAGAACAACATCATTACTGCACATCAGTAAGGGTGTGGAATGAAAAACGGGCCTCTGGCCCGTTTTTTTTGCCCTTTTGAGGGGTTTTTGCTTATTTAATACTCCTTTTGAGTGCAAAATGAACGGTCAGTAAAAAAGTCTCAATTTGCACTTGCGCTATCTGAGCCGTTCCCTATAATGCGCCTCCACTGACACGGCAAACCGGAAACGGAAAACGGGTCAGGAGGCACAGGAGACTGCGCCGCCGGAGAAAAACTTCTGAGAAAGAGGTTGACTCTGCAGGAGGAAAGCGTAATATAC
>NZ_JAALEU010000014.1:0-90474 GCF_011800685.1 Pantoea sp. EKM10T
GGACGGCCCGGCAGCAGCAGAGGTGCGCTGGCCCGCACTGCGGCTTGCTCGGCCAGAAAAAAGGCTGCCACGTTTGAACGTGGCAGCCTTTACAAATCTAATCTTAACTGACCAGCATTACCGCTAAGCGGCCATTTTTTTAATCTTTCAGGTAACGGCAGAGATAGGAACTTGGCTCGCCAACCTGCAGATGAAATTCGCTGTGACCCGGCACGTTAAACACCGAACCCGCTTCAAACCATTTCCACTCGGTTTCACCTGGCAGTAATACCTTAAGCGAGCCGCTGACCACGGTCATCTCCTCCGGCTGGCCGGTACCGAATGTGTATTCGCCTTCAGCCATTACGCCCACGCTGGCACGTCCGGTGCTCGCACTGTCAAAACCGATAGACTTAACTTTTCCGTCAAAATACTCACTTACGTTGAGCATAATAGTTCTCCAGAGCACATGTTGTGTGTCTGGCAGTGTAGAAGGGAACCCGCTGATCTGTCACGCGAAATGATGGCCGTTTGTGATCTCTTCAATCAGGAAAGCAACTCCGCCGCCAGGCGCGCCACCAGCTGATTAGAGAGCAGAACCGGTACGCCCAGCCGCTGCTGTAACCCTATCCGATGCTGCTGGTGATAACCCATACAGTCGAGCACCACCAGCGCTGCGCCCTGCGCTTTCAGACGGTTTGCAGCATCGGCGAAGGTTGCCTGATCGCCCTGATAGGGACTGGCGACCGCAAAGCAGGGCTGCGCGGGCAGTTGCTGCCACTTACCTGCCTGCTCAACAATCTGCTCCTCAACCGGCACGACAATGCCGACCCGCTGCTGCTGCACCATGGCGCAGATGAGCGGTGGTATCAGGCGATCCGGCTCCAGCAGTAGCGCACGCTGGGTGCGGAGCCTGCTGAATTCACCGGTGCAGAGCAGCAGAATGGTCGCGTAGCCCGCCTGCTCCAGCGCACTGATTTTGCGCTGCAATCCCTGCTCCACTTTCGAGGCCGCCAGCCGCACCTGTTCGCCACTCTGCAGCCGCGACACCAGAACCCGGTCGTCCGCAGCTGGCGCGAAGTGTGTGGCAATCTCTGCCGCGCTGAGTCCATCCAGTAAACCGGCGTGATCGGTCAGCGCATCCGGCAGATGCTGCCGCAGCAGCGGCAGAATATCGCTGCGCGGAGACTGGCCGATAGTCAGCGTTACCAGTGGTTTCGTCATCTTAGTGATTCCGGTGACGCAGATGCGCCAGGCTGCCATAGAGTGAAATCAGCCGCGCATACTCTTCGGCGTCGTAGAAGTGACAGGTTCCACGACCAAACTCCTTGGCCACCTCAATGGCAAACTTCGCCGCTGCCGCAATGTCCACTTCATGGCTGGCGCCGGTTCCGCAGCCCGGCACCACCGACTCGGCAGTGATCGCCACCCCCACCACCGGCACATCCGTGGCGGTAGAAGGTTGCAGAATGCTGTTGAGGTGATAAACCCCATTGCCGTAAGGCGTAATATCCTGCGTGGTGATGGGAAAGGTCACCGCCGGACGGCCGCTGGTCATCTCCATGATGCGCAGCAGATCCTCCGAAACCCGCAGGATGTAGCCCTCTTTCACCGTCGGCGACAGGGCAAAGCCTTTGTGGTTGATAATGCGGTTACCTTTGGTGGTGTCGATTGACAGAATCGCATCCACACCCGCCACCACTTCATTATCATTCATGGTGACATCGTCAATCGGCGAGTCCATGAAATCGACCGGCAGATGCGGCCGCGTTGGCGCATCCGGGCAGATATGAGTGGTAATGATGACGTCGCCATCGAGCCTGTCGCCTTTGCTCTGCATCTGCGCCAGTTTAAGCGCGCTGGCAACGGCCGCGATCGCGCCATCCGCATCTGACACCATGCCGATACGACCAGGACGAGCGCCGATGCCACCAAGGCGACCAATAATCCCCAGCGTCGGTGCACTGCCGCCGCCTGATTTGCCCTGCGTCCCCGGAATATCAATGCGCACAAAATCGGTGCGGCCTTTGGGACCGGAGACACGGGTAAAGCGGGCATCAACATCAGGATACGCCGCGAAGAGATCCACCACCTGCTGTCCGTCAATGTGGGCGCTATCCAGTAACTCAAAAACCGCCAGGGTCTGCTGCAAACTCATGCTTTATCCTTTTATTTCTTGCTGCTGCTGGCAAACAGCGAATGAAAGAAGCTGTAGAGGGCATCACCGGCAATAAAGCCTGCCGCCATCACCTCCATAGGCGACCGGCCCCGCTCGCCCCAGATCCGGATGATTATGATGCGTAAGGCGATCCCCACCACCACTGCCCAGCCCGCCATGGCGTTATTAATTAATAAACCGGTGGCGAGCAGCACGCCCAGCTGGCGTTTCGGCCCGCCGATCAACTGGATAATGGCCCCCGGAATCGCCCACATCAGCAGATTACCGGCGATACCTGGCTCAGCACCCGCCTGAATGGTTTTGGCATACACCCGCGCTACAGGCGGCAGCAGGTTGTCAGCAAAGAAGAAGGTATGGGCGTACCAGACCAGCGGAATCGACACAACAAAGGCGATCATAGCTGCGATGAGCTGAATACGACGTCCCCAGAGCTCCTGCTGCAGATCGGCACCGTTGCCGCGCAGGATAAAGCCCGCCTTCAGGTCATAACCCATATCGGCGAACGCCGGACCGGTGGCGGCGGTAAAGCCGCAGAGCAGGCAGAGCGCCAGCGGTGGGAAGCCGATCAGAATGCCGATAATCAGCGTAATCAGCGCTACGGCAAAGGCCGGGAACCAGCCGGAGTGCATAGCGGCAATGCCGACAATCAGTTCATGGGCGAAAGCAGCAAACGCGGCATAAAGAACAAACAGCAGCAGCATCGCGATGCCCATCTCACTCCACAGGCCGCCCGCCAGCGCCAGCAGCGCGGAAATCACGATATAACCCACGCTGCCGAAACCCAGCGCCCGCTGCACCTCATTGCCATTACGGCTCACCACCAGCGCATCATTTTTGCGGCTGCGGATCACCATCACGACCTGAATCAGCGCCACCAGACCGGCACCGACCATCACGCCATGCGGAATATAGAGCGCATTAATATCAATACCGGCCACCGGCTGCGCATAGGCACGCAGCAGAAAACCGATGCCGAGCATCGACAGTGCCCAGATATTGCCGATAAACGCGGTGCCAAAGGCGGACATCGGGATCTTCAGCATGGCACCGACGACGCCACCCACAATGCCCAGCACCAGCAGCCACGCCTGGCGTCCGCCTTTATCACCCGCTTTGATCGCTTCTGCTGCCGCAACGCCCGGTGGCCAGGCATTACTGGCCGGAAAGACGCGGGTATCAAACAGCCGATAGAGCAGCCAGGCATCCAGCAGCATCGCGGCGCTGACGCCACAGAACAGCGGCAGGACCAGTTGCGGTTCACCCAGCGCCCAGGGCACGGCAATCGGCATCAACAGACTGTTCGCCGCCCCAAAGGTGGCTGAAGAGATGGCGGTCTGCGCCAGGTTCTGGATTTCAATTGAACGATAACGGCGAAATGCCTGCAGCGGAATACGCGCCAGCAGCATGGCAAACAGCGCGCCGATAATAGAGGTGTTAGGCGTTACGCCAATGGTGGTAATCAGCTGAATGCCAATAATGGCACCCGCGATGGAGAGAAGAATTAAAACCAGTGCCACGCCAACGTGCTTAATCGGATTTACCCGTTCCATATGTCCCCGCCAGTCCTTGTCCAGAAGAAATGAAATAACGTCTACCCGCTCGCTGGCCGGTTTACGCCGGTTATCAGTTTCACTGCTCTGATGCGCACAGAGATTGCAACAGCCACTACAGATGGTCGTCCCTCCGCATGCTGAACCGATACAGGAGGCAATGAGAGACGGACACAGGCAACCGGGGTGCTGCGTAAAGCGTGGCGATCAGATTGAAAGAAAAAGGCCCGAAGGCCTTTGTTTTCCCTGGTGTGGCGAAAGTACTACGCCGATAAAAACGGTGTGAAGTTACGCGCCATATTTTTCGGTCATCTCTGTGGCCGTTGCGCGTAATGCTTCAAGGAGCTCTGACGGGAAACCCGGTTCAGACTCCATAGACGGAAACGACAGGCAGAGTGCCACCGTTTCGCCATGATGTTTGTTATGAACAATAACTGACAGCGAGCTGATGCCTGGCAGCGATTCATTTCGGGCCAGTGACCAACCCTGCTGGCGGATCTCAGCCAGTCTGGCACAGAGTGCCTCAGGACTTTGCGGCGAGTTCGCTGATGCGACCTGCCATTGATCATGGAAGCGCGCCAGCACCTCTTCATCACTTAACTGCGCTAACAGCGCCCGGCCGGTTGAGGTCGCGGCAGCCGGCATCCGACTGCCCGGCGGCGTGACCATCTGCGTAAAGTGACGCCCATGAAACATACGCATCACTAATACTTCCCGCCCGTCGAGCTTCGACACGTAACCCATGCAGCCGGTCTTCGCAGCCAGCCTGACCATCGCCGCTGAAACGCTGTCAACCAGCGGTGCCGAAAGATAATGTCCGGCGGCAGCCAGCAATACGCGACCAATGTGATAACCGCGCGTATCCGCATTCCGCTCCAGCAGCCCCTGACTTTCCATGGTGGCCAGCAGACGCGAAACGGTGCTTTTTGGCAGGTTTAACGCCTCAACCACCTCACTGAATGAGAGACCAACATGCCCCTGCGTCACACCTTTGTGCTGAAACAATCGAAGTACGGCGGCAGCATTTTCAAGTGTGGTCATGTTACGTGTTCCACTATATGGAACTAAGTTCCTCTGTTGGTTTGATGAAAATAAAGCGTGGCGCTGAATCGGTCAAGCGACAATTTGACTCACACAGAGATCGGCAGCAGAGAAAATAAGGGGATAAAAATGATTAGCGGGGCTTTATCTGGTGAGACAAGGAGAGTGCAGAACAGAAGCATACGCAGAGAGCATTCGACAGTAAATCTGCGTCAATTTCGCTTCTTAAATAACCCGATCGACTGCAGGTAGGAGTAAAAAGAGGCGTGGTTCAGGCACAGCGTCAGGCGGGTCAGTAATAAGCAGTTATCCGGTGTAACAGGCTGGCGTCCCTGCCAGCAGTGAAGCTTTACTCTTTTTCAACGTCTTCGTAGCGCGCTTTAGCGTCACGCGCTTCTTCTTCCGTTTCGTGCTCACTGATTAATGAATTCGGTTTGGGATGATCAGCACGCAATTCGTAAGAGGTTACTTTATTACCTTCAGTGCCCTTTTCAACTGGCACAACTTTCGCTTCACGTGGATACGGTGGTCTGGTCGGCATACTGTGTCCCTCTTGTCTGAATAACATTCCACAGGACAGGCCGCTGCCTGTCATAGGATAAGTATAGACAATGCCGTCTGAAGCGGGATCAAAGCGGGAAAAATCTGAGGGTTAGCTGGCGCGCGCCAGAGAGAGTGACAGCAGAATTTCCTCTACCACGCACTCGGGCGATTGCATCGCATTCACCTGATGATGGGCCGCAGCCTGATAGAGATGCGCACGTTCACGCAGCACATCACTCATCTCATCAGCAATCGGACGGCCGGTTAAGGTCGGACGCTGGGCCGCTTCAGGTTCACTTTCCAGCCGCTCTGCCAGCACCTCGGGGGACGCGCTAAGCCAGATCACCTGGCCCTGCTCCTGCATAAAACGACAGTTCTCTTCAGCCAGAATCATGCCGCCGCCGGTGGCAATGACGGTTCCGGGTGCCGTTACCGCTTTGAGCGATTCCGTTTCACGGGCGCGGAAACCTTCCCAGCCTTCCTCCGCCACAATCTCCGTCACGCTCCGCTGCGTGCTGAGTTGCAGATGGTGATCGGTATCCGTAAAGGCGTAGCCCAGCGCCCGCGACAACGCCTCGCCGACCGTGGTTTTGCCGCAACCGCGAGCGCCAATCAAAAAGATGGGTAGTGACATCAGGGCCGTTCCTCCGCCTGACCGCGCGATGCGGCTGCATGGTGAGCTTATTAATGCGACGCATAATAACTGGAAATTATTATGGCCTCTACCTGTCAGGCACGATTTACGCATTTTCGTCCCCTGAACAGCGACAATCTTTGTGTTTTCAAGGGGAAATGCATGCACGTTTTGTGCATCAGGGCCGTAACAGAGCGATAAAAACTCCGCAAAAGAGCGGCTAAAATGCGTCGGCAATATTTGCTTACTGCCCCGATTTTACTTTTCACGCTGGCGCCCACATATACTGGTAACAATCGCCACAGGAGAGTCATCATGCAACGCGAAGAACAACAACTGATCGAAGGGCTGTTCAGCCGTCTGAAACAGGCTGAAAGCCAGACCGTGGCACGCGATGCCGCTGCCGAACAACTGATTAACCAGCATCTGCAGGCGCAGCCGGGCGCGCCTTACTACATGGCACAGGCGATCCTGATTCAGGAAGCGGCGCTGAAAAAACTCAATGAGAAAGTATCGGCGCTGGAAAGCCAGCTGGCCCAGCAACAGCAGCAGCAACCTGCACAGAGCAGCGGCGGCTTTCTGTCCGGGCTGTTTGGCAGCGGTTCGCGTCAGCAGCCGCCTGTGCAGCAGCAACAGCAATCGTCACCGTGGAACAGTGCGCCACAGCAACCGGCTCAGCCGCAATATGCGCCTGCACAAGCGCCTGCACCACGCGGCACCGGTTTCCTCGGCGGCGCACTGCAGACAGCTGTGGGTGTGGCGGGCGGTGTGGTGATGGCCGATATGCTGACCAGCATGTTCCACCATTCACAGCCGGAAGAGATTGTGAACATCATCAATGAACCACCCCTGCCCGATGTGAATGACAATCTCAACACCTTCAACGGTGGCGATGACAATGCCGATACCTTTAACGGCGGTAACGACAACGCCTTCCTCGACCAGAATACGGGCTGGGACAGTAATTATGCCGACAACAGCGATCTCAATGATTTTGGCGGCAACGATTACGACGACGACAGCTTCGTTTAACTTCAGCGTTTCTGCTGGGTGAGCCAGCTATCCAGCTCATTTGCAAACTGCTGGCGGTCACGCGGACTCATCGCCGCGGGGCCGCCGGTCTGCACGCCGCTTGACCGCAGGGTATCCATAAAATCCCGCATCGTCAGGCGTTCACGTATCGTCGCCGGTGAGTAACGCTCGCCGCGCGGATTCAGCGCCGCCGCACCCTTCTCAATCACCTCTGCTGCCAGCGGGATATCGGCGGTGATCACCAGATCGCCTGGCTGACAACGTCTGACGATCTCATTGTCCGCCACATCAAATCCGGCAGGCACCTGCAGGGTGCGCAGATACGGTGAGGGCGGCACACGCAGAAACTGGTTCGCCACAAAAGTGATGGTAGTTGCGGTGCGGTCGGCTGCGCGGTAGAGCACCTCTTTGATTACATTCGGACAGGCATCGGCATCGACCCAGATAAACATCATGATTCCTTACAGTCAGAGAAGAGTAAGATCTTGCCGGGTTCCCCTTAAATGGCAAATTTTATTTGCGGCGTGCTTTCCAGCCTGCGCCCGGCTGACTTGTTATTCAGGCTGGCTGAAGTAAGCTAGCTCACTGAGAAAAACGAATAATGTCCTAAGGAGATGGCGATGCTGGCAAAGAAAATCGGGTTTATCGGCGGGGGAAATATGGCGAAAGCCATTATCGGCGGACTGGTCAACAGCGGCAAAATCGCCCCGTCTGATATCTTCGTTTACGATCGCAAAGCAGAGACCAACCAGGCGATGGCAGAGCAGTATGGCATCAACGCAGCAGAGAGCGCTGAAGCGCTGGCGCGTGAAGTGGACATCCTGTTCGGCGCGGTCAAACCCAATGTCATTCTGAAAGTCTTAAAAGAGCTGACAGGCAGCCTGAAAAAAGAGGCGCTGGTGGTGTCGATTGCGGCTGGGGTGACGCTCGATTCGCTCTCATCGGTGCTGGGTTACGATCGTAAAATTGTCCGTGCGATGCCGAATACTCCCTCGCTGGTCAGCGAAGGCATGACCTCGGTCACGCCCAACGTGCTGGTTGAGCAGGCGGAAATCGACGAGGTGATAGCGATTTTTGAGAGCTTCGGCAAAGCGGCCGTGGTGGATGAATATCTGATTCACTCCGTGGTCGGCGTCAGCGGTTCTGCGCCGGCCTACGTGTTTATGTTTATCGAAGCGATGGCCGATGCGGCCGTACTGGGCGGCATGCCACGCGCTCAGGCCTATCAGTTTGCTGCACAGGCGGTGAAAGGGGCGGCGCAGATGGTGCTGACCACCGGAAAACATCCGGCTGAACTCAAAGATATGGTCTGCTCTCCGGGCGGCACCACCATCGAAGCGGTGAAAGTGCTGGAAGAGAAAGGCATGCGCTCGGCGGTGATGGAAGCGATGCTGCAGTGCATGGCGAAGTCAGAGAAACTGAGCCGCAGCTAACCGCTCAACAAAGGATGTGCAAGGCGGCCCCGCACGCTGGCCCGCCTTGCCTCCAGCTTAACAGATATTAACGGATCTGTTCCTGACAGAGCGCCACCGCGTCGGCAAACGTCATCGGCTGCTGCATCCGCTCCACCAGCTCAGCGGTCAGCGTATACATGCCGCATGAGCAGATTGCCGCCAGCCTCCCCTGCTGGCCATAAAACGCCATAAACTTTTTATCCTCCAGCGAGCCGAGCAGCTGGAATGAATCCCATTCTTTGGCATGGCCCAGATACTCATAACGGGTGCCATACTGCGTAGTCCAGAAGAACGGCACACGATCAAACGCGACGGTCTGGTCCAGCATATTCCATGCGGCGGTTTGTCCCTGCTGATGCGCGACGCGATAGTGTTCAATGCGCAGCGGCCCCTGCGCCGACGGATACGTGGCGATATCTCCCGCCACCCAGATATTGTCAGCGACCCGCAACTGCTCATCCGCCTGCAGGCTGCCATCCTCTGCCAGCGGGAGATCGTGGATAAAGTCGGTAGCCGGTTTAACCCCGGTGGCAAACAGCACCACCGTCGCGTCCAGCAACCGTCCGCCCTTGAGCTGCACGCCACTCACCCGCTGGTCGCCCTGTAAGGCTTCGATCTCGCCCTGCACCCACTTCACGCCGTTCTGCTCATGCAGCTGATAGAAATAGCGGCCAATCTGATCGCCAAACTGTTTAGCAAAGGGCAACGCCTGTCGGGCGATTATCGTCACGTCAATGTCACGATTACGCAGCGCCGACGCCAGTTCGGTGCCGATAAAACTGTTGCCGATAATCACGATTTTATGGCTGGCATCCACCGCCTGAAGCAGCTCATCGGTCTGCGCTTTGCTGCGCAGCAGATGGACCCCATCGAGATCGCTGCCCGTCAAATCGGGGCGGACTGGCGTCGCGCCGCTGGCGATCAGCAGTTTGTCGAAGGCGAGCGCCTCGCCATCCTCGAAGATCAGCCGTTGCTGCTGGGCATCCAGGCGGCTCACGGTAGCCTGAAGTCGTTCAACGTGATCCATCACATCCGCTTTCAGCAGCTGCGGCACCTCGCTGATATCCATTTTGCCCGACGGCACAAATTTGGTCAGCGCGGTGCGGTCGTAAGGCGCATCCGCTTCCCGCTCAACCAGAATCACGCGGCCTTTGAAGCCTTCATGGCGCAGACGCCACAGCGCCGCGCCGCCCGCCGCCCCACCACCGAGCACCACATAGACCGGTGCTTCTGCCCCACTGCCAATCGGCGCCGCGGCGGACATCGCTTTCGGATTCACCAGCACCCGGCCCTCTTCAATGCGTAGCGGATACTGTTTGAGATCGGCTAACGCCAGCGGTTCACACATTTTTCCACTGGCCAGATTAAACGCGGCTTTGTGCCACGGACAGACCAGCCGATCGCCGCAAATCGCGCCTTGCTCCAGCGGCGCGCCTGCGTGCGGGCATTTCGCCTGATAAGCACGTACATTGTCACCTTCGCGGATCAGCAACACTTCCACCTCGCCGAGCGTTTTTTTAACCGGCTGGCGCTGGGGCAGATCGTTCAGGTCGACGGTAAATTGATAGTTCACGGCATGGCTCCTTTAACGGTTCTTGTCTTGTGCTGCGCGGCAAAACAGAGTGCTGCGCAAATCCCCACAAACATTAAGTGTGGCAAAAGAACCGGGAAGCCTGGCGATGAATGCTTATCAGAAGGTTAACATGCTGTTATAGAATGGAATTTAATCAGCATTGCGCGGGAAGGAGAAGCGGCCACCTGCGTGGCCGTGGGGATAATCAGCTTTTTTTCAGGCACTGGCTCATAAAGGTTTTACGCGCATCGCCCGCCAGTTTTTTATCACCAGCTTCGCCGTTACAGCTTTTCATTTTCATCTGCTGCGGTGACATCTGCGACAGCTTGCTGTCCTTTTTCAGGCATTCACTCATAAAGGTTTTGCGCGCATCCCCTTTAAGATCCTGTGATTTAGCATGCTGGTTACACATCGTCATCTTCTCCTGCTGCGGGGTCTTTTCCGCCGCACCGGCCAGTCCACTGACCAGCAGACCCGCCATCATCATCGCCATTAAACCGACTTTCATCTTGTTATCTCCACAGTGGATTGTCCTTTGTTATTCTGGCAGCGAATAAGCAAAGCGGAAAATGTTTCAGGTCAAAGTGATGTGAAGATCCCATTCCAGTCTGGCACTGGGATTGTTACTGACGAGGATGGCGGAGTAACTTTTCGATGTAATTGCGCAGCAGTTGCGCATTTTCATCTCCGGCATCGGCCACATTGTCTATTGCGGTTTCAATACTGGTGGTTATAGCCAGATGTTGTTGCGGCTCCAGCTTGCGAACCAGTGCGGTAACAACAATCTCCAGCGCTTCGATTTGCGCCATCTGCTCTTTGGCTGTCGCCTCTTTTTCAGCCAGCTTTACCAGCAATTCAGCAATCAGATTTTTCATGCTGTTATCTCAGCGGTGGAGAAAAGCTGAAATTATCACCACGCTGGTTAAAAAAACAGAGGGTAACCGCTACTTTTTTCAGTGAGTTAGCCCGCATTCCTCACCGTCTGCTCAGACGATTCCGGCTAACCTTGCGAGCGAAACGTTTTCCCTGCAATCAACGCTATGGTTAAACGTTTCGCCCGCCCGAAATCGGTCTTTTGCTTAGCGAGGATCGACAAATCCGCGGCCTGGTCCGCGGCCGTGTCCGCCCCAGCCACCGCCACCGCCGCCTGGAGGCGGGAAAATACATCCGCTTAATGCAGTAACCAATGCCACAACGGCAGCCAGCTTAAAGATTCGTACCATATCTACCTCAGGGTGATGAAATCGGGCTGAGTGTATGGAGCCACCTGCATGGCGACAAGTGAGATTCTTCCGCATCCGGCGACTATTCATCTTTGCTGACCAGACTTAACGATTTACCACCATTAAGGCGGCACAATCTCAACATCCCGGCTGGATTACAGCACAAATTATTTGTGCAAATCGGGAGGGTGAACACTTTACAGGCGGCGTAATTTTGCGCATTGTGAGCGCATTACATTTACAGGATATAAACATGACTCTCTCTCAGGCTGCTTTCAGTGACATCCTCTCCCGGCGCGACTGGGAAAATCCGGTAGTGACCTCGCTGCATCGGCTGGATGCGCACCCGCCATTCGCCAGCTGGCGAGATGAAGTAGCCGCGCGGGATGACAGCCCCTCGGCGTCACTGCAGAGCCTCAACGGAGAGTGGGGTTTCCGTTATTTTACGCAGCCTGAAGCGGTCCCGGCCAGCTGGTTACTGCAGGATCTGCCGGACACTACGACCCTTCCGGTTCCGGCCAACTGGCAGATGCACGGCTTCGATGCGCCCATTTATACCAACGTGCAGTATCCGATTCCGGTCAATCCTCCACTGGTACCCACAGAGAATCCAACCGGATGTTACTCGCTCACATTCGGCGCTGACGCAGCCTGGCTGGATAATGGGCAGACACGCATCATTTTTGACGGCGTAAACTCGGCCTTTCACCTGTGGTGCAACGGACACTGGATTGGCTACTCTCAGGACAGTCGTCTGCCCGCTGAATTCGACCTGACGCCTTATCTGCGGCCGGGCAAAAACCGGCTGGCAGTAATGGTGCTGCGCTGGAGCGACGGCAGTTATCTGGAAGATCAGGATATGTGGCGAATGAGCGGTATTTTCCGTGATGTCACGTTAATGCATAAACCGCAGGTGCATCTGGCCGATGTTCAGCTGGAAACCCGGCTCAGCCCGGAGTTTTACCGTGCCGAATTGCGTGCCCGGGTTCGTGTTGCTCTGCCAGCTGACGTCAGTTCGCGCTATCAGCTGCGTCTGACGCTGTGGCAGGGTGACCAGCAGATTGCTCAGTGTCAGCAGCCGCTGGGCAGTGCCATTATTGACGAGCGGGGTCACTATCCCGAACGCGCCCTGCTCAGCCTGCCGGTGGAACAGCCTGCGCTGTGGAGTGCCGAAACACCCCATCTCTATCGCGCCACGCTGGCGCTGCTGGATGAGAATCAACAGCTGATCGAGGTGGAAGCCTATGATGTCGGCTTCCGTCAGGTCACCATCGATAACGGCCTGCTCTGCCTGAACGGCAAACCGCTGCTGATCCGTGGCACCAACCGTCATGAACATCATCCGGAGCGCGGTCAGGTGGTGGATGAGGCGACGATGCGCCGCGACATCGAGCTGATGAAGCAGCACAATTTTAATGCGGTGCGCTGTTCACACTATCCTAATCATCCGCTCTGGTACCGGTTGTGCGATCAGTATGGGCTTTATGTGGTGGATGAGGCCAATATCGAAACCCACGGCATGCAGCCGATGAACCGGCTCTCCGATGATCCCCGCTGGTTTGCCGCCTATAGCGAACGCGTGACGCGCATGGTGCAGCGCGATCGTAATCACTGCAGCATTATTATCTGGTCGCTGGGCAATGAGTCAGGACATGGTGCCACACACGATGCGTTCTACCGCTGGGTAAAAAGCAGCGATCCAACCCGTCCGGTTCAGTATGAAGGCGGCGGTGCGGATACCGCTGCTACCGATATCATCTGCCCGATGTATGCCAGGGTTGATGAAGATCAGCCCTTCCCGGCGGTGCCGAAATGGTCGCTGAAAAAGTGGATCGGTCTGCCGGGTGAGACGCGTCCGCTGATCCTGTGTGAGTACGCGCATGCCATGGGCAACAGCTTTGGCGGTTTTGCTAAGTACTGGCAGGCCTTCCGCCAGTTTCCGCGTCTGCAGGGCGGCTTCGTCTGGGACTGGGTTGATCAGAGCCTGACCCGCTATGACGATCAGGGCGGACCCTGGCAGGCCTACGGCGGCGATTTTGGCGATAAACCCAACGATCGTCAGTTCTGTATGAACGGGCTGGTATTTGCCGATCGCACGCCGCATCCGGCGCTTTATGAGGCGCAGTGCGCCCAGCAGTTCTGGCAGTTTGACGTCGATCCCGGCGATCCGCTGAGCTTTACGGTCAGCAGCGACTATTTGTTCCGCCACAGTGACAACGAAGTGCTGCGCTGGCGCATCGAACAGGCGGGTCGTGTAGTAACGGAAGGAGAAGTGCCGCTGGATATCGTTCCACAGGGCCAGCAGCGGATCACGCTGCCGTCACCGCCAGCATTACAGGGCGAATCCTGGCTGAACGTCGCGGTTCATCAGATTCAACCGACCCAATGGAGCACCGCTGGCTGGCGTGTCGCCTGGCACCAATGGGCGCTGCCCTCGTCGCTGGCGCTGCCATCAAAGCCGGAGAGCGGCCACGCACCGGGCCTGCACGATGATACCCGTGAGATTGTCATCACCCATCAGCAGCAACGCTGGCATTTTTCACGCCACAGCGGCGAACTGACGCAGTGGTTTGTGGATGAACAGCCCACACTGCTTTCACCGCTTCAGGACTGCTTTATTCGCGCCCCGCTGGACAATGACATTGGCACCAGCGAAGCGGAACGGGTTGATCCCAATGCCTGGGTCGAGCGCTGGAAAGCAGCGGGTTATGACCAGATGAGCAGCCAGCTGGTGTCGATGACGGCGAATGCGTTGCCACAGGCGGTGCAGATTGAGACGCTGCACAGCTGGCTCGCCCATGGCCAGATCGCCTTTATCAGCCGTAAACGTTATCTGATCAATGCGCAGGGTGAGTTGCAGTTGCAGCTTTCCGTTGAGCAGTCGCGTGGATTGCCGCCGCCCGCGCGCATCGGATTACGCTGTGAGCTGACGCAGATACCACAACAGGTGAGCTGGCTCGGCCTGGGTCCGCATGAAAACTATCCCGATCGCCAGCTGGCCGCGCAGTTTTCCCGCTGGGAGCTGCCGCTGGATCAGCTCTCAACGCCTTATGTTTTCCCGGGTGAGAACGGTCTGCGCTGCGGCACCCGTCAGCTCGACAGCGGCAGCTGGCAGGTCAGCGGCGATTTCGCTTTCTCACTGAGCCGTTTCAGCCTGGAGCAGTTGCGGGAGGCATCACACCGCCACCATCTGCGTCCGGAAGCGGGCTGCTGGCTGCATCTGGATGCCTGCCACATGGGTGTCGGCGGCGATGACTCCTGGAGCCCCAGCGTCAGTCCTGAGTTTTTACTGACTCAGCAGCGCTGGCAGGCTGAACTGACGATTTGTCAGCCGACGCGGGCAGATCTGTCTTCGGACGCCGGTAAAAGCGCTTCAGAAACAGCACGTTAATCAGCACGACCACGGCGGTGGCAAAAAAGACCCAGCGGAAACCGGCCACCGCCGACACCGCGGCGCCCAGCAGCGGACCCGCGACATTGCCGAGATACATAAAGGACTGGTTGTAGCCGAAGATCCGGCCGGTGATGTTGTCACGCGAGTGACGCACCAGCAGCGTCTGCACCGCGGGCATCATCGCGCCATCGGCAAAGCCCAGCAGAAAACGTAATACCCCCAGCTGTGTCGTGCTGGTGACAAACGACATGGCGATAAACAGCAGCAGCGAGATGACCATCGTTGCCAGCAGGATACGTTGCGTGCCGATGCGATCGCCGAGTCGTCCCAGACGAGGCGCGGCCAGCAGTGCAGAGACGCCAGGCAGCGCGGCAATGACCCCGCTAAGAAAAGCGATATTCTCAGCGGTGGGTGCCAGTTCCCGCACAAAGAGCGTCAGGATCGGGTTCACCGATCCGTTGCACATCTGGATCACCATGGTGGTGAAAAAGAGGCAGAGCATCAGTTTTGGATTATCCAGCGAGCGGAAAACCTCGCGTCCGCTGAGCTTCTCCTTTTTACTCACCGGGGTGTAACCGGTCTCCTTGATCAGGAACAGCGTCACCAGAAAGCTGACCATCAGCAGCGCTGCGGTGACAATAAACACCGTACGCAAACCGACCCAGTCTGCCAGCAGCCCGCCCAGCATCGGTCCCAGAATCACCCCGCCAATCTGGCCGGTTGAGACACAGCTCAGCGCCCAGCCGCTGCGTTCACGCGGCACCTGAGCGGCCACCAACGCCATGGCGTTGGGAATATATCCGGAGGTCAGCCCCATCAGGGCACGCAGCAGCAGCAACTGCCAGGCTTCGGTGACAAAAGCCTGTAGCAGAATTACCACGCCCATGCCAAAAGCGGCGCGCAGCAGCATCAGCTTACGGCCTTTGCGATCGGCAAGACTGCCCCACAGCGGGGCTACGGCCGCCGAAACCACAAAGGTGATACTGAAGGTAAGACCCGACCAGAGGCTCAGTGATTCGCCACCGGTTACGCCAAGCTGCTCAAGGTAGAGCGGCAGAAACGGGATGATCTGACTGATGGCCAGGCCGGTAAAAAAGCAGCCAAACCAGACCGAGATCAGGTTTATCTTCCAGGGTTCTATAGTGCGTGGCATGAGCAGATATTTTAAAGAGAGGGAATGCTCAGTCTAACGCGGCTATTCTCAGCGTGACCGACAAAACATGGCACAAATGGCAAAAGATCGGATTCCTCTTTGATTCAGCGCAATCACCGGCGCAAATTTTCCAGCCCGCCGGGTTTTTAGCGCGAAGCACGCGGGCGATGGTCTGGCCGGACGCAATCTTCCCTGACCCGCCCCGTCAATATAGAAAAATATGTCATTCTGTTACTGACAACTCTTCCCCCCGCTTCTATGTTTAAAAAACCGCCAGCCGCGGCGGTGTGGCAATCTTTTTAATCGGCGCGACATCCTCCGCAAAAAACGGTGCAGACCGTCCGGCTACGCTGAGGCGAACCAGCTTATTTCATGGTTAAACGCCCTTATGCTCAGGTGTAAGGGAGGGGGTCTTGTTTTAGCGGAGGTGGGTAATGAGAGTACAACCTGACAGCGCCAGCCGTGCTATCAGCGACTATTTTAACAGCCCGGACTGGCGAATACCGCCTGAGTCCGATCTGCTGGCGGTGATTCTGCGTGAAATAATGGAAGCGGGAGAACCCGCCACCAATAAAGCCCTTATTGCGCGGGTTATCGATAAACTGGAAGTGGAAGGCGACGAGACGCAGTTGCAGCGTTATCGCACCCTGCTGGCGCAGTTAATCGACACGCAGCCGGAGGCGTAAACCCACCACCTACTTCACCCAACGCAATTTATCCGCTTCGCTGATACTGGCCCGTCCGCTGCTGCGCTGAAACAGGCACAGCTCCCGTCCACGCTTATTTTTCATCTGCGGCTGGGGATAGCGTCCTTCCAGCAACAGTGCGCTGTAGCCCGTGTTGTCGTCATACTCGATCGCCTCGCCCAGCACCTTTACTTTGCTCAGATGACTGGCGTTAATGCAGGCCTGCACCATCACCTGACGGCTCTTTTGCCAGGCCTCTTCACTGGAAGCCTGCGCCAGTGTGCTGCTGAGTAACAATGCGGGCAGAAGTGCCCCGATTATGCGTTTCATCTTCTCTGCTCCTGTTACGGCCCGAAGCCGCTAAAAAAATTCCCGCCGGGGCGGGAATAAACAAGACGAGCACTATCTATTGTGTGACGAGGAAGTTTCTTAAACGCGCTGCTATCCTCGCCTGCCGTTATGACAAACCTATGACATCTTTGCCGTTAACCACAATAAACTGAGCTGATATTGCCATTTTTGTCAGCCAGGAAGTTCAGCCGATTAAGGTTGAAGTCCATGGTGACGGCAGAATTATAGGGAATGGCGCGGACCTTCTGTTCGAAGTGCTGACCCTGCAGCGCGGTTAACGGTTTACCGACATAATTCTGAAACTGAGAGGCACCACAGCGGTCAGCTTCCGGATCCTGCGCCACACTGGCGGTATCGGGCTTAGAGGCAGATTGACAGGCGGTTAATGCAAACAGCCCCACTACCAGCAGCCCTTTTCCATAAAATTTCACGTTTATTCTCCTGTTGGACGTGTAAAACCCTGCCCCAAGAGTAGCAAAGCGCACCTGCTGACCTGAACCCCTAAAAAGTAAAGTTGTTACAGCAGCATTAAACGGGTCGCAGCACAGGTCATCTTTTAAGATTAATCGCACTCATTGCCTAAAAAAAGCACTCCAGGAAACTACAATATTAAGAATAGTCTTAGTCCTGTGGAGGTCATGATGGAACTGATTATTTTTGTCGTCTGCGCAATGCTGATGACCGCCGTGGCGGTCAAAGTCCGTTAAACGGGTTCAGCCTGATTCTGCGCGGTTCTTTCCAGAAGCGTACTGAATGCAGCCAGCGGCATCGGTCGACCGAGGAAGTAGCCTTGCCCCTCTTCGCACGAAAGCTGTTTAAGCTGATTCAGCTGCGCTTCTGTCTCAATCCCTTCAGCCGTAATTGTCAGGGCAAAGGCGCGTGCCAGCGCAATAATCCCCGCGACCACCGATTGTGCCTGCTGCGACTCCGGGAAATCTTTCATCCAGGAGCGATCGATCTTCAGCCCATTAAACGGGAAGGTCTTCAGGTAGCCCAGGGCCGCATAGCCGGTGCCGAAATCATCAACGGTTAACCTTACCCCGAGTGACCGTAAACCCTGCATCACCTCCAGCGCATGCTGCGGATGTTCAAAGGTCACGTTCTCCGTGATCTCCAGCTCCAGCCGCGTAGCCGGCAGGCCACTTTTCGCCAGCACATCCGCAACCCGCTGCACTAAATCGCTGGTGCGGAACTCCATGGGCGAAATATTAACCGAAACATAGCGATCGCCCCCCCATCCCAGCGCATCCTCACACGCCCGCATCAACACCCAGTCGCTGATAGTGGCGATGAGACCGCTCTCTTCCGCCAGCGGAATAAAGTGATCGGGGGTAATCCACTCATCCGGCGCAATCTGCCAGCGAATCAGCGCCTCAGCACCTGCCAGCTGACCCGTCAGCAGTTGATAGCGGGGCTGGTAGTGCAGGCGAAATTCATTGTTCTTCAGCGCTTTCTCAATCCGCCGCGCCATTTCACGCTTATCCTCACGCTGACTGGCCATCTCATTGGCATACCAGACCCACTGATTGCGTCCCGCTTCGCGCGCTTCATTCAGCGCGATATCCGCCATTTGCAGCAGCGCTTCCGGATGGCTGGCATCCTGCGGTACACAGGCAATCCCCATGCTGACGGTGAGATAGTGGACATGCTGGCCGGTGCTGATGGGCTGCTGAACCTCATGCACCAGCTGAGCACAACGCTGATCGACCCGCTCACGGTTCGTTTCACGCAATACCAGCACAAACTCATCGCCACTCAGCCGCGCCACCAGCTCCTGCGGGCCGATACAGCGCTTCAGACGCTGCGCTATCTGGCTCAGCACCTCATCGCCCGCCGCATGGCCCCAGGTTTCATTAATCGGCCTGAACTGATCGAGATCGAGGGTAATCAGCGTCAGCGGCGCAGCGCCATCAGGCAGCTCTAGGTGTAGCGTCAGAAACTCCTGCAGCTGTACGCGGTTCGACAGGCCGGTTAAGACGTCGTGACGCGACAAAAAATGAATGCGCGCCTCGGCTTCCATGCTCTGAGTGATGTCCGATACCGTGCCGCGAAACCCGATACGTCGCGCCTCATGCCAGATTGTTTTCGCGACCAGCTGGCCGATACGGCGGTTGCCGTGCGCCGACATAAACTGACAGCGCAGTGGCATCCGTTGCCCCTCCTCCTCCTGACGCTGCAGCCAGGCGACCAGCGAATGGCTGGGATGCGTCAGCAGGTGATCGATGTGACGGCCCAGCCAGTGTGTAATATCGTGGCCGGTCACGGTTTGAAAGCGCGCTGACAGGTAAATCAGGCGGCCCTCTTCATCCGTTTCCCAGATCCAGTCTGACGCCGCCTCAGCGAGATCGCGAAACCGCGCTTCACTGTTGGCCAGCTCCTGCTGACTGATCGCCAGCAGGGCAAAGCGCCGGTCAGAGAGAATCGCATTAGAGAGCGCATGGCGGCTGACGCGATGGGTGATTATGCCAATGATGATCGCCATGAGCATCAGCAGTGGTAACAGAAACCAGACCAGGCCCATGCCAGGCATCTTTGGCGTCCAGCGCAGCACAATCAGATCGCCACCAGGTAACGGTTGCACCATCCGCGGTTCACGCAGGGCATCCCCTGCACTGACGGGCAGGCGCAGTTCGCGCACATCCAGCGTGGCGCCCAGCGCCTGTAATTTGGCAGGGGTGAACAGATTCACAAACACCATGACTGACGCTGGCCCCGCCATCGGCGGCATATTCGTCAGTTTGCCGCTGCCGATGGGGGCGGCAACCACAATGGCGGGCAGATGATTAATCAGCGCATCACGGGTTATCGCCGCGTCGTTGCGCTGACGTGCCGCCGCAATCAGCGCTGGAGCCTCTTTTCCCAGCCAGGCTTCCAGCGGCGTATCCACCAGCTGCCCATTAATGACGCTGTACGTGGTGTGACCGTTGCCGTCGACCACGAATACGCCCTCATAGTGATACTCTTCGTAGAGGCCCGGACCAAAGTTCTCTTCGTCATAAGCCCAGACTTTGTTGACCCTGACATGGAGATTGCGCCAGGCTTCGCCCCAGAACGCATAGTCCCGGATATCCGTGACCATCGCCTCCTGACGATTTTTCCACGCCTGCTGCATCAGCAACTGGTCATGCTCAACCGATACGCTGTTTTGCCGCTGCGCAATCGTCAGCACCATCAGCATCGAGAGCACCAGCACGCCAAACAGCAGCAGCGAAAGCGTGCGCAGGCTGCGCCGCGTAAAGCGGACAGTGCGGTCTTCAGCGGCATGACTGAATGGAGGCGAGGGTGGCGCCGGAGGGTTAGAAGTCATTAAGAGTGCTCACTACACAGTCAGAGTTTGAGATGACGGGCCTGCAATACAACATGCAGTGCTGACCAGATTAGTTTCCTCAGTTATCGGCTCACGCGCGCGGGTGTTTAGTCTGCGGTTAACATTTTGCGCTTAAATATTGTGTTACAGGCTGACTCGACAGCGATCTGGTGCATTGCTACTATGCGCTAACCTTCGCTGGCAGAGTCGCCTATGAATATCAATTCCGACAGAGTGACACTGACGCTGTTCTACGTCGGCAGCTTTGTGGTCTATTACCTGGTTACCATGCTGATCACGCTGTTCCCTAATTACAGCGTGCTGCGTAATGACGGCCTGCTGGTGCCGGTGCTCTGCCTGTTTGAATTTGCTGTTATCTATCCGCTTTACCGCTTTTACTGCCAGCGCCGCACCGACCTGCCGCTGGGTGAACTCTGCACGCTGCAAACTCTGCTGTTTACTGGCGCGCTATTTGTTCTGATGGCCGCACAGATGCAGTTCATGCAGCCGGAAGGATGGCTGGTGATGCAGGCCCAACAGGGACGCAATTCGCTGCTAATTCTGCTGCTCACCGCCGTGCTGCTCGCACCGGTGTTTGAAGAGGTGCTGTTCCGCGGTTTTCTGTTGCAGGGCTTTCTGCTGTGGGCGCCACGGAGCCGCTTTGCCTGTATGCTGCTGACCTCACTGCTGTTTGCGGTGATGCATACGCAGTATGTGCACTGGCAGACCCTTATCGCCCTGACGCTGTTTTCGCTACTGCTCTGTTACGCCCGGCTGCGAAGTAACAGTCTGGCGCTGCCCATCTTCCTGCACACGCTGAATAACCTGATTGCGCTGCTGCCCGCCTGGTATTTCGCAGGCTAGCGCCAGGCCCGCCCCTTCTGACACACCTTACAGGCCGCCGCATCACACCCTGGCTGGCGGACCATAGCTCACACTGACAATGCCGCCCCGGCACGTTTGTCTATACTGGATGTTAAAAAGGGATAAAAAGCACCACAGTCCGGACCACCAGACCGTGTAAAGGAGAGGATCTATGTTGATAGGATTTGTGTTGTTAGTGAGCGCATGCGGCTACGATGCCTGCGAGGCGCTGCCGGTATCAGAGCGCATCTATCCGACGAAGGTCGACTGTGAAACGATGGCGAACCGCATTCATAAAGTCAGACCGAATGTGGTACTGCTGTGCGGCGAAGTACATCGCTAATTCAGGGCCAGGTTCAATAAAGCAGGGCTGTAACGTTGCAAGCTGACGCTTTAGCGTACAAAATATAAGCTGTTGTTAACCATTATCGTTGTGAATCCCATGAAAACATCACGCCCCCGTCGTCCTGGTGGACGCTGGGTTTACTATCTTTTGTATGATGGCATTCTGTGGCCCTGCCCCGTCCGTTGGGAGTGGGAGAGCAGCTATGGCGGCTGGCTGCCATTTTACTACACGCCAACCTTTGAGTTTGTGGTAGGCGATCCGCGCAAGGCTTATCGCATTGCGCGCAGCGATGTGCGGGCTAAAAGGCGCGAGGATGCCTTTGTCTGAGCGCGTTTATCGCCACGGCAGCCATGAGGCAGTAAGCAGATAGTGAACCGCTTCCAGCACAATAATCACCATTAATAATATGCCCAGCGTGTGGCGGCCAATCCCCTTCATCTGTTCAGGCCCAGATCATGGCAGCCCAGCGAATCAGCAGCAGCGCGCCACAGATGCACAACAGAACCAGCACCATCTTCCAGTACTTTTTGGCTGCCCGGTATCTCGTCACCTCAGTTTCCTCTGGTCAGAAAGCGAAGATGCGCCAGAAGGCGCATCTGTTCCGGTCAGCAACAGGACCGGTGAGGCATAGCATAACGCCCGGGCCGCCAAAAGGCGACCCGTTACCGGCATCAGTTGTTCAGGGTGTAATCCAGCGTAATTTCCGCGTTCAGTACCTGAGAAACCGGGCAGCCCGCTTTGGCTTTATTGATGATCTCGTCGAAGGTCGACTCATCAATGCCTGGCAGAGAGATGGTGCTGGTCAGTGCCACTTTGGTGATGGCAAAGCCATCGCCTTTTTTGTCCAGCGACACGTCGGCCGTGGTATCAATGCTTTCCGGTGGATGACCCGCGTTGCCCAGCATCAGCGACAGCGCCATAGAGAAACAGGCTGCATGCGCTGCACCAATCAGTTCTTCCGGGTTGGTGCCTTTGGCGCCTTCAAAACGGGTGTTAAAGCCATAAGGCTGCTGGCTCAGCACGCCGCTCTCGGTGCTGACGGTGCCTTTGCCTTTGATATCGCCTTCCCAATGCGCCGAACCTTTCTTATGAATGGTCATGTCGTTCCTCCTGTTGGTAAAGAAGCTAAGTATAGACAATACATTCATTTTCGCAGGCTCAACTCACCGCGCGGGGACGTGGCGGTGTGCTCTGCGGTGCCAGTAACGCTTCCGCCTGCACCAGCGAATCGCGGGTAATTTCACCGATCGACTTCGCGCCGGTCAGGGTCATGGCAACGCGCATCTCTTTTTCAATCAGCGTCAGCAGGTTTTCTACGCCGCGCTGACCGTGGGTTGCCAGCGCATAAATAAATGCCCGTCCCAGCAGCACGCTGTCTGCGCCCAGCGCAATCATCCGCACCACATCCAGCCCGTTGCGAATGCCACTGTCCGCCAGAATGGCGATGTCACCTTTTACCGCATCGGCAATGGCCGGTAGCGCACGCGCCGAGGAGAGCACGCCATCCAGCTGGCGTCCGCCGTGATTAGAGACCACGATGCCATCGGCGCCAAAGCGCACCGCATCACGCGCATCTTCCGGATCGAGAATGCCCTTGATTACCATCGGCCCATCCCAGAACTCGCGGATCCACTCCAGATCGCACCACGAGATAGAGGGATCGAAATTATTCGCCAGCCAGCCGATGTAATCTTCCAGCCCGGTAGGCTTGCCCAGATACGTGGAGATATTCCCCAGATCGTGGGGGCGCCCCTGCAGACCCACATCCAGCGCCCACTGTGGATGGGTGACCGCCTGCCAGTAACGACGCAGCGCCGCGTGATTGCCGCTCATACCGGAGTGCGCATCGCGATAGCGCGCGCCCGGCGTGGGCATATCCACGGTAAACACCAGCGTGGAGCAACCGGCGGCTTTGGCGCGCTCCAGCGCATTGCGCATAAAGCCGCGGTCACGCAGCACATAGAGCTGGAACCACATGGGACGCTTAATCTGCGGGGCCACCTCTTCGATCGGGCAGACAGAGACGGTCGACAGGGTAAACGGAATGCCTTTCAGGTCTGCCGCGCGCGCCGCCTGTACTTCACCCCGGCGGGCATACATGCCGCACAGGCCGACCGGTGCCAGCGCAACCGGCATCGACAGGGTTTCATTGAACAGTTTGGTTTCAAGACTCAGTTCCGACATGTTTTTCAGAATGCGCTGGCGCAGCGCCACATCCGAGAGATCCTCTACGTTGCGACGCAGGGTGTGCTCGGCATAGGCACCGCCATCAAGATAGTGAAACAGGAACGGCGGCAGGATACGTTGCGCGGCCGCGCGATAGTCACTGGCAGCGGAGATAATCATCAGTCAGATTCCTTTGGGTTGCGTGTGTCGTTATCCGGTAAGCGGGTGATGCGCGCCTGACGCGCTTCATCTTCATGCAGGCTTTTCATGGTGGTGTGCACAAATCCCAGATGCTGCATCGCCGCCTGGCGCGCAGCGTCGGCATCGCCCGTGAGGATCGCATCGAGCAGCGCCTGATGCTGTTCAGTCAGGCGGGCGAAAATCGCGGGCTGGGTATACATGCGCTGACGGCTCTGCATCACCGACGATTGCAGCAGCTCAAAAAAACCACGCATGGTCTGCAGCAGCACCACGTTGTGCGACGCCTCGGCAATCGCCAGATGGAAGCGCACATCAGCCTGGGCGGCGAGATCGGGATCGTCACTCTCTTTCAGCTTCAGGGTGGCGTCGAAAGCGTACTGCAGCTTCTCTTTGTCGGCGTCGGTGGCGCGCAGTGCGGCGTGCCAGGCGGTGCTGGCCTCGATGGCATGGCGCGCTTCCAGAATGTCGTAGCGGTAGTCGGGATCGTCGCGCAGTAGCTGGCGAATCGGCTCGACGATGCGCTGTTCCGACCAGGGCGCCAGCTGCTGACGGATCCAGGTGCCGCCGCCGCGTCGGCTAATCAGCATGCCGTTGCTGATCAACTGTTGTATGGCTTCACGCAGCGAGGAGCGGGAGACGCCAAGCTCTGCAGAGAGCTGCCGCTCGGCGGGCAGGCGCATGCCCGGCTCGAGCTGATGTTCGGTGATATAGGCCCGCAGGCGCGTCACCAGCGGATCGGCATTGCTGCTCATGGGATCATCCAGGGGAAGACGTAGGCCTGAAGCGTGGTTATCACACCGACCATACAGGTGAAAATCAGGCTGTGTTTAACGGTAAACCGGAACAGGTCGGACTCTTTACCCACCAGCCCGACCGCCGCACAGGCGATAGCGATCGACTGCGGCGAGATCATCTTACCGGTCACGCCACCGGTGGTGTTGGCCGCCACCAGCAGAATATCGGAGACGCCAATCTGCTGCGCGGTCGTGGCCTGTAAAGCAGCAAACAGCGCATTCGATGAGGTGTCTGATCCGGTCAGGAAGACGCCCAGCCAGCCCAGGAACGGTGAGAAGAAGGTAAAAGCGTGGCCGGTGTGCGCCAGCGCCAGTGCCAGCGTCGCAGACAGCCCGGAGTAATTCGAGATAAAGGCAAAGGCCAGTACCATCCCGATAGAGTAGATCGGCAGCGCCAGCTCTTTCAGCGTTTCACCAAAAGTCTGCAATGCTGCCTTTGGCTTCATGCGCAGGAAAATCATCGCCATGATCGCCGCAATTAAAATGGCGGTGCCGGTGGCGGACACCAGATCCAGCTTAAAGATGGCCGGATAAGGGGTTGCAGTGCCGACCACGGGCGGCATCCGCGCCACCAGCTCATTCAGCATCGGCACCGGCATAGCCAGCACCCACTCATAGAGCGCGCCGCCTTTGGCGAACAGCGCTTTAAACGGCGGGATACTCCAGAGCGTGACGGTGGCGGTGAGAAACAGGAACGGCATCCAGGCGCGGATCACCTGCCCCAGCCGATACTTCTGCGGTGGCAGCAACGGATCGCCCTGTTTCGCCTCTGCATCGGCAAAGCGGAAGATGCGCACCGGCTTCCAGACCCGCAGGAACAGCGTCAGCGAAATCAGCGAGGCGAGCGACGAGATAATATCGGGCAGCTCCGGACCCAGGAAGTTGGAGCTGAGGAACTGGGCAATGGCAAACGATCCTCCTGCCACGACCACCGCCGGCCAGGTCTCTTTCACTCCGCGCCAGCCATCCATGATCGCCATAATCCAGAACAGCACAATCAGGGTCAGCAGCGGCAGCTGGCGTCCGGCCATCTGGCCGATGGCAAAACTGTCCAGCCCGGTCACCTGCCCCGCCACAATAATCGGGATGCCCATCGCGCCAAAGGCCACCGGCGCGGTGTTCACAATCAGGCAGAGCCCGGCGGCGTAGAGCGGATTAAAGCCGAGTCCCACCAGCAGCGCGGCGGTAATCGCCACCGGCGCACCAAAGCCCGCAGCACCCTCCAGAAACGCCCCGAACGAGAAGCCGACAATCAGCATCTGCAGACGCTGATCGGGAGTAATCGACAGGATAGAGGCGCGGATAATGTCGAACTGGCCGGTTTTGACTGAGATCTTGTAGACGAACACCGCGGCGACAATAATCCAGGCAATCGGCCACAAGCCATAGAGAAAGCCATACACCACGGCGGCCAGCGCCTGTGCAACCGGCATCTGATAGAGAAACAGCGCCACCAGCAGCGCCAGCACCACGGTGGTGGTGGCCGCCAGGTAGCCTTTCATCTTCAGCTTAATCAGCGCAAAGAAGAAAAAGAGAATCGGGATCAGTGCGATCAGGCTTGAAAGCCAGATATTACCCAGCGGATCGTAGTTTTGTTGCCAGATCTGCATGCCAGTATCTCCAGAGGAAAAGGTGACGTGGCACGCAGCCGCAGCGCTGGTGCCATCTGCCCCGGATTGGTCAGACCAAACTGCTCTGTCGGGGCTTATGGCAACAGATAGTTAACGCATTGTTAACCTGTGGCAACAGAAGATGCGCGAATTTTCCCGGAGTGTGAACCAGAGAAAAATATTGCCGGGATTGGTCGGACCAAAATCAGCGATTCACCTCTGGAAAGGCGTGCTGATAGCTGCGCGGATGGAAACGCAGATTAAGCACGATTAACAGCAGCGTGACCGCCGCCTGCAATAACCAGACGCTGGTGAAGTGACCGGTGAGCGCATGCAACTGCCCGGCGATAAACGGCATGCTGCCCGCGATAATAAAGCCGACGCCCTGCATAAAAGCCACCAGCCGCGCGCCAGCCTGCGGCTGCTCCAGATGATCCAGCGCCAGCACCAGCGCCAGCGGAAATGCCCCGCCCAGCCCGAAGCCCGCAATCCCCGCCCAGAGCCACGGCGCCAGTTGTGGCGCAAACAGGAAACCGAGCATGCCGCTGAACTGCATCGCCAGTGTCAGCAGCAGCAGCGGACGGCGATCGCGGCCCCGCGCCAGCAAGGGCAGCAGCAGCGCACCCGTGACCTGACAGCCGATCATCATGCCAAGCAGTGAACCGCCCGCCTGCGCGCTCCAGCCGAGTTGATGATAAAAATCGGGCAGCCAGGCGACACAGATGGCATATCCGCCGTTCACCAGACCGAAGCTCAACGCCAGCGTCCAGGCGCGGGTTTTCCGCCACAGCGAAGGCAGAGCGGCGGCCTCTGTCCGGGTTGCACGTGGGGTGGTGATAAACAGCCAGAGCAGGATGGCCAGCACCACCGGCAGCGCCCAGCTGCTCAGCGCGCCCTGCCAGCCAAGCTGCCCATTCAGCCACGCCGAGATCGCCGCGCCAATCCCACCGCCGCCCATCAGCGCCGCTGCCCACAGTCCGGTCACGCCGGCACTGCGGCTGCTAAATCGCTGACGGATCAATCCCGGCATCGCCATCTGCACGATGCCAATGCCCGCCCCTCCCGGCACAGTACTCAGTACCAGCCAGCCTCCGTCAGCCACAAACAGCCGACTCACCAGCCCCAGCAACAGCAGCACCAGGCCACCCAGCAGCAGTTTACGCACCGCAAAGCGCTGCATCAGCGGGGCGCTGACTAACGCAATGGCACCCATCATCATCATCGGCACCGCAGGCAACAGCGATGCCGCCAGCGGCGACAGACCGATGCTCTGACGCAGCTCGCCGAGTAACGGACTGACCGAGGTCATCAGCGGTCGCATATTAAGCCCGGCTAACACCAGCGCCGCCAGCAGCAGGTTGTTCTCTCTCTTCATCTGAGATCCACACAGTTAAAAGTTGCCAGCCTGGCAGCAGTCGTTACTATCTGGAAATGAAATATTACTCTGCCAGGTAGTGGAAATATGAATCGTCAGCCGATGTTTACTCCGCAACAGCTGCTCAGCTTTGTCGCGGTGTGCGAAACCGCCAGCTTTACCCGCGCCGCCGACCGGGTGCACCTGTCGCAGTCCACCGTCAGCCAGCAGGTGCGACGGCTGGAGGAGATGGTCGGCAAAGAGCTGCTCAACCGCTCCTCGCATCAGGTGCAGATAACCGAAGAGGGCGAGAAGCTTTTAGGCTACGCCCGGCGGATTATCGCCCTGAATGGGGAAGCGCACGATGTGCTGAGTGACCAGTGGCGCGACGGTGTGCTGCGTCTTGGCGTGCCGGAAGATTTCGCGGCGCCCACGGCCGGTCTGCTGGCGCACTTCAGTCGCGACCATCCGCAACTTCGGCTGGACGTGATGAGCGGCATGCAGGTGGAGCTGCGTCGCGCCTGGCAGCGTGAAGAGCTCGACATCATGCTGATTAAACAGCCCGCTGGCGAGCGTCCGCTGGCGTCGCGTCCTGAACCCCTGCTGTGGCTCGATAGCGCAGAGTGGCCCTGCTTTGAGCAGACGCCGGTACCGCTGGTGCTGTTTCCCCAGCAGGGGCTCTATCGCGATGAGGTGTGTCAGACGCTCGACGCACTGGGCCGAAGCTGGCGCATTAGTTACAGCAGCGCCAGCCTGGTCGCGCTGGCCGCCGCCAGTGCGCAGGGTCTGGGGCTGACATTACTGCCCGCCAGCTGCCGCCTGCCGCAACATCGGGTACTGGGCCCGGAACAGGGTCTGCCGGTGATTGATACCTTCGAACTGGCGCTGTTCTGTCGTCATCCGCAGGATCCGCTGCAGCGCGAGCTGGCGGAATCCCTGGCAACCTTCAGCCAGCTGCGCTGGCAGTGAGATATCGAATAGTCGTCAGTGGAAAATAACGCAGCAGGGTGGAGCGTCGTTTGTCAGATTAAGACCTTGTTCACTTTGCAGGAGCCTCTGATGCCTATTTCCTCTTCGCCGAGCCGCCGTGATTTCCTTGGGCAGAGCGTCCGCTGGACCGCCGCAGGCGGCTTGCTGGCCGCCGGTCTCGGCCAGGCCAGTGCCGCCACGCCATCACCTTTGTCCTCCATCAATCCCGACCAGCCCGCCGCCCTGCCCCGGCAGGATCACTATCTGCTGCGCAATGTGCGGCTGGAGGAGGGCTTTATCCGTGAGGATGATGAGATCGTTGCGACCCGCACCGGGCGTTACGACATCAGCGTGCGCGACGGTAAAATTGACCAGCTGACACCCGCCGGTCAGGGTGACAGCACCCTGCCGTCGTGGGATGCACAGGATGCCCTGCTGCTGCCCGCCACCCAGGATATGCATATCCACCTTGATAAAACCTTCTACGGCGGCCCGTGGCAGGCTCCGCGTCCCCGTCAGGGCAAAACTATCATGGACATGATTGCGCGTGAACAGGTGCTGATTCCGCAACTGCTGCCGCACTCTCAGGCGCGCGCCGAAGGGTTGATCGCTCTGCTGCACGCCAAAGGCACCACCCGCGCCCGCAGCCATTGCAATATCGATCCGGTCAGCGGCCTGCAAAGTCTGGAGCATCTGCAGGCGGCATTAGCCCGTCACCCCGCCTTTCCCTGCGAGATTGTGGCCTTTCCCCAACATGGCCTGCTGCACTCGCAGGTTGATGGGCTGATGCGCGAGGCGATGCAGCACGGCGTTGAGTATGTCGGCGGCCTGGACCCCACCAATGTCGATGGTGCCATGGAGAAGTCACTGGATGCGATGTTCCAGATTGCGCTCGACTATCAGCGCGGCGTGGATATACATCTGCATGAAACCTCACCTGCTGGCGTGGCGGCGATTCAGTACATGATTGACACCGTGGCAAAGAATCCGGCGCTGAAGGGCAAAGTGACGCTGAGCCACGGTTTTGCGCTGGCGACCCTGTCCGGCAGTACGCTGGATAAGATGATCGCAGGGCTGGCGGAGCAGCAATTCAGCGTCGCCTCTACGCTACCGATCGGCAAGCTGACCATGCCGATTCCGCAATTACAGGCAGCGGGCGTGAAGGTGATGACCGGCACCGACAGCGTTATCGATCACTGGTCACCGTTTGGCACCGGGAGCATGCTGGAAAAAGCGAATCTCTATGCGCAGCTCTATCGGGGATCGGATGAGTTCTCGCTGTCGCGGGCGCTGGCGATCGCCACAGACGATCGGCTGCCGCTGACAGCCCAGGGTGACCGCCAGTGGCCAGTACCGGGCGATGAAGCGAGCATGATGCTGGTAGCGGCGAGCTGTTCCGCCGAAGCCGTGGCACGGATTTCGCCAGTCGTCGCGACCTTCTCGCGCGGTAAACCGGTGTTTGCGCTGGCATCAGCCTGAAACAGCAGGGCTGCGGACAAAAACGCCGGGAGCGTTTTTGAACAACGCAAAGCGTTGGCCCGGCTACGGGCGCACCTCAGGGATGAGGTGCGTAATCGCCCGCGCTGAGCCTTCTCAGCAAATGCGGAGAGATCGAGCCGGCTCCGGCCCGGTTACAGACGACCACCTTACCTAAAGCGCCGGGAGCCAGTACCTGCCCCACAACGCAAACCCACTCCTCCAAAAACAACAGAGCCTCCACAAGGGAGGCTCTGCATTTACCTGAGCGGAGTGCGGGTTACGCGCTTTTGGCCCATTTATCATTCGACATTAGTTCCATTGCCAGCGCGTATAAGCGACGATCTTCCTGATCACAGGGCTCATCTTCCGCATAACACGCAATCATCGAAGCGATCTTATCAGCCGATAAGCTCTCTCCATGAACATGCAGTGTCAGTACGGCGCGGCCTACTATTTTAAGCACATTTTCATGTGGTCCCTGGATGCGATTACTCAATGCAAATACCCTCTACCGGTCGTTGTACCAGGAATATGGCGCGCTAAATATAAAGCAATTAGCTCAGGATTTTTATCGGCACCAGTGGTGATATTTTTTAATGATTAATTCTATTACTGGAGTAGTAGTTAAGGATTTATCTGATTAACAATGAAATAAATATTTAAAAACGGCCACTTATCAAATAATCGCTGGCCTCAAAAGATCCTCATCCTGGAACAATCACATTAAGTCGGGGTTAATCTATAAAAATAAACCACCTTTTTCCCGTAAACTTCAGTCTATTCCTAAGCCCTCTGACAGATATAGTTTCATACTGCTAACCATCGAGGTTCCCGTTGCTGTCAGGCGTGCTTTCTGCCAGACTTGCCCCGCAATAATGCCCTACACTTTCAGCCTCAGAGGCCGCGCCCGTGACCGCTTTTTCTACCCTCAATTCGCTTCCCGACAGCCAGCTCGAAAACCTGCGCGAGATGGGCTACACCAGCATGACGCCCGTGCAGGCCGCCACGCTGCCCGCCATTCTGCAGGGACGCGACGTGCGCGCGCAGGCGAAAACCGGCAGCGGTAAAACGGCTGCCTTTGGTATTGGTTTACTGCACCATATCGACAGCGCCCGCTTTCAGACCCAGGCACTCATTCTCTGTCCGACCCGTGAACTGGCGGATCAGGTAGGCAATGTGCTGCGCCAGCTGGCGCGCTTCACCCGCAACATCAAAGTTCTCACTCTGTGTGGAGGACAGCCGATGAGCGCACAGCGTGATTCGCTGGTGCATCCGCCCCATATCGTGGTCGGCACGCCGGGTCGTATCCTCGACCACATTAACCGCGAAAACCTCAAGCTGGACCAGCTCAGCACGCTGGTACTGGATGAAGCCGATCGGATGCTGGAGATGGGTTTCCTGAATGATATGGAAACGATCATTGAAGCGACGCCCGCTTCGCGCCAGACGCTGCTCTTTTCCGCCACCTGGCCAGACGGCATTACGGCCATCAGCACCCGCTTTCAGCGTGATGCGCTGAGCGTGGTGACAGAAGATGTCAGCGAACTGCCTTCAATCGACCAGCAGTTTTTCGAAGCCAGCCACAATGAAAAACTGGGTCTGCTGATAGCCCTGCTCAGCGATCGTCAGCCCTCATCCTGTGTGGTCTTCTGCAACACCAAACGTGAATGTGATGATGTCGCCGCGGCGCTTAACGCGCGTGATATCAGCGCCCTGCCCTTGCATGGCGATCTGGAGCAGCGCGATCGCGAACGCGTGCTGATCCGCTTCGCTAACGGCAGTGGTCGCGTGCTGGTCGCCACCGACGTCGCTGCACGCGGACTCGACATCAAATCGCTGGCGATGGTGGTTAACTATCAGCTCGCCTGGGACCCTGAAATTCACCTGCACCGTATTGGTCGTACGGCGCGTGCGGGCGAACATGGCGTTGCGGTCAGCCTGGTTGCTGCCGATGAGATGGCTCGCGCGCATGCGCTGGAAGATTTCCTGCAGCAGAAGCTGCCGTGGGTCTCTGCCAGCACGCTGAAAAAGGGCAGCAGCAAGCCGCTGCCTGCAGCTATGATGACCTTATGCATTGATGGTGGCCGTAAAGCCAAAATACGTCCGGGAGATATTCTGGGCGCGCTGACGGGTGAAGCGGGTTATCGTGCCGAGCAGATCGGCAAAATTGTCCTGACGCCGACCCATGCCTATGTGGCGATTGAAGCGAATCAGGCCAAAAATGCGCTGGTCAAACTCAAGCAGGGCAAAATCAAAGGCAAAACCTGCCGGGCGATTCTGCTGAAGGACTAAATAAAACGGGCGAGAAGATTATCTCGCCCGGTTTGTTACGGCTCTTCGATTTGGGTCACATGCAGCGTGGTTTTATCCCCTTTGCCCTGTACCTTGCCACTGACGCGTACTTTGTCTTCTGCGGTGTAGGTTTTACCATCAAAGGTCTTCTTCGGCGCGATAATCGGTAAGGTGCCGGTGTTGTCACGGAACTGATACCGTTCGCCCTGCTCTTTCTTCACGATGTAACCTTCCAGCGTCACATATCCGCCCTGACGGAAATCGCGGATCTGATCAATATGCGTCTGACCGGTATCTTCTGAACCTTTATAGCCGGCATCCTGCTTGTGTTGCGGTGGTGGCGTATCGCCCGCTTTGTATCCGCCCTCTTCGGCCGAAACACCCGCACTCATCATCACCAGCAACGACGCCAGAATCACTTTTTTCATTTCACACTCCTTTATTGGAAAGGTGTCCATGTTGAACCTTCAGGGTTAATCCTGGCACATTAATTGGCGTCCGTTTTATTTCACCCTTCTCTTCTCACCTTTTTCCGTTTGCTGCCGATAACCTGTTCACACCCTATTTCACCAGCTGCGTTAATGCAGAGGCAACCATGGATAATTTTCAGAAAGAGATCGATGAGAGAGCGAACCTCGCGTTATCGAACAAGTTTGAGCTGCTGCTGTTTCGCTTAGGTTCCGATCAGCTGAAAGGCAAGTCTGAACTGTTTGGCATTAACGTCTTCAAGCTGCGTGAAATTGTGCCGATGCCCACTATCACCAAAGCCGCAGGCATGCGTTCGCCGCTGCTGGGTATGGCAAGTATTCGTGGCCAGTTCATTCCGGTCATCGACCTGCCTGCCGTGGCGGGTTGTGTGCCGGAAACCGGTCTTAACCTGCTGCTGGTTACCGAGTATGCCCGTAACACACAGGCGTTTGCCGTGGAGTCAGTTGAGAACATTGTGCGTCTCGACTGGAGCCAGGTGCATACCGCCGAAGCCGGTATCGGCGGCCGCAACATTACCAGCATCGCCTGCCTGGACAGTGACAAGCAGAGCAACGAGCTGGCGATGGTGCTGGACGTTGAGCAAATCCTGTATGACATCATCCCATCAGTGCGCGGCGTCGAACCGGAAGCGGCCAGACCGCGTGCCTTCAACTACCGCCCAGGTGCGGTGGCGATTGTGGCAGAAGATTCCAAAGTCGCGCGTCAGCTGCTGGAGCAGGGTCTGAAGAGTATGGGCATTCCGGCGCTGATGTTTAACACCGGTCTCGATGCCTGGGAAAAAATTAAATTGATGAGCCAGGAAGCGCAGGCTGCCGGCGAATCGATTCACGACAAAATCGCCCTGGTGCTGACCGATCTGGAAATGCCAGAGATGGATGGTTTTACGCTGACCCGCAACATCAAGCGTGACCCGATCCTCAAGGCTCTGCCAGTCGTCATTCACTCCTCACTCTCTGGCAGCGCCAACGAAGATCACGTGCGCAAAGTGGGTGCCGACGGCTATGTGGCGAAGTTCGAGTTGAATGAGCTGTCAGACGTGATTTTCAACGTTCTCGACACTGCCCGCTAAGCGAATGCGGGCCGCTAAGCGAATGCGGGCCGCTAAGAATGCCCGGCACGCTTTTACTTTTTAGCCAGCAGAATGGCTGACCTGATCAGGAACCGACTATGCACATTGAAACTTTACCCGTTACGCCTGCACCTGCTACGCCTTCCCGTCAAAAGGTGCTGCGTGGCCGTTTACGCCAGCTGGCCTGGATTAGCGCCGTCACATTAAGCGTCGCGTTCTGGACAGGCCTCTACTTCTTAGTTTTCTGAATCCATTCATCCTTGTCTGGATCGGGCTGTCAGCATCACTGCTGACAGCCCTTTTTTTGTCTGAATTTCCTCTGGTTATTACTTAACCGTTTCTGATGATTTTTACTGACTATTTATTCACCCGGCGTTATTACTTAAAAATTATTAAAGGTACAACTTCGTGCTCCGATAACAGTATGCGCGAGATCACCTTTTTGCCTGAGGCTGTGACCACAGACATCAGCAAGGCACTGCGCACAACAGCAGGAAACCTGAGTGTTGCTAACAAATTGATTAATAATAAAACGGGGAAGAGAACATGTTCAGTATCAAGAATATGAAGGTGGGAATGCGGCTCGCAGCAGCCTTCGGTATTATTGTGACGTTACTGATAGTGATTGGCGTGACATCCATAACCAGGATTAACAGCATTAATACGGCGATCGCCTCGATCGTTGACGATCGTTATGTGAAAGTACGACTGGCATTTGATGTGCGCGATGGCGTCAACGATCAGATCAAATACCTGCGCGGCATGGTGATCGACACGACACGTCCGGAAATGAATGTGAAGCGTTATGGTCAGCTGGATGAAGCCACGCAACGCACCAACAGCGCAATGAAAAGGATCGAAGATATTCAGGTCACGCCCGTCGGCAAGAAAAAGATCGCCGGTCTGCTGGCCTCTTCCCAGGCATTTGAGAAGGTTAAAGCAGAGCTGATCACCCTGGTGAAAGCGGGCGATTTTGAGGCTGCCAGCACCTATGTCCTGAAATCGATGACCGCCACCCAGAACAAACTCCTTCAGGATGCCGTGGATTTTGCCAACTCTCAGGACGCACAGCTGCGCAGTGAAGGTCAGGGTATTGTGGAAAATGGTCAGTCGGCTATCTCCATTACGCTGATTTTCTCCGCGCTGGCGATTCTGGCGTCTATTCTGCTGGGCTACTTCCTGACCCGTTCTATCGTGCGTCCGCTGGTTGCAGCGGTTGACGTTGCTGAACGCGTTGCCGCAGGCGATCTGAGTTCACAGATGCAGGTGACCTCACGCGATGAAACCGGCGTCCTGATGCAGGCGCTGCAACGAATGAACGATAATCTGCTGTCGATTGTGACTGAAGTGCGTACCGGTTCCGACACTATTGCGGTGGCCTCTAATCAGATCTCCAGCGGGAACCTTGATCTTTCGACCCGAACCGAACAGCAGGCCAGTTCGCTGGAAGAGACTGCCTCTGCCATGGAGCAGATGACGTCGACCGTGAAACACAATGCCGACAACGCGCGTGAAGCCAATCACCTGGTTTCAACCACTTCCAGCGTGGCGCGTGAAGGTGGCGTGGTGATGGAGCAGGTCATTGAGAAGATGGAAGCGATCGCCCTCTCCTCACGAAAAATTGTCGATATCATCAGCGTTATCGACTCCATCGCCTTCCAGACCAATATTCTCTCCCTGAACGCCGCGGTTGAAGCGGCACGCGCGGGTGAACAGGGTCGTGGCTTTGCGGTCGTGGCGAGTGAAGTGCGTAATCTGGCGCAGCGCTCAGCCTCAGCGGCCAAAGAGATTAAGGTACTGATTGAAGATTCCGTCGCTAAAGTCGATGAAGGCAGCAAGCTGGTAACACACGCCGGTTCAACTATCGGCGAAGTAGTGAACAGCGTGCAGAGCGTGGCAAACATCATGAGCGAAATCACCATTGCCAGCAGCGAGCAGAGCAGCGGCATCAATGAAATCAATCAGGCGATTACGCAGATGGAAGCGGTAACGCAGCAAAACGCCGCGCTGGTACAGGAAGCGTCAGCCGCCTCACAAGCGCTGCAGGATCAGGCAGAGCGTATGGCACAGGCGATGAGCGTGTTTAATACCGGCAAGCTTTCACTGCAACCCGTACTGCGTTAATCCCTCTCAACGGCCTGCTTCGGCGGGCCAGTTTAAGAATGGTGACGATAAGGGCGGATAGGTTACAGGCAACAGAGCGGGAAGCGGTTAGCGGTTAGTGGTTAGTGGTTAGTGGTAAGCGTTATACAAGGGAATTGCAAATATACAGGGAAAGTGAAAGTAAACAGGCAGGTTACAAGAATAAAGCGTGAGGTTTGAGAAGGAGGAAACGCAGAAACAAAAAAGGCTGCCAGAGGCAGCCTTTTATTACTGTAAATGCAACAACGCTATAAAGCTCACTAGCCTTAATCAGAGAGCGCGAAGCTGACTCTGAATTGCAATCCTTGCCAGGTTCACCTGAACCACGACAGATTTGCAGAAAATGCATTTCGCTCCATGCGGGTTGGCTCTTGTAACATCAAAATGTGATGTACGAAACTGTGAGCCACTACAGTGAGGACATTTAAAAGTAATTTTCAGTCCTTAGAGACCAACAACGTTCGCAGCAGCTGGGCCTTTGGCGCCATTTTCTACTGTGAATTCAACTTGCTGACCTTCATCTAATGAACGGAAATCGGTGCCCTGGATTGCAGAGAAATGTACGAATACATCTTTGCTGCCGTCTGCAGGAGAGATGAAACCGAAGCCTTTCTCTGCGTTAAACCATTTAACGGTACCGCGAATTTTGTTAGACATGCTTAAATCCTTAATATATCGAGCCTTCCGGCATACATAATGGCCTGAGAACAGATTTTAATCAGAACGTAAGAGAAGACTCAAAAAGAAGGGATGTCTCGCGACAAACTTAGAGATGAGAACTGCTTTGGTTACTTACTTTGATAGTGTCTGTTAATCAAACCGACGATTCATTAGGCCACACTTCTTAAAGTGACGCAAGCCGTAATTCAAATTAATCGCAATCAGCCCGTTGACGAGGATGAAGGCGAAAGGCTGTGTCAGGGAGACTGTCTGGCTTCACAGTGCAGCGGTGACTTTTCTGGCGACGTAAAAAGAAGCGGAGATAATGTCAGATCAAAAAAGGGCGAGGCCGGAGCCTCGCCCAAAACATGCCGATCATCAATCGTAGTAAGGAACCTTACGGTCAACGCCGTTGATATTGATCAGCACAAAACCGGTCGGAGCGGTCTTATTGGTCGGCGTACCCGCAGCAGTAGCCAGCGTAACCACCCCTTTTTCGTTGGCCCCGATGCCCGCCAGCCCGTTGTGCATGCCAAAACGTGCAGCGGGTTTCAGGTTGCTGATTTTGGTGATGTCCGTAACCACCGACATATCAGCCTGGAACAGCGAGCAGGAACCGGTATCGAAGCGGGTCGGACCGGTCGTCTTCAGGTTGAACATGGTCTCGCCGCTGTTCGCTCTCAGCTTGACCCAGATTACGGCATAGGTAGTCCCTACCCGGCCATAACGAATGTCCAGCACGGAAGGCTGACCCATATGGTAAGCATCGGCCCAGACCGTCTCCAGTCGCTGGAGGTTGATCAGGGTTTTACCGGTGCCCACCACATTAACCGGCGAACCGGCGGTGCCGGAGGGCGTGGTCGCATCCGCTTTCCCGATCAGCTCCATTACCCATTGCTGGTTAGGCGCCGGGAAATAGAGCTGCCCCAGCCGATACCAGTTGTCGGTATCGGTGTTGTTCACCACTTTATAGCCGCTGTAGTAGCCGGCACGCAGCGAACCGGTCATGAACGTGCCGTAGTTCTCATCCCGACGATAGCCATATTCGAAGGTCGATAACCACTTACTTCCGGCCAGATCATTGGTGATTTTCGCCCCCGCCTGCAGGTTGATATGACGCATCACCACGCGGGCATTATTGAGATTGAGCGGCGTGCCGCAATCTTCAATGTTGAGCGTTTCGATGTTCCAGCCGCCATCCGACAGATCTCCTGGGTTAGTCGTGTGCTCAATCCAGACGTTACGCATGAGCCCCTGTGTGACGCGTGGCATATAGAGCGTCGCGTCGCCATAGCCTGACTGGAAGTTGGCATTACACAGCTCAATGGCGGTTGAGTGGTCCCAGTTCCCCTTCGGTGTGTTTGACCAGCCGACATCAAACACCCGTGAAAAGGTATTGGAGCTGTAAATCTGATCGAACTTACTGTCGAGCGTATCCTGCAGCTTAAAGACGGTTCCCCCGGTACTTTGCGCCTTGAAGCAGAAGATATTGACGATCTGGCCTCCGACAATGGTATTTTCAAAGAACGGCTGCGTGTTACTGCACTGTTCAGGCGTGACGGTGACTTTGGCCGCGGTGTCGACAGTCCCGGCGTTAGCCTGTCCATGCCAGCAGATGCCTTTAATGACGATTCGACGCGCATTAACCTTAAACACGGTATTCGCGCTTTTATCAGAAACAATGGTGGTGCGCGGTGCCGAGCCGAGCTCGATATCATCGCCTGCCAGACCAAAAAACGACAACTCCGTATCGCTGATATCGATGGGTGAAATCAGGAAGCGGCCCCCCGGAAAACGCACCGGAATCGCTTTCGCATAGGCGTTGTAAGACTGTGTCCATGCCAGCATCCGCTTAAAGGCTTCAGTGTCATCGGTCACGCCATCCCCTTTCGCGCCAAAGTGCAGAATGTTCACTTCGGCGGGATCGTTGATGGTGCGCTTCCAGTAGAAACCGTTACCCACCGCCACCGTACCGCCATCATCTTTCAGCGGAGTGGTGCTGAGGAAACCGACAAAGTCTGCGCCGCCACGGAAGCTGGAGTCCTTATCGTAATAGCGTTTAAGGCTCGCGACTTCACCTGATTTTGGTGGAACAGTGGTACGCAGTTCAGCAAAAGAGTTAACTTCGATCATAGAATCCTCCTCAGGATCATAGAGATATCGCGCTGAAATCAGCGCACTACTTAGCCGCAGCCGGATGGCCGCAAAGGGAGTCCCACATGTCGTTGTGGGTGTTGATGGCGCGCACCGTACGAACGTCCATTTTTTGCGCGTCATCGCCGTAGGTATAAAGAGGGGAAAAAAGTACGCAGGCAGAGTCGGTGATCGCCACCGGCTCAGGGTTTGTGGTATTTCGACTGCTGCAGCTTGTCGCGAGCAGCAGCGTCATCAAGGCTATGGTTGTCAGTCGCCACACGGTTAGCCTCCTCGCGGTTATGTTGTTGCTGTTGCGCCACCGCGGTGACGCGGGACGCCTCCTGTTGCGCGTTATCGACGTCAGAACGCGCTTTTTGCTGCACTTTGCCGATTTTCTTGCCGCCGAAATAACTGGCGGCCAGTGCCGCAATGACGCCAGCCAGCGCGGCAAGCCAGTGCCAGCTGCCGCCCAGTAAGGTGGTAATCAGAGTCATGGCTTCGCTCCTTCAGACTGCTCCTTCGCATTGAGCAGGTTTTTCTGACGAACAAATTGTGCAATCACCCCCATCGCCACCATGAAGGCGCCCACCAGCCCGAGGTAGTTGTGCGGCAGAATCGCTTTAACGTCTTCGGGCAGTGCACTCCAGGCATCAACCGCGGCAGAAGGAAACGACTGCGCCCAGGCGCTGAGCATGGAACCCAGCGACGCAAGCCAGACAGACCAGGTTTTGAAAAGCAGACGGGCATGAGAGACAAACTGCAGGGTGGTAAAGCGCTGCAGCAGCAGCAGAATGATGATTGCCGTCAGCACGGCGGTGAGAAACATGAGCCATCTCATAGCAACCCCCTGTAAACCGCATAGGTTCCGCTGCGCATCATCTCCGCGTGACGTCTGGCGCGGCCCGGCGTCTGACGGGCCCAGAGGCTGTTCATCATCGCGTCAGCCGCATCATTAAACTGTTCAGCCACGATCGCGCTGAGCATGTTTTTGAACTGCAGGACGCCCTCGACGCCCAGCTGATAAGCCATGCTCAGCAGCACGTCGGTGCGGGCGTCGTTGCACTTCGCCAGCGCATTACGCAGCAGCTCCCTGCCCTGCATCTCCTGAATTTTGTTTTCAAGAATGCACTGCTTCCAGACATCACCGACGCGCCGTGGCACGCGGAAAGCGTAATTACTCAGAGACGCCCCCTTGGGTCCAATGCGAATGCCGCCGGCCACCGTGGGAAAGCCCAGCGTGTCGAGATAGGGCGTGTCGACATACCCCTCTTCAAAATTCAGTACTGCGATTATCTGGCTCATAACGACTCCTCAATGACGGGTTAAAGCAACTCAGCCTTGTGAAAAGAAATACATAACGCTCGCTGATCATTGCTCAGCACGGCGCAGCAGAAGGCCTTACTGACCCTGCAGCAAAACTGAACAGTAATTCAGCAAATTGCGCCCAGTGAGAACTGGAGAAAGCGAAGAGTTAGCCGGAACGGAAAAATGCGTTTTCTGCGCGTTTCAGCTCACGGCGTAGAGATGAACGTGCGGAAGACAGCAATTGTCGAAACTGGGTGTTTCCTGACTGGTGACGCGGGGTGCAGTAATTGCGCGGTCAACGCGCGGGGCGACCTGACGCTGGCAGATTTGCTCTGCACGTCTCAGGGTGGGTGTTTCAGTTGGGAAGTTCAGGGCCTCGTCGATGCTCTGTGTCAGGCTGCTGAGAGGTTGGCGCCGCCGGTGGCGACGAGTACGTGCGTTGCCTATAAAAACGCTTTTGCCATAGTGAATTATCGCCATAACTCCTCCTGTGAATGAGTCTTTGGCGATGGGGTGGCAGGCGCGAGCTTTCGGCGAACCGAACGGGCCCGAATGTCGCGTATCACGGTCGCACGCTTGCCGCCCGGCTGCATCAGCAGTCAGGTGGAAAGTAAGCGAGGGGAAATAAACGGCATCTGACGACGCTGCATTTTGCGCATCCACCCCATCCCAAAGTTCACTAACTTTGTGGTGGTATGATTCGCGCTTGTGCAGCGCCTCAATTGTTTAAGAGCGGCTCGTCCCTGAAAGAACTGCTTCGTTCATCCATATCCAAATTATTAACAGGTTCTTATGCTTTATCAAACACTGTTGGTTAATTTTTTATTTACCGCTGGTTAAATTTATGAATTTATGCCGATTATTTTTTTTTCAGCCTTCCTGAAAAAACCGGCAGAAGTGGCCTTAACCGAGGATTTGATAATGTCGCGCCTGGCTCATGATCACTTTGGCCAGTACCTTCAGGCTGGTGACGTCATCATGATTGAGATACCAGGTTTCATAACGCTTATTATCTGATATTACAGCGATTTTCTTATGCTGCAGCTGCAGGCGCTTGAGATAGAGCTGCTCATCGAGGGTGAAAATATAGATGCCGTCGCCGTCGAACATCCGCACGCTGATATCCACAAACAGCTGATCGCGCGGCGCAAAGGTGTCAGCCATGGAGTCACTGTTGATAGCGATTAACCGGATGTTTTCCGCCGGGCGCCCGTTGAACAGCACCCGCGCCTCATCCAGACCATATTCGATCGCCTGGATAGTCTCGACAAACTCATCACGCGCGGGCAGGCCTGCAGCACTTCGCTGACCAATGTCGAGGCTATCAATCCGAAACACATTCTTCTGACCGGTGAGCGCACTTAGCGTCACCGGTTCAGCAGGTTGTTCCATACCGTATTGCAGCCACTCAACCCTGACGCCCAGCAGCTGGCTGAGAGCCAGTAAATTGCCGCCATCCGGCACTGACTGCGCGTTAAACCACTTCCACACTCCCGGCGTTGAAATCTTACAGCCTTGCTGCTGCAGAGCCCTGGCAACCTGTTTGTTTCGTCCATGTCCGGCAATGCCGGCACTCTCACAGGCCGCTATCAGCCTGGCGGTGAAAGCTTGTCTTGTACTTTCTTTTTTAACCATTAGTTAATAATCAGCCATAGAAGAGATACTGGATGTTATTTTCATTATTGCTACCAGTTCATTTTATATTACCGCTCGTTTACTACCTAACCGCTTTATCAAGCATTCCTGATAATCATTATCCGCTTCAGCCCGCGGCTGGACAAAAAATATTGCCTCAGGCCGCGTACAGCCCCGGCTTTCAGGAATGTTCCGTAAAAAATTGCGTGAATATCAGCCAGAATAATGGCTAGTAGTGACGAGACCGGAACGGAAATTAAGCTGATGCGCAGAAAACTCTATCTTTCACTGGACCGGAAAATGGAGCTAAAAAAAACGGGAGTCTCTGAAAGACTCCCGCTTTGTTAAAAATTATGGCAGTTATGGCCGGAGCGTATCGTCGCCCCATGCTATCCATTTATAGGTCGTCAGCGCCTCTAATCCCATCGGACCACGGGCATGCAGTTTCTGTGTACTGACCGCCACTTCGGCACCCAGGCCAAACTGTCCGCCATCGGTGAAGCGGGTGCTTGCGTTGACATAGACCGCTGAGGAGTCGACCTGACGGACAAAACGCGCGGCGTTGCGGGTATTACGGGTCAGGATGGCATCCGAGTGCTGCGTGCCGTGCGTACGGATGTGATCGATCGCCTCATCCATATCCGCCACTAATTTGACGTTAAGATCCAGCGACAGCCACTCATCATTGTACTGCTGCGGATTCACCTGCGTGACCGATGCCGGGCCTTGCTGCAGTTGCGCCAGCACGTTGCTGTCAGCATGCAACGCGATCGCTTCCTGTGCCATACGCGCGCTGAAGGCGGGCAGGAAACGATCAGCAATCGCCTGATCCACCAGCAGCGTCTCCAGTGAGTTACAGGCGCTGGGACGCTGTTTCTTGGCGTTGACGATCAGATCAAGTGCCGGTTCGATCTCCATCGTCTCATCAATGTAGATGTGACAGACGCCGATGCCGCCGGTGATCACCGGAATAGTCGAATTTTCCCGGCACAGCTTATGCAGCCCGGCTCCGCCACGCGGGATCAGCATATCGACGTAGCGATCCAGCTTCAGTAGCTGATTCACCAGCTCGCGATCCGGATTTTCGATCGCCTGAACGATCGCCGCAGGCAGACCGTGCTGTTTGAGCGCGTTCTGGATCACTCGTACCGTGGCCGCATTGGTGCGCCAGGTCTCTTTACCGCCGCGCAGAATGGCGGCGTTGCCGGTTTTCAGGCACAGAGTGGCGACGTCCACCGTGACATTGGGACGCGCCTCGTAGATTACGGCCACCACGCCCAGCGGCACGCGACGACGCTCAATGCGCAGCCCGCTGTCGAGCTGACCGCCGTCAATTAGCTGTCCAACCGGATCGGCCAGCTGGCAGACCTGGCGCACATCGCTGGCGATGCTGCCGAGGCGTTGCGGATTGAGTGTCAGCCGGTCCAACAGCGCGGCGCTCATACCGTTCTGACGCGCATCGGCTAAATCCAGCTCATTGGCCGCCAGAATGTCTGCGCTTTCCGCCTCCAGACGGTCGGCAATAGTCATCAGAACCTGATTTTTCTCTGCAGTCGACAGATCGGCCACGGTGTAAGCTGCGGCGCGCGCCGCTTTTCCCATCTCTTCTAGCATTGTCCGCTCCTTAACTGACGATCATGTCGTCGCGGTGAACCGCCACCGGGCCATATTCATAGCCCAGGATTTCGCTGATCTGCTGGCTGTGATGACCGGCAATCATCCGCATCGCGTCGCTGTTGTAGCGTGAAACACCATGCGCGATATCCCTGCCCTGCAAACTGCGGATACGGATCACTTCTCCACGCGAGAAATTCCCCTGGATAGCACGGATCCCTTTCGGTAGCAGCGAACTGCCGCGTTCAATAATTGCTGCTAGCGCACCATCATCGACGGTGAGTTCACCTGCCGGAGGCGCACCGAAAATCCAGCGTTTACGATTTTCCAGTGGCGATTGCTGCGCATGAAAGCGCGTACCGACCGGCTTGCCGTCAATAACATCGCTGATTACGCCGCTGCGGCTGCCTGAGGCGATGATCACATCGATACCGGCGCGGCAGGCGACATCCGCCGCCTGAAGCTTGGTCGACATGCCACCAGTGCCAAGACCCGATACGCTGTCGCCCGCCAGGGCACGCAACGCATCATCAATCACATGGACATCACTGATCAGCTCAGCCTCAGGATTGTTACGCGGATCGGCGGTGAACAGTCCCTGCTGGTCGGTCAGCAGCAGCAGCTTGTCGGCACCGCCGAGCATCGCCGCCAGCGCTGAGAGATTGTCGTTGTCACCCACTTTGATTTCAGCGGTGGCGACGGCATCGTTCTCATTGATCACCGGCACAATGTGGTTATCCAGCAGTGCGCGCAGCGTGTCGCGGGCATTCAGGAAGCGCTCGCGATCTTCCATGTCGGCACGGGTCAGCAACATCTGACCAATATGGATACCGTAGATTGAGAACAGCTGTTCCCACAGCTGAATCAGACGGCTCTGCCCCACCGCAGCCAGCAGCTGCTTTGAGGCGATGGTGGGTGGCAGTTCGGGGTAACCCAGATGTTCGCGTCCGGCGGCCATCGCGCCAGAGGTCACAATCACAATGCGGTGGCCCGCCGCGTGCTGCTGCGCACACTGACGAACCAGTTCCACCATGTGCGCCCGATTCAGCCGGCGGGAGCCGCCGGTGAGAACGCTGGTACCCAACTTGACCACTAAGGTCTGACTGCCACTCATATTTCCTGCCGTAGTGAAAAATTTTTACGAAAGGACGTTTTAACAGGAGTCGATAAGGAAGCCAACAGCCAGCAGGGGAAAAGCACGAATTTACGCGGACAAGGACGTAGACCAAAAGTTCAGGGTTAACAAGAAATCATGAAAAGTGTCATAAAAAGTTCATCGCCGACGGGTAAAAAGTCCGTGCTTTACAAAAACTTTCATTTTTTTACGGCGTTCACATTGGGATTGATAGCAAATGAAGAAAAGCACACTGGCCATGATCCTCTCCACGCTGACGCTGGCATCTGCCGCGCAGGCTGCCGAAATCTATAACAAAGATGGCAACAAACTGGACTTATACGGCAAAGTTAAAGCTGAGCACTACATCAGCGATAATGCCAGCCAGGATGGAGACAAGTCCTATACCCGTATCGGTTTTAAGGGTCAGACACAGATTAACGACCTGATGACCGGTTATGGTCAGTGGGAATATCAGTACAACGTCAATAACTCCGAAGGCAGCGACGCCAACAATGGCAACAAAACCCGCCTTGGGTTTGCCGGTCTGAAATTCTCGCAGTATGGTTCGGTCGATTACGGTCGTAACTACGGTGTGCTGTATGACGTTGAGGCCTGGACCGACGTGTTCCCGGAATTCGGCGGTGACGGTACAGCCCGTTCTGATAACTTTATGACTCAGCGCGCTACCGGTGTGGCGACTTACCGTAACAACAACTTCTTTGGTCTGGTCGATGGGCTGAAGTTTGCGTTGCAGTATCAGGGTAAAAACGACGCCACCAGCGCCAACACCCGCACCGACATTAACCGTCAGAATGGCGACGGCTACGGTGCCTCACTGGGCTATGCCCTGGGTGATTCCGGTGTGAGCCTGATGAGTGCCATCACCTCTTCTGACCGTACCAACCAGCAGCAGGCACGTGCCTATGGCGGCGGTGACCGTGCGGATTCCTGGGGCGCAGGCGTGAAGTATGATGCCAACAGCGTCTACCTGGCGGCCATCTATACCGATACCCGCAACATGACACCAATCAGCGGCACCAACCGTAACACCGGTGCTACCGTCGCGGGCGCAGCCAACAAAGCGCAGAACATCGAACTGGTGGCGCAGTATCAGTTTGATTTCGGCCTGCGTCCTTCTATTGGCTATGTACAGACCAAAGGCAAAGATATCGAAAACGGTATCGGCGATGCGGATCTGGTGAAATATATCGACGTGGGCGCGACCTACTACTTCAACAAAAATATGTCCGCCTTCGTTGATTACAAAATCAACCAGCTGGATGATGACAACGCGCTGTCGATTAACAACGATGACGTGGTCGCGATGGGTGTGACTTACCAGTTCTGATTTCAGGCTAATGCCGCACAGCATAAGCTACAGAATGTGTGAGCATGAAAAAGGGCACGTTTTTCAACGCGCCCTTTGCTTGTTAACAGCATCTGGCCCGCTCTGCTATGAGATCGAGCTGGCGCAGGGAACACGGTCAGATCGGAAAGACGCAAAATCCGTCATCCCTGACACGCTCGGCCCGCGCGATTACGCACCTCATCCCTGAGGTGCGCCCGTTGCCGGGCCAACGCTTTGCGTTGTTCAAAAACGCTCCCGGCGTTTTTGTCCCTGGCGCGGGACGCTTTCCTCTTCTGCCCGTGTTCCCTGCGTGTTGAGCTTATTCGTTGCTGCCAGATTCACCCTACTTGAGATTTGTCAGCAGTTTGTGGGCAAACGTTTTAACTCACCCTTTAATCTCTAAACACCCAATCAGGCGCTCAGCTTAACCGGTTTCTCATCGAAATCGCTGGCCGGAATCAGATCCAGCTCGAACTCTTTCAGCATCGCTTTCAGACGGGTATGGAAATTCCGTAAGGTCTCTTCCACGCGCGCCGTATTCTCTTTGCCTTTGATGGTTGCCACCGACCAGTCACCCTCTTTATCGAACAGACCGATATGGTAGACATAGGTAAAGTGGTCAGCCTGCGCTTCCAGCTCCATCCACCAGCCCCAGAACTCACGCAGTTCCGGTGCCGGTTTCACATTAACGCAGGCAGCCAGGCAGTCGAAAAAGAACCGGGTTTCGCCACATTTCCCATCGCGAATATAAGGCCCAAGCTCCGTAAAGCGCTTAAGCAGGCGACTGCGGGGATGACCACTTGGTAACGTCATGCTGAATCTCCATAGATTTTGACCGCTATACAGCCTTGATTTTCCGGACGGCCAGGGGATGTCATGTTTCGCTTAACGGCAGCCCGGAAGAATTCCGCTACTAGTTGTAGCAAATACTGTAAATTTTGCCAGTTACCTTTTTAAACGCTTCTCCAGCCAGTCGCAAATTTCATTCAGCGCCTTGTCGAAACTGGCCATCATCGGCTTCACCGGAATCAGCAACGCTTTGCCATCTGACGAAGAGTTAGCGATCAGCTTGCTCTCCTCTTCCGGGCTGAAAAGATCGTTTTGCCAGTAGCCCGACAGCATGGGTGTCGGCGTCCGGCGGCCCAGCAATCCCTGAGTTTTCAGCGAATATCGATTGAGTTCGGTACGCAGCGCACTGTCAGAAGCGGTTGCCATGCCCAGCCGGCTCGCCAGCATATCCATATACATATCCGGGATCTCATCCTGCAACGCTGTCTGCGTCAGCAGCGCATGCACAATCGGGCCAAGACAGGCGACCCCACGCAGCCGCTGCGATTCCAGATAGGCCAGTCGTACGGCCACGTTAGCGCCAAAGCGATAACCAAACGCCGCCACGCGGGTATGGTCGATCCAGGGCACGTTTTTCAGATCGCGCAGCACCTGCTGATGCAGAAAGCTGGTGTCCTGACTCAGCGTCCATTTCACCGAGTTGCCTACCGACGGCACATCAATGGTCAGCATGGCGATGCCGCGCGGTGCAAGGTAATCATGGAACAGGCGATAGTGATCGCTCTGTAATGAGTCGAGCGCACCACAGAACAGCACGGTGGGATAAGGCGCTTCAACGTCAGGCGGCATGTGCAGAAAGCCGTTAACCGGGCTGCCACCCTGAATGGCGAACGTCAGCGGTTTCAGCTCGCCCGGCAGGCGTTGAGTCGCCTCTTCATAGGCGCGGTTCGCCAGCGTCTGCGCCTGGTCGGCCAGCTCATCCCCTTTTATATAGGGATAGGCCGCAACGCTGTAGAGATGCGCCGCGTGCAGCCAGTAGTCGCCCGCCTCGCTGTCGTCGGTGGCCTCCAGCGCTTTCTGCTGCCAGATACCCGCCTGTTTACACCATTCGAAATGCCAGTTGCCGCCGCGAAAACCGATTACAGTGTCGAGCAGCGTCTCATCCGTATGTTCAACATTGCTGATGGCAATCCGAGCCAGCACTTCGCTGATCTCCTGCGGCGTCAGGCCACGCCATGTCCACATCAGCTTATTCAGCATACGATACCAGCCACGCTGGCTGTCACCATCCAGGGCTGAGTGGACATCCGAAGTAGCATGATGGTGGCGGCGAACCAGGGTTGAGGTTTCAGGATGTTTAAAGCGCGGTTTGAACAACTCCTCGCTGAGATTTTTGCTCGACATACTCACTTCTCCTGCAACAGAAACGGCGATGGCTAAGTGTACTGTACGGCAATTCGGGGTGCGAGGCACAGAAAGCACAACGCCCGGAAAACCGGGCGTTGTCTGATGCATATCAATCAGCTTTTAACAATCGGCGGGATGTAGACCACACCCATATCCCACGGCTGCTCGATCCAGGTATCCTGCGGAATATCGACAATATAATCATCAACCAGTGAGCGACCGGCCGGTTTAGCGAAAATGGTGCAGAAACGCGCTTTCGGGTACATCTCGCGAATCGCCTGGGCGGTGCCGCCGGTATCCACCAGGTCATCGATCACGATAAAGCCTTCACCGTCGCCTTCTGCGCGCTTCAGAACTTTCATTTCGCGCTGATGATCGTGGTCATAGCTGGAGATGCAGACGGTATCGACGTAGCGGATACCCAGTTCACGTGCCAGCAGCGAAGCCGGTACCAGACCGCCGCGGCTCACCGCGATAATGCCTTTCCACTGTTCAACAGGAAGCAGGCGCTGGGCCAGTTTACGGGCATGAATCTGAAGCATGTCCCAGGTAACGACGTATTTTTCGCTCATAGAATAGAAATCCCAGCCAACCGAGGTGGCGTAAAAATGTGCAACGGGGAAAAGGTTGCGCGAGATTATAAGGAGTTGACGCACTAAAAACCAGCACCCGCGCACTGGTTGCGGCTTTTTAGCGCGTCTGAGAGCGCACCCGGTAGAAAACAGTGATATTCTCGGGCCTGGCTCGTCAGATTCTCTGACGGCGATTTTTCACTGGAAACTCGCGATGTCCGGCCTCGCCGGTACACTGACACAGGAGACCTGTCGTGTCTGAATTGTCTCAACTCTCTCCACAGCCGCTGTGGGATATTTTCGCTAAGATCTGCTCTATTCCCCATCCCTCTTTTCACGAAGAAGCGCTGGCGAGTTACATCGTCGGCTGGGCCAAAGAGCAAGGCTTCTGGTGTGAGCGCGATCAGGTCGGCAACATTCTGATTCGTAAGCCCGCCACCGCAGGCATGGAAAACCGTACCCCGGTTGCGCTGCAGGCGCATCTGGATATGGTGCCGCAGAAAAATAATGACACCGTTCATGACTTCACCAAAGATCCGATTCAGCCCTGGGTTGACGGCGAGTGGGTGAAAGCGCGCGGCACCACGCTGGGCGCGGACAACGGCATCGGTATGGCTTCTGCGCTGGCAGTACTGGCTGACAACAGCCTGACGCATGGCCCGCTGGAAGTGCTGCTGACCATGACTGAAGAGACCGGTATGGATGGCGCATTCGGTCTGCAACCCAACTGGCTGCAGGCAGAAATCCTGATCAACACCGACTCCGAAGAAGAAGGTGAGATCTACATGGGCTGCGCGGGCGGTATCGACTTCGTCACCACCCTGCCGCTGACCCGTGAAGCGGTGCCTGCTGAATTCCAGACCCTGAAGCTGACGCTGAAAGGCCTGCGTGGCGGTCACTCCGGTGCCGATATTCATATGGGCCTCGGCAACGCCAACAAACTGCTGGCGCGCTTCCTGGCGGCACACGCTGCTGAACTGGATCTGCGTCTGCTGGCCTTCAGCGGCGGTACGCTGCGCAACGCGATCCCGCGTGAAGCCTTCGCTACCGTGGCGGTCGAGAGCCACAAAGCGGATGCGCTGAAATCAGCGGCGGCGCACTTCCTGAGCGCCATCAAAAATGAGCACGGCATCAAAGAGCCGAACATCGCACTGGTCACAGAGCCGCTGGCGCATCAGGGTGATGCTCTGAACGCTGACAGCCGCGATCGCTTCCTGAACCTGCTCAACAGCATGCCAAACGGCGTGATCCGCAACTCCGACGTGGCGAAAGGCGTAGTAGAAACCTCACTGAATATCGGTGTGGTGACCATGGAAGCCGATCATGCAGAGATCAACTGCCTGATCCGTTCGCTGATCGACACCGGCCGCGATTATGTGGTGCAGATGCTGACCTCACTGGGCCAGCTGGCCGGTGCACAGACCAAAGCGAAAGGCGGCTACCCAGGCTGGCAGCCTGATGCGGACTCCGCCATTATGGCGCTGACCCGTCAGACCTATATCGCGCTGTTTGATAAGACCCCGAACATTCAGGTGATCCACGCCGGTCTGGAGTGTGGTCTGTTCAAAAAACCGTATCCGGAGATGGATATGGTATCGATTGGGCCGACCATCACCGGGCCGCACTCGCCGGATGAGCAGGTTCACATCGAAAGCGTTGGCCTTTACTGGAAACTGCTGACCACCCTGCTGAATGTGGTGCCAGAAAAGTAATTCTGTCACAAAAAAAGTAAACCAGGCTCCGGCCTGGTTTTTTTATGCCTGTGACTTTCCCCCAGCATAATTCGCTGCCTTTTCCGTCCTTTACCCCGTTATTCCGCCGCTTTCCCGCGCTTCGCTGGTCACAGCCGCCATTATGTCCAGATGTCTGGATGGCTAATAAGATTTCGTGCTAGCTTATGCGCTTTCGGCTGTTGCCGCGCCTGAAGGTTCAGGAAAAAATGCGGCCAGTGATTCTTCAGGAGAGTAATGACATGCCAGGGTTAAATTGCCTTGAGATGCGTAACATCTCCATCGCTTTTGGCGGGTTTGCCGCGCTATCGTCGGTGGATTTCCGCAGTGACGGCCATTCAGTACATGCTCTGACCGGCGCTAACGGCGCGGGCAAGTCAACGCTGATGGCGATCCTTTCCGGTGCGCACAGCCACTACAGCGGCGAGATCCTGCTGGATGGTGAGCCGGTCTCCATCTGTACGCCGCGTGATGCGAAACGGCTGGGTATCCATCTGGTTCAGCAGGAAGTGGACGTGGCGCTGGTGCCGCAGCTCAGCGTCGCGGAAAACATTCTGCTGGATCGGCTGGCAGAGCCTGGCCACCGCTATCGCTGGGGCGAGGTTCGGCGTCAGGCGCGGGCGCTGCTGGCTCAGCTCGACGTGGCGCTGGACGTTAACCGGCTGGTGGAGCGCTGTACCCTGGCTGAAAAGCAGCAAATTCTGCTGGCGCGCGCGCTGTCACACCACTGCCGCTTTCTGATTCTGGATGAACCCACCGCCCCGCTGGATCAGCATGAAAGTGAGCGGCTGTTTGCTGTGGTGCGTCGCCTGCAGGCCAGCGGCATCGGCGTGGTGTTTATCTCTCACCGCATCCATGAACTGAAAGCAATCTGTGACCAGCTGACGGTGCTGCGTGATGGCCGGTTGATCGAAACCGGCCCGATGGCGGCACTGAGCGGTGAGCAGATCGTGGAGAAGATGCTGGGGCATCAGCTCACCGATATCTTCCCGGCCCGTCGTGCGCAGCAGACTCAGCCGCTGCTGCTGGCGATTGACGGTCTTCATGATGAGCAACTGCTGCAGGATATCTCGCTACGATTGCACAAAGGGGAAATTCTGGGCATTGCAGGCCTGGCCGGTGCCGGTAAAACCGAACTCTGTAAGGCGCTGTTTGGTGCCAGCAAAAGCCGCGTCAGTCGCGGTGAACTGCATGGCCAGCCGTGGCAGCCCCGTTCGCCGCATGACTCCGTCAGTCGCCGCATGGCGCTGGTGCCGGAGGAGCGGCGCAAAGAGGGGATCTTTATTGATGAGTCGGTGGCAATGAACCTCAGCGTCAGCGCAGACGACAGCTTTTCGCGCTGGAGCCTGTTTGGCCATCGCCAGGCGTGGCGCTGGGCGGAGCAGGTTATCCAGCAGTTGCAGGTGCGCACCACCGGTCCGGCACAGACGCTGCGCCGTCTCTCCGGCGGCAATCAACAGAAAGTGGCGATAGGCAAATGGCTGCGCAACAACGCCGACGTGCTGATTTTCGATGAGCCGACGAAAGGCGTCGATATCAAAGCCAAAACCGAACTCTTCACCCTGATCGATAACCTGGCGCGCGAGGGGAAAGGCATCATTTACGCGTCGGGAGAGTTTTCTGAACTGGTCGGTTTATGCGACCGGATTTGCGTGCTCTGGGATGGACGCATTGTGGCCGAACTGGCTGCACGCGACGTCACCGAAGAGACGCTTTTGCTCTATTCCACCGGAGGAACCCCTGCGTGAGCAGCAAAGAAACCAGCCTGAATCTGACAGCCTCGCCGTGGCGTCACCAGTTGTTCGACTTTCTCTATAAATGGGGCATGTTGCTCACGGTGGTGATCCTGATCGCCGCCTTTGGTCTCGCCTCCGACAGCTTCCTTGAACCCAACAACATCATCAATATTCTGCGCTCAATTGCCATTGTCACGGTGATTGCGATCGGCGTCTCGATCTCGCTGACCGTTGGCGGCTTTGATCTGTCGGTCGGATCGACCGCCTCGCTGGCCAATGCGCTGGTGATTTCACTGTTTGTCTGGTACGGCTTCGGCACTACCACCGCCATCCTGCTCACCCTGGCGCTCTGCACCCTGGTCGGGCTGTTTAACGCCTTTCTGATTGTGATCCTGTGCATCCCCGACATGCTGGCAACGCTGGCGACACTGTTCGTGATTCAGGGTGTGGCGATGACCTACAGCTTTGGCGGATCGATCACCGAGAACATGGTGCTGCCGAGCGGTGATATGGCGGAAGGCACCATTCCGGCGGCGTTTGGCCTGCTCGGCCAGGTGCCCACCATCGTCATCATTATGCTGGTCGTCACCGTCGCCGCGCAGCTGGCGCTCTCACTGACTAAACATGGTCGCCGGATGTATGCGCTGGGCGGCAATCCGGAAGCGGCGCGCCTCTCCGGCATCCGCACCACCCGCTATCGGGTGCTGGCGTATGTGATCGCCTCACTGCTGGCCGGTCTGGGCGGCATTCTGCTCGCCTCGCGTATCGGCTCCTCGCAGGTGAACGCCGGTAGCGGCTACCTGATGGACGCGGTCGCGGCGGCGTGGATTGGCTTCTCACTGGCGGGCTCCGGCAAGCCGAATGCGCTGGGCACGCTGGTCGGTGCGGTGATCCTCGGCGTGCTGCAGAACGGTCTGGTGATGCTCTCTGTTCCCTATTACGCCATGGACATTATTAAAGGGCTGGTGCTGGCTTTAGCACTGGCGATCACCTATATCCAGCGCCGCTGAGGCGCGTTTACCGGAGTTGATAACAATGCAAAAAATAACACTCTCGCTGCTGGCCCTGAGCCTGCTGAACGCCAGCGCCGCCTTCGCGGATACCGTCACGCCGGTGCCTGCGGCTATCGCCAGTCATGATGGCCCGATCCGTATTGCGGTGATCCGCAATCTCGGCTCCGATGACAACACCACCCAGTTTGTTGCCGGTGCCATTCAGCAGGGTCGCCAGCTTGGCTTCAAGGTCAGCACCTTTCTCAGCAACGGCGACGATGCGCGCTTCCAGGATTTCGTGAATCAGGCGATCAGCCAGAAATATGACGGCATCGTGCTGTCGCACGGTAAAGCGCCCTACGCCAGCGGACTGGTGAAGCGCATTGCCGATGCAGGCATTAAGCTGTCGGTGTTTGATACGCCGGTGGATAGCCCGATCCCGGGCGTCACCGTCACCGCGCAGGATGACGCTTCACTGGCGCAGTTGTCGCTGGGCCAGCTCATCCATGATTTCAACGGCAAGGCGAACATCGTCAAGCTATGGGTTGCCGGTTTCCCGCCGATGGAACGTCGTCAGGTGGTGTATGAAAAACTGCTGAAAGAGAATCCGGGCATTCATCAGCTTGAGTCGATTGGTGCGGTTTCAACTGACGTTCAGGGCGACACCGCCAATAAAATTGGCGCGATTCTGGCGAAATACCCGAAAGGCAAAATCGACGCCATCTGGGGTGCCTGGGACGCCTTCAGCCAGGGCGCTTACAAAGCGCTGCAGGAGAATGGCCGTACCGAGATCAAGCTCTATAGCATTGATGTCTCGAACCAGGATTTGCAGCTGATGCGCGAGAAAAACAGCCCGTGGGTGCAGACGGTAGCGGTGGATCCTAAAACTATTGGCGCGGTGAATATGCGTCTGGTGGCGAAGAAAATTGCCGGTGAAGAGACGCCAGCGACTTATCAGTTTAAAGCGGCATCGATCTCTCAGCAGCAGCTTAACAGCCAGCCTGGCGCGGTGAACGTCGCGTCACTGAACAAGATCATTCCGGGCTGGGGCAGCAATGAGGATTTCGTCGCACCGTGGTTTGCGACCCTGGCGGCGAAATATAAGAAGTAATCGGATGTCAGCCTTGCCGGTCGGTGAGGCTGACGGTTACAGACCCAGCAGCAGCTGACGCTCCAGCTGGGGATCCACCATCGTCACATGTAATCCCACCAGCCGCACGCCGCGCCCGGCACGACGCTCATCCCAGGTTTTACGGGCGATGGCAATCATGTCCTCTTTGTTCAGCACCGGCCAGATATGCTCCTGGGTCGTCTGCTGAAAATCACTGAACTTCAGTTTGACGCCCTGTCGCGCCACCTGCTTGTCAGGTCGGATCTGCGTCAGCCGGCGTTCCAGTTCGGCGTAGAGAAAATCAATAATTTCCAGGCAGGCATCCCAGTCGCTGATATCTTCCGCCAGCGTCCGTTCAACCCCCAGCGATTTACGCTCGCGCTCAACGATCACGCTGCGGTCATCAATGCCATAGCTGCGCTCCCACAGCACCCGGCCAAACTTGCCAAAGCGCTTTAACAGCAGCGCTAAGTCTGCCTTCTGCACGTCGCCACAGGTTACCAGCCCCATCTCTTCCAGCTTTTTGGCCGAGACCTTGCCGACGCCAGGGATCTTCGCAAGCGGCAGGGTCAGCAGAAAACCGGACATCTCCGGCGGGGTAATCACGAACTGGCCGTCCGGCTTATTCAGGTCAGAGGCGATCTTCGCCAGAAATTTAATCGGGGCGATGCCCGCTGAGGCGGTAAGCCCGGTTTCACGGTAGATGGTGGCACGGATCGCCTGCGCCATCAGCGTGGCAGAGCCGTGACAGTGGGGGCTGTCGGTGACATCCAGGTAAGCTTCATCGAGGGAGAGCGGTTCAATCAGCGGCGTATAGCGGGTAAAGATGTCGCGGATCTGCGCGGAGGCTTCTTTATAGGCGTCAAAGCGTCCTGGCAGCAGACGCAGATGCGGGCATAACTTGAGGGCCATGCCGGTTGGCATCGCGCTGCGCACGCCAAATTTGCGCGCCGGATAGTTGGCGGTGCTGATCACGCCGCGACGCTCGCGGCTGCCACCAATGGCGATCGGGATGTCGCGCAGCTGGGGATTATCACGCATCTCCACCGCGGCATAGAAGCAGTCCATATCGACATGAATGATTTTACGCATACCCCCTCCGGCACTGGATAAGTATACAGTTGGCAGGGGTAACTGCAATATTTGTCGCGCTGACGATTAAAGTTTACAAATTTCTGGCCGAATATCTTTCAGTAAATCGCGAATTTGGCTGACGCCGTCTTGCTAAAAAAACAGACAATGTTTAATGTTGCGCTGCGGTAGCGGACAGTTCCGATAATGCAAACAGAGACGCACATTTTGCGTCATGTTCTCTTCACCTCAAGGTACACACAGCATGGGCAAAATCGCACTCCTGTTTGCGATGATTTTACTGCCAGCCCTCAGCATGGCAATGACACCCGAACCCGTCTCAACGGCACCGGTCAGCAAAGAATTAAAGAAGCAGTTACTTGGCACCCCGGTCTATATCCAGATCTTCAAGGAAGAACGCACGCTCGAACTCTACGGCAAAATCGGTAACGAATACCGCCTGCTGGACACCTACCGCATCTGTAACTTTTCTGGCGGCCTTGGCCCGAAACGCCGTGAAGGCGATTTCAAAAGCCCGGAAGGTTTTTACAACGTGAAGCTGAATCAGCTGAAGCCGGATAGCCGGTTTTATCGCGCGATCAACATCGGCTTTCCGAATCAGTACGATCGTAATCAGGGCTACAGCGGCAATTACCTGATGATTCATGGCGACTGTAAGTCGATTGGCTGCTATGCCATGACTAACGCCTATATGGATGAGATTTTTACCTATGTGAATGCCGCGCTGCGTAACGGCCAGCAGGATATCAGCATCAGCATCTATCCATTCCGCATGACCGACAGCAATATGCAGCGTCACCGCTACTCCACCTATGCCAGTTTCTGGCAGCAGCTGCAGCCGGGATACGCTTACTTTGCCAAATATCACCAGCCGCCGATGGTTAATGTCGCCAGCGGTAAGTATGTGATGAACAGCAGCCCGGCACCGGTTTTAGCCAGTCCCGAAGCCGCTTCACGTTCATTCCTGGCGCTCTCCAAGGCAGAATAACGCCCATTCACCTGGCACAATCCGCTGCCAGGTTTCATTGGCGGTCAGTGGCTGCGTAGCAATCACCGTCACCACGTCATGCGGCGTGGTGTGCTGCTGAAAATCGACCTCCACATCCTGATCCAGTAACTGCGCCCGGCCAAAGGGTGCGCGACGGGTGATCCAGTAAAGATTGGTGGAGCAAAAGGCCATCAGATAACGGCCGTCTGACAGCAGCATGTTAAACACGCCCTTCTGCCGCAACGTGCCGGCAAGCTCCCCGATAAAACGAAATACCGCAGGCCAGTTGCCTGGCGTGCGCGGATAGCGCGTCGCCAGCTGATGCAGGATCCAGCAGAACGCCTTCTCACTGTCCGTTTCGCCCACCGGCCGGAATGTGCCAGTCTCCAGCTGCCGATAGCCCCTGAGCTGCCCGTTGTGCGCATAGGTCCAGTTACGGCCCCACAATTCGCGGGTAAACGGGTGGGTATTTTCCAGCGACACCTGCCCGCGATTCGCCTGGCGGATGTGCGCCACCACCGAATGCGATTTGATCGGATACTCCTGCACCAGACGCGCAATCGGCGAGTTAAAGCTCGGCAGCGGATCTTTAAACGTACGACAACCTTTATCTTCGTAGAAGGTAATGCCCCAGCCATCTTTGTGAGGCCCGGTTCCACCGCCACGCTGAACCAGACCGGTAAAGCTGAAACAGATATCCGTGGGAACATTGGCGCTCATCCCGAGCAATTCGCACATAGCCACCGCCTTAGAGTAAGCGGCCTCCCGTCAGGCGGGAGGCCAGCGCAGTTACTTCACCATCTCTTTTTCGATCAGCAGCATCAGGATGTGGATCACTTTAATGTGGATCTCCTGGATGCGATCGGCATAACCAAAGTGTGGCACCCGGATTTCAATGTCGGCACTGCCTGCCATCTTACCGCCATCTTTACCGGTCAGGGTGATCACTTTCATCCCCTGCGCACGGGCAGCTTCAATTGCTTTAATGATATTGGCAGAGTTACCGGAAGTTGAGAGGCCCAGCAGCACATCGCCCGGACGCCCTACCGCTTCCACATAGCGTGAAAAGACATAGTCATAACCAAAATCATTACTGACGCAGGAGAGATGGCTGACATCAGAGATGGCAATCGCCGGATAGCCAGGACGATTTTCGCGGTAGCGACCGGTCAGCTCTTCAGCGAAATGCATCGCATCGCAATGTGAACCACCGTTACCGCAGGAAAGCACCTTGCCGCCCGCCTTAAAGCTGTCAGCCAGCAGCACCGCAGCACGCTGGATCGCATGGATATTGGCCTCGTCGCTGAGGAATTTATTCAGCGTATCAGCAGCTTCATTAAGCTCAGAGCGGATAATGTCCTGGTACATAGGGATGTCCTTTTTTAGGAGAGGTTAATCGCAGCAAGTTTAACGGAATGGCCGGTCAGCGCAAAGCGTCATGCCATGGCTGGCCAGGCAGTGGCGGTGATTATCGCTGCAGCAGGTGATGCAAAAATGGACAGAAATCGGTTTTTGTGAGGCAGGTTGTAATTGCGATGTAAACAAATTGATAAATCAACCCAACTGCTCTAAACCTCTCTACATAACAGGTCAGACCTCTTACTACTTGGAGCGGTTCATTATGATGGTTGTCTCGATACTTGCCACGGTGGCGCTGATTGGCGCCCTGTTCTATCACCGCCTGTCGTTGCGGCTCAGCAGCGCGATTCTGCTGCTGTGGACTGCTGCGATGGCTTTTGCTCACCTCTGGACGCCATGGTTACTGTTGCCGCTGGCGATCATCCTGCTGCCGTTCAACCTGCCGTCATTGCGCCGCAGCCTGTTTTCAAAGCCGATGTTTCAGCGCTTCCAGCAGGTGATGCCGCCGATGTCACGCACCGAAAAAGAAGCGATCGATGCGGGCACCACCTGGTGGGAAGGCGATCTGTTTCAGGGCAAACCAGACTGGCAGAAGCTGCACAACTATCCGCAGCCGCGCCTGACCGCCGATGAGCAGGCTTTTCTCAATGGTCCGGTTGAAGAAGCATGCCGCATGGCCAACGATTTCCAGATCACCCATGAGCTGGCCGATATGCCGCCGGAACTCTGGGCTTATCTGAAAGAGCATCGTTTCTTCGCGATGATTATCAAAAAAGAGTATGGCGGACTCGATTTCTCAGCCTATGCGCAGGCCTGCGTGCTGCAAAAACTGTCGGGCGTCTCAGGGATTCTGGCGATTACCGTGGGCGTGCCTAACTCATTAGGTCCGGGCGAACTGCTGCAACACTACGGCACTGAAGAGCAGAAAAATCACTATTTACCCCGGCTGGCACGCGGCGATGAGATCCCCTGCTTTGCGCTGACCAGTCCGGAAGCGGGCTCAGATGCCGGAGCCATCCCCGATACCGGCGTGGTCTGCATGGGCGAGTGGCAGGGTCAGCAGGTGCTGGGCATGCGGCTGACCTGGAACAAGCGCTATATTACGCTGGCGCCGATCGCCACCGTGCTGGGGCTGGCATTTAAACTCTCCGACCCGGATCATCTGCTCAGCGATAACGAAAATCCTGGCATTACCTGTGCGCTGATCCCGACCAACACGCCCGGCGTGGAGATTGGCCATCGCCACTTCCCGCTTAACGTGCCGTTCCAGAACGGGCCGACACGCGGCAATAATATCTTTGTACCGATTGACTATATTATCGGCGGCCCACAAATGGCCGGTCAGGGCTGGCGGATGCTGGTGGAGTGTCTGTCTGTGGGTCGCGGCATTACGCTGCCATCGAACTCAACCGGCAGCCTGAAAAGTGTGGCGCTGGCGACAGGCGCCTATGCCCATATCCGTCGTCAGTTCCGCGTCTCAATCGGTAAGATGGAAGGAATTGAAGAGCCGCTGGCGCGCATTGCCGGTAACGCCTACGTGATGGATGCGGCGGCCACGCTGATTACGGCCGGTATTATGCAGGGTGAAAAACCGGCTGTGCTGTCGGCGATTGTGAAATATCACTGCACCCATCGCGGTCAGCGCGCCATTATCGACGCCATGGATATTGCCGGCGGTAAAGGCATTATGCTGGGTAACAGCAACTTCCTGGCCCGCGCCTATCAGGGTGCGCCTATCGCCATCACGGTAGAAGGCGCTAATATTCTGACCCGCAGCATGATTATCTTCGGACAGGGTGCGATTCGCTGCCATCCTTACGTACTGCAGGAGATGGCGGCGGCAGCCAGCAACGATGTTAACGCGTTTGATCAGGCGCTGTTCAGCCACATCGGTCATGTCGGCAGCAGCACCATGCGCAGCCTGTGGCTGGGCTTAACCGCCGGACGCACCAGCGCCACCCCGACCCGCGATGGCACCCGTCGTTACTATCAGCATCTGAACCGCATCAGTGCCAACCTGGCGTTGCTCTCTGATGTGTCGATGGCGGTGCTGGGCGGCAGCCTGAAACGTCGTGAGCGTATTTCGGCGCGTCTGGGCGATGTGCTGAGCCAGCTCTATCTCGCTTCGGCGACGCTGAAACGCTATGACGATGAAGGCCGCAACGAAGCCGATCTGCCGCTGGTGCACTGGGGCGTGCAGGATGCGTTACATCAGGCGGAAGTCGCGATGGACGATCTGCTGCGTAATTTCCCGAACCGTCTGGTCGCGGGCGCATTGCGGATGACTATTTTTGCAGGCGGTCATCACTGCCCTGCTCCGTCTGACCGTCTGGACCATCAGCTGGCAAAACTGCTGCAACAGCCGTCAGCTACCCGCAGTCGTCTGGGCCGTGGCATGTACCTGACGCCCAGCGAGCACAACCCTGCCGGTCAGCTGGAACAGGCATTGCAGGATGTGATGGCGGCAGAAGTGATCCATGACAGGCTGTGCAAACAGACGAAGCAGCACCTCTCCTTTACCCGGCTGGATGCGCTGGCGAAGCGCGCGCTGGAACAGGGCTGGATTGATGCTAAAGAGGCTGAAGTGTTGCAGCGTGCTGAGGCCAGCCGCCTGCGTTCGATTAACGTCGATGAGTTTGAGGCGGATGCGCTGGCAGTGCCGGTGCCAGAGAAAGCTCCTCAGGCTGCATCGCGGGCGAGTGAGGCAGCATAGGGTTAGCGTTAGCCTGCATCACCGGCGCAGGAACAGGGTCAGAAGAGGAAAGCGTCCCGCGTCAGGACAACGCGGGCCGAGCGAGCCAGGGATGGCTTTAGCGACTTTCCGATCTGCCCCTGTTTCCGGCGCGGGCACACTCTTACAGCCAGCCTTTGATTTACCTGAAAGCCGACATCACGTCGGCTTTTTTTATCCCGCCTGACGGATGCGGGCAATCAGCGCATCCACATCTTCTACATGATCGGCCGCCAGAATCAGCGTGCGCCCCAGATTAATTGCATTACGGATGCAGTCGGTACGCATCGCCGGATCGGCAATCAGCTTCATATCCGCCACGTGTGACATCCCCACCGTGCGGCGAATCAGTTCGGTGCCGCAGTAACCAATGGTATCGGCCCATACTTTACGCAGAAACGCCTCCGCATAGCCTGGATAAGCCAGCGCCTCATCACGGGTTTTCTCTGCCGCCAGTGCCAGAAAGCCCGAGGCAAAGGTGGTCCAGAGGGTGTGCACATCGCTGAGGCGCTGCTCGCGTGCATCGACGGCCTCACGCGGTGGCAGCAGACCCGGCAGGCCGCAGTAGTTAATCAGCAGGTTACCAATGGCGGTACCGACATCAAAACCGATAGGGCCAAAATAGCCAAACTCCGCATCAATCGCTTTCAGGCTGCCATCAGCAACGAAAATCGAGCCGCTGTGAATATCACCATGCAGCAGCGCTTCAGCGTGGGCAAAGAAACGATGCTTGAGACCGCCTACCGCAATGCGCAGTGCATCGTCATTACGCAGGCTGGCGACCAGCGGTTCAAGCGCTTCGGGATAGCTATTGCGCTCATGGTCGGTATAGGGATCGTTAAAGAAAAGATCTTCGGTGATTTCACACATTTCCGGATTAATGAAACGCGCTACTTCCGCTTTTTTCTGGTGCGGATGCAGGGTGAAATCGGAGGTATGAAACAGGGTTTGTGCCAGATAGTCGCCTAACTGCTGAGCCGCTTCCGGGTAGTAAGCGCCCTTCACCAGCTCGCCGCGCCAGATGCGATGACTAGAGAGATCTTCCATTACCATCACCGCCAGCTCCGCATCGTAATGGGTGATCTTCACCGTGTGCTGCGGACAATATTTGTAGTGTTCGACCAGGGTCTGCGCTTCCAGCCGCGCCCGATCCAGCGTCAGCGGCCACGACTCACCCACACAGCGCACATAGGGCAGCGCCTGCTTGACCACCACCCGGCTGTTGCCCTGATCGTCATAAATTTTAAACACCAGGTTGAGGTTGCCATCACCAATCTCTTCTGCGCTGCTCAGCGCGGCAGGATTGTCCACGCCGCCAAATTGTCGGGCATATTCCACAGCATCAGCAGCAGTAAAGGTACGGTATTGCGACATTGCCTGTTCCTCATCAATCGAAGGGGGATAACCTGGGTGTAATAAGCCGTTCAGACGTCTATACATCCGTTCAGCATGTTGGCACAATAGGTATCATTAACGCAACATGGATTTCACCCACAATGCAGACACTTCAAACCACCAGCTTACAGGTTCGTGACAATCAGCTCTGGATTCTGGATCAGCAGGCACTGCCGCAGCAAAAGAACTGGCTGTCCGCGCACAGCGTGCCCCAGCTGATTGAACATATTCATGCGCTGCGGGTGCGCGGTGCGCCGCTGATCGGCCTTTCCGCCTCGCTGCTGCTGGCGTTGCTGGCAGAACAGGGGCAGACGCGCGCTGAACTGACGCAGGCACTGGCGACCCTGCGCGCCGCCCGCCCTACCGCTGTCAATCTGATGAACAATCTGGACCGGATGAAACTGGCGCTGGCGCAGCCGGACTTTGCCCCCGCACTGGCAGAGGAAGCCTGGCGGCTGGTGCAGGAAGATAAGCAGCTGTGTGACGCCATCGCTGACGCGGGTTGTACGCGGGTGGAACCCGGCAGCCAGCTGCTGACCCACTGTAATACCGGCGGACTTGCCACCGCCGGTGTGGGCACCGCCCTTGGCGTGATTGCCCGCGCCCATCAGCAGGGGCTGATTAAGAATGTCTGGGTTGATGAAACCCGTCCGCTGTTACAGGGCGGCCGGTTAACCGCCTGGGAGCTGGGTGAGCTGGCGATTCCTTACACCCTGATTACCGATTCCATGGCCGCCAGCCTGATGGCCCGTGGAGAGGTCGATGCCGTATGGGTAGGCGCTGACCGCATTGCCGCCAACGGCGATGTGGCGAATAAAATCGGCACCTACAGCCTGGCGGTGCTGGCCCATTATCATCAGATTCCGTTTTACGTGGCGGCCCCGCATACCACGCTGGATCGCAGCTGTCCGGACGGCGCAGCGATTCCTATTGAACAGCGCGCCGCCAGTGAAGTGACGGGCGTTGCCGGCAGTTTTGGCAGCGTGCAGTGGGCGCCGGAAGCGGCGAAGGTCTATAACCCGGCGTTTGATGTCACGCCCGCCACCCTGATCAGCGGCTGGGTACTGGACACCGGGGTAGTCACGCCTGACCAGGTTCAGGGTGGCATTTTCCAGCCACAATAACGGTCTGCAAGGCGTTTACCGTGAGCGACAAACGCCTTGCGAAAACAACGGGCGGTTTACGCCAGACGCGGATAGGCATCCGCTATCTTATCGCCGGTAAAGTTCGCCACCCAGCCTTCCTGATTGTCGAAAATACGGATAGCCGTGAAATGGGGTGACGACCCCATATCAAACCAGTGCGGCGTTCCTGCTGGCACTGAGATCAGATCGTTTTTTTCGCAGAGGATCTGCAGGATCTCGCCATCCAGATGCAGGCAGAACAGCCCGGCCCCCTCGACAAAGAAACGCACTTCATCTTCGCCGTGCGTATGTTCATTGAGAAATTTCTCCCGCAGCACGGTTTTCTGCGGGTTATCGGCGCGCATGCTGATCACATCCCAGCTCTGATAGCCCTTTTCCGCCACCAGCCGATCAATCGCATGCTGATAGGCGTTGATCACCGTTTCGGGATCCGGATTTTCACCCAAATCACGATCGGCTTCCCAGCGCTCGAAACGGACACCTTTGGCATTCAGGCGGTCACGAATCGCTTCCGCGTCAGTGCTGTGCCACACCGGCTGGCTGGCTTCACGGTCGGTAAAAATAGTCAGTGCGCTCATGCTAAATCGACTCCGGGTTAATCTGGGAAAAATCCGTCACCTGACGATGGCGGCTCTCATTGTCCGCATCGCCACGCAGTAATTGCAACGTCTGCCAGCCCGCCTCTGCGGCGGCATCCAGCTCCTGATGAATATCGGAGAGGAACAGCAGCTGCTCCGCTGGCTGGCCAATGTCAGCAGCGATAGTGCGATAAGCCGCGACGTCGCGTTTGGCGCCGACGTGGGTGTCAAAATAGCCACTGAACAGGCCAGTAATATCACCTTCGTCGCTGTAGCCAAATAACAATTTCTGCGCCGCAACCGAGCCGGAGGAATATACATAAAGTTCAATGCCCTGCGCCTTCCAGCGGCTGAGCGCAGGCACGACGTCGGGATAGAGATGACCGGTAAAACTGCCGTTCACGTAGCCATCACGCCAGATCATGCCCTGCAGCGCCTTCAGGCCGGTCGATTTGCGATCCTGGTCCATAAAGCCCAGCAGAATATCTGTGACGCCAGCCAGATCGGCCTGCAGCTGACCAGCTTCTTCGCGCACCGACTGCAGTGCGGCCGCCACGTCCGGCTGGTGCGCATTTTCACGCAGGAAATCCGGCAGATGCTTGCGGGCGTAGGGAAACAGGATGTTATGTACAAAACGGATATCGCTGGTGGTGCCTTCGATATCAGTAACAATGGCGCGAATCATGCTTTCTCCAGCAGGCGACGTTGACGTTCACATTCAAATAAAAATTCCAGACCTTCCAGATGACGGCGGGCTTCGCTGACATCCCGGCCCCAGCAGGTTAAGCCGTGACCGCGCAGCAGAAAGCCGTAACGCAGCGGAAAGCGGGCGGCGTAATCTTCAATTTCTGACGCCAGCGCCGCAATGTCCTGGCTGTTGTCGAACACAGGAATGGCGAGCGTATCCAGATGGGTGTGCTGGCCGCTCAATGATTTTTGCATCTCATAGCCGTGCAGCAGCAGCGCCGCGCCCTGCTCCACCCGCGACAGCACCGTCGCATTCACGGTGTGGGTATGCAGCACCGCGCCCGCCTCGGGAAAGAGTCGATAGATCATCGTGTGCAGACCGGTTTCTGCCGACGGCTTACGGCCAGAGAGCGACTGGCTGGTAGCAATATCGACCTCGATAAAGTCATCCCGCGTCAGCGTGCCTTTATCTTTGCCCGATTCACTCAGCAGGCAGACATGTTCATCGCGGCGCACCGACATATTTCCGCCGGTGGCCGGTGCCCAGCCTTTCGCGCCAATCCAGTGACAGGCGGCGACCAGCTGATCTAATGGAAGACTCTGCGACATAAAAGTTCCTTGCGGTGAAATATGATCTCGGGTGGCTCAGATAACGGTCAGGGATATGATGTTCAGTTCGCCCAGGCCATCAAGCCAGGAGTGACTCTTCCCAGGTTTTTCTTAAATTTACGACGTAATCAAACAGACCCTGAGCATCTAAGTCATCTTCGTCAATCAGGTCAGGATTAGAGCAATAAGAATCAACAGCTGAGAATACCGAGTCAAAATAACGTTGTGTATCTTTGTTTTGTTTATCAGCTGTGTCAGCAGCTCTGTGTTCACGCCATGCGTTCAGGTATTTTTCCTCAAACTCTGGCGCCGACATAGCACCCGAAACAAACGAATCGATTAGGGCTAACATATCTGCTTCGCTTTGATCAGTAGACATTACCTTCACCTTTCAGATCGGAAATTTGAGTTTCGGATAACTTCCATCCAGAGATGAAATTACCATCAGGTTTAGTCATTACATCAATTTTAGTTTCAGGATTGTAGTAGTGGTTAACATCCTGATTCCATCGGTATTTGCCGGCGATTTGTTGTGTCAGTTGATCATCTATATGCGTTTTGAGTGCCTGCTCATATGACTTCAACCCTTCGGCATTGGGAGTGCCCGACAGGTTGAAATCTACAGCGTGCTTGAATTTCTTCTGTAGCTGTCTGGTTTCAAAATTAACAAATTCTGATGGAGGTGGCTTAGGTACTTTTGATAACGCAGACAGCTTTTCTAATTCGCTTACCGTTCCCAGCTTTCCCATTGCAAGACCTGCCGCTACAGAGGCGCCGGTAATGAGCAGACCTTTGTTATCCATGACCTGCTCGAAACCGGCTGGAGCATCGCCGCCGAGCTGTCCGGCGGTCTTTCTGAACCCCTCGATATTGCCGTTATAAATTCCGCCAGCAGCCAACAGCCGGCCCGCGGCTTTGCTATTGATGGTTTTTGCTGACTGAGCGTGTTGCACCGGTGCAGCAGGACGGACGTGATATACCGGGCGTTTCAGTTGCCGGGATATGAGGTGATTGAGCCGGCATCGAAGTAACAGAGGCAGGTTATCGAGAAGGCCGCCAGATGTCGTCAGAACGCCAGAGATGGCATAACCGGTGATATTTTGTCTCAGCAGAACGAGTGCCCCGGATTTGATGTCGTCCAGCGTGTCACGGTATGCCATCCAGGGACGCTGCCAGTGGAACTTGTGATACCGGCTGACAAAAAGGGTGTAGCCCTGCGGCAAATTCCACTCCTGGATGATGCGGTTTTGCAACGCGGTATTTGCAAGATCTCGTGCCGCCGTTTCCGGGTGGATAATGTGAGGAATGTCCTCAAGGTAGATGTCATCCAGTGACTTTGCCTGACTGTAATGAAGCATAATGTCCCTTTTACGCTGCCGTTATGTTCCCAATTATCAGGAATTTCTGACAACAGGCGAAGAAGTCCTGATATCCCCGTAGTGGATACACCAGCAGACGGGGAGCGGAGCGACCAGCATCAGGCTGTACTGTTGTTGTCAGAATTTTATGGGTCTGGTGCCCGACTGCTGAACCATACTATCCGGGTCCTGCCAGATGATCCTTATGTCAGCAAGGCAGCAAGTGCGCGCATCCCCGGGAGCTGACACTCGTCAGTGACCGGGGTAAGTAAGTGCAGCCAACGCCGCTGACGCCCGGAGCATGACGCATGTAAATGCTAAATGATCCGCATCTCAGCAAGGCAGCAAGTGCGCGCATCCCCGGGAGCTGACACTTGTCAGTGACCGGGGTAAGCAAACGAAGCTAACGAAGCTGAGGTGTGGAGCATGACGCATTTAGCCATCTAAGCGTCTTGATTGCCAAATACTATCATCCTGTTTATAGTGGCACAAACACCGGGTGACACCGCATCAATCTTCGCGCTTAAGGCCTGACATCATGACGCAGCACAACCTGATCCCCGAGAGTAAACTCCCTTTGCTCGGCACCACCATTTTCAGCCAGATGAGTGCGCTGGCGCAGCAGCATAACGCTATCAATCTCTCTCAGGGCTTTCCTGATTTTAGCGGCCCGGACTATCTGCAGCAGCGGCTGGCGTATCACGTCAGCCAGGGCGCGAACCAGTATGCGCCGATGACCGGTGCGCTGCCGTTACGTGAGGCGATTGCAGAGAAAACCGCGCGGCTTTATGACTATCGTCCTGATGTCGAAACAGAGATTACGGTGACGGCGGGCGCAACCGAAGCGCTCTATGCGGCGATTACCGCGCTGGTGCGGCCAGGCGATGAGGTGATCTGCTTTGATCCCAGCTACGACAGCTATGCGCCTGCGGTAGAGTTGTCGGGCGGCGTGATGAAACGCATTACGCTGCAGCCGCCCGCTTTCCGGGTGGACTGGCAGGCGTTTGCTGCGCTGCTGAGTGATAAAACCCGGCTGGTGATCCTGAATACGCCGCACAATCCTTCCGCCACCGTCTGGCAGCAGCAGGATTTCGCCGCGCTATGGCAGGCGATTGCTGCGCGACCGGTCTATGTACTGAGCGACGAAGTCTATGAGCACATCTGCTTCGATCAGGCAGGCCACGCCAGCGTGCTGGCACATCCCGAACTGCGCCAGCGCGCTATCGCGGTGTCGTCGTTTGGTAAGACCTTCCATATGACCGGCTGGAAAGTGGGCTACTGCATTGCCCCTGCCGCGATCAGCGCGGAACTGCGCAAGGTGCATCAGTATCTGACCTTCTCGGTGAATACGCCGGCGCAGCTGGCGATTGCCGATATGCTGCGTGAGCATCCGGAGCACTATCTTGAACTGCCGGCGTTTTATCGCGACCGCCGCGATCGGCTGGCAACGGCGCTAAGCAGCAGCCGCTTTAAGGTGCTTCCCTGCGAAGGTACCTACTTTTTGCTGGTCGATTACAGCGCCATCTCCGATCTGGATGATGTCAGTTTCTGCCAGTGGCTGACCCGCGAAGTGGGCGTTGCCGCGATTCCTCTGTCGGTGTTCTGCGCCGATGCGTTTCCTCATAAACTGATCCGCCTCTGTTTTGCCAAACAGCCGGCGACATTAGATGCCGCCGCGGAGCGCTTATGTCAGCTTTAAAAATCACGTTACTGCAGGAGACGCTGAGCTGGATGGATGGCGAGGCCAACCTGCGCCATTTTGACGAGCAACTGGATGGACTCACCGGGCGCGATCTGATTTTACTGCCAGAGATGTTTACCACCGGCTTTGCAATGGAAGCGGCGAAAAGCTCGCTGCCTCAGGCGCAGGTGGTGGAGTGGCTGCATCAGCATGCCCGTCGCAACGATGCCCTGGTCGGCGGTAGCGCGGCGATTCAGACCGAACACGGCGCGGTAAACCGCTTTCTGCTGGTGGAGCCGGACGGCACGCTGCATCAGTATGACAAGCGCCACCTGTTCCGCATGGCGGACGAGCATCACCACTATCTGCCTGGCGAACAGCGTCAGGTGTTTGAGTGGCGCGGCTGGCGCATCCTGCCGCAAATCTGTTACGACCTGCGTTTCCCGGTCTTCTCGCGTAACCGCAACGATTACGATCTGGCGCTCTATGTCGCCAACTGGCCTGCACCGCGTGCACTGCACTGGCAGGCGCTGCTGCTGGCGCGGGCAATTGAAAATCAGGCTTATGTGGCAGGCTGTAACCGCGTCGGCAGTGACGGCAATCAGCATGAATACAGCGGCGACAGCCAGATTATTTCACCGCAGGGTGAGATCCTCAGCGCGGCTGAGCCGCACCAGCGCGCCAGGCTGGACGCAGAGCTATCGCTGGACGCACTGAATGCTTATCGCGAGCGCTTCCCGGCCTGGCAGGATGCGGATCGCTTTTCGCTGTGAATGGCGGGCGGGCAGTCAGCCCGCCCATTAACTGCCGCGATAAGTTGACCAGGACCAGGGCGAAATCAGAAACGGCAGATGAAAATGGCTGCCCGCTTCGGCAATCATAAAATCGATCTGCGCGCTGACGTAGAGTGCATCCCGACCAGCGGCGGCAAAATAGTCGCCGATTTCTGCCGTTAAACGGTAGTGGCCCGGCGTCAGCGGCTCGGGCGTCAGATCTTTCAGACGCCCGTCGCTGTTGGTTTCACCCTGTGAAATCGGAAACCACCCTTCCGGGCTGTTCTGCTCAAGTGAAATCGCTACACCGCTGGCCGGTTTGCCCAGCGCCGTGTCCAGAATATGGGTGGTAACAGTACTCATTGAATCGTCTCCTTCAGGCGTAACAGGGTAATCTCACGCAGCTGATCCAGCGCCTCCTGCTGCTCGGCAGGATCGCTATTCTGCAACCGACGCTGCAACTCTGCCAGCATCTGCTCGCCGCTGCGCCCTTTAGCGCGAATCAGAAACACCCGGCCAAAACGGGCTTCATACGCCTGATTCCCCTGCTGCATTGCCTGCTGCAAAGCGCTGTCGGCCTGCTGCATCGCAGACTGCTCTCCGCGTGAAAGTGCCGCTTCTTTATCCGCGCCGTTCGCGCGTTCGCCAATGCGGGGATGCGCCGACAGTGCGGCCTCCAGCTCAGGCTGCTGCCACTGGCGGGCCAGCGCATCGGCGGTTGCCCGTAGCGCATCCAGGGTGATAAAAGGCCGGGCCGCTACCAGCGACTGCTGCCAGTGCGGGATGGCGACACAATGCCGGATGGCCGCCTGCGCCTCGTCAGCCGACAGCTGATTAAATGCGGCTAATTCCATGTTCAGCTCCGTTCAGCAATCAGCGAGACCGCCTGTAAATAAGCCTGCAGCGCGGGCGCCACATCAGCCACCGCCACGGACTCTGCCGGATGGTGGCTGATACCGCGATGGTTACGCACAAATAGCATGCCGACCGGCCAGCGTTCAGCGATTGCGATGGCGTCGTGCCCCGCACCGCTCGGCAGTGACAGGCTGCGCCCCTGCACCGTTTCCACCGCATGACTCAGCGCCTGTTGCAGCGCGGAGTCACAGGCGGTGGCACCGATGCGATAATATTCGTTCGACTCAAAGCGGAGTCCACGCCGCAGCGCAATCGCCTCCGCCTGGGTTAACAGGCTGGAGAGCAGTGTCTCCAGCGGGTTGTCCAGCGGACCGCGCACGTCCAGCGACAGCGATACCTCGCCAGGGATTACATTGACCGCTCCCGGCGCGCAGTTAATCGTACCGACGGTAGCCACCAGTTGCGGATCCTGCTCACGGGTGGTCTGCTCGATAAACACCATCCACTCGGCAGCGGCAGCCAGCGCATCTTTGCGGTGGGTCATCGGCACCGTGCCCGCATGGCCCGCTTCACCGGTGAAACGGCAGTTGAGGCGGCGCGCACCGTTGATGGCCGTGACCACACCGAGCGCCAGATCCTCCTGCTCCAGGCAGGGGCCCTGCTCGATGTGCAGCTCAAGATAACCGACGATATCCTCAACCCGCCGCGCCGCAGATGCGATCCTGTCGCTGTCGAGACCGACATCCGCCATCGCCTGCGCCACGGTGATGCCGTTGCCGTCAGGATGCGTCACCCAGCTTTGCGGCCAGCTGCCGGTAATGCCACGACTGCCGAGCAGCGTAATGCCAAAACGGGTGCCCTCTTCGTCGCCAAAGCCAATGACTTCAATCGCCAGCGGTAAGCGGCGCTGATGTTCGTTAAGCCACTGCACGGTTTCAATGGCGCTGAGCACGCCCAGCATGCCGTCGTAGCGACCGGCGTTGCGCACCGTGTCGAGATGCGAGCCAAGCAGTAACGCGGGTGCACCCGCTTCTGCCGCCTCGTAGCGCCCACAGATATTGCCGACTTCATCCTGCCACACCTGCATCCCCGCCGCCTGCATCCATTCACCGACACAGGCGTTGGCGCGCAGATGTTCGGGTGAGAGGTAGACGCGGGTCAGCCCCTCGGCCGTTTCGCTGATCGCCGCCAGCGCATCGCAGCGCGCCATAACGCGCTGTGCAGCGGCCTGGGCTTCGCTGGCGCTCATCATCATGCGTGGCTCCCGTAGTGATTCCAGGCGGCCTGCGCGGCGGCACCCTGTGGCGTGCGATAGCCGACATAGGTCAGCACCGTTTCCAGCGCGGAGAGAGTCTGCATCACGCAATCTTTACGCGCGTTGTAGCCCATGGTGCCGATGCGCCACACCTTGCCATGCAGCGGGCCAAACGAGGTGCCAATCTCAATGCCGAAATCTTCCAGCATCAGCTTGCGCACCTGATCGCCGTTTACGCCAGACGGGATCATCACGCCCAGCACGTTGTTCATTTTGTGTTTCAGGTCGCCGAAGGTCTCCAGCTCCATCCCCTGAATGCCTTTCAGCAATGCTTCACCGTGCAGCTTGTGGCGGGCGATGCCGTTGTCCAGCCCCTCCTGCAGGATCAGACGGGCGCACTCGCGCGCGCCAAACAGCGCACTGGTCGCTTCGGTATGGTGGTTGAGCCGCTCCGGCCCCCAGTAATCCATGATCATGCCGAGATCAAAATAGTTGGAGTAGATCATCTCCTCTTCGCCATCCTGATGCGCCTCGGTGCGGATCCCCTGCTCTACGCATTTGCGTTTGCGGATCACCGCCTCCATCTCTGCGCTCAGCGTGATCGGCGAGGTACCCGATGGACCGCCCAGGCATTTCTGCATCCCCGCGGATACGGCATCAAGTCCCCAGGCGTCCGTTTCCAGCGCGTTACCCGCCAGCGACGCGGTGGCATCGGTGTAGAACAGTACGCCATACTGTTTGCAGATCGCACCCAGCTGCTCAAGCGGCTGCAGCATGGTGGTTGAGGTGTCGCCCTGCACGGTCAGCAGCAGGCGCGGCCGCACTTTTTTGATCGCATCTTCGATCTGGTCGGGAGTAAAGACTTCGCCCCACGGCACTTCAATGGTGTGCACTTCCGCACGACAGCGGCGGGCAATTTCGCACAGCAGATGACCAAAGCGGCCAAACACCGGTACCAGCACTTTGTCGCCAGGCCGGATCGATGACAGCAGAATCGATTCGATACCGGCGCGGGAGGTGCCGTCAATCAGCAGCGTCCAGCGGTTCTCTGTGCGAAACACGCCGCGATAGAGCGCCATCACTTCATTCATGTAGTGGGTCATCGCGGGATCGTACTGCCCCAGCAGCTGACTCGACATGGCGCGCAGCACACGTGGATCGGCATTGATCGGTCCTGGCCCCATCAGCAGACGCTGTGGCGGGTTAAGTTGCGGGTAGTGATTGATATCCATGGTAATTTCCTTTTTCAGAATCAGAGGCGAACCGAAGAGATAAACTGCTTCAGCTCCGGTGACTGCGGCTGAGCGAACAGCGTCTTACTGTCGCCCTGCTCCCAGACGCGCCCCTGATGCATAAAGACCACACGATCGCCCACATCGCGGGCGAAGCTCATTTCATGCGTGACGAGGATCAGCGTCATCCCTTCTGACGCCAGCTGCTCCAGAACTTTGAGCACTTCGCCCACCAGCTCGGGATCGAGCGCGGAGGTGATCTCATCACAGAGTAAAACTTTCGGCGTCATCGCCAGTGCACGGGCGATCGCCACGCGCTGCTGCTGACCGCCGGAGAGGCTGGCAGGATAGTAGTTGAGACGCTCGCCCAGCCCGACCTTCTCCAGCATCTGCGCCGCCAGCGCCCGGCACTCGGCCTCGCTTTTTTTCAGCACCCGGCGCGGCGCCAGCATCACGTTCTCCAGTGCCGTCATGTGCGGGAACAGATTGAAGCTCTGAAACACCATCCCGACCGAGCGGCTGATTTCACGCGCCTGCGAGTCGCGATCGGTAATCGTCATACCACCGAGCTTGATGCTGCCCTCCTGATAGCCTTCCAGCCCGTTCATGCAGCGCAGCAGCGTGCTTTTGCCCGATCCGCTGCGACCGATGATTGAGATCACCTCGCCCATGTCGATATCCAGATCCACGCCTTTCAACACATGGTTGTCGCCGTAATATTTTTGCACCTGATTAATGGTGATGAGCGGCATTGAATTTTTTCTCCAGATACTGGCTGTAGCGAGACAGCGGATAACACATCAGGAAGTAGCCCAGCGCCACCAGCCCAAAGACTTTAAACGGCTGATAGGTCACGTTGTTCAGAATGGTGCCCGCCTTGGTCAGCTCGATGAACCCGATAATTGACGCCAGCGCGGTGCCCTTGATCACCTGGACAGCAAACCCCACCGTCGGGGCAATACCGATGCGGATCGCCTGCGGCGCAATGACCCGCCACAACGTCTGACCAAAGGTCAGGCCGAGACAGCGCGACGCTTCCCACTGGCCTTTTGGCAGGGCGCGGATGCTGCCGTACCAGATATCGACCAGAAAGGCGCTGGTGTAGAAGGTCAGCGCCAGCGAGGCCGCCGTCCAGGGTGCAACATCAATGCCGAACAGGCCGACACCGAAAAACGCCAGAAACAGCTGCATCAGCAGCGGCGTGCCCTGAAACAGCGCGGTGTAACCGCGTACCAGCCGCGTTAACCATTTGCGTTGCAGCAGGCGCATAAACAGCAGCGGCAGCGTCACCAGCGTGCCGCCGACAAAGGCCACCAGCGACAGCAACAGGGTCCAGCGTGCCGCCAGCAGCAGGTTGCGCAGGATGTCCCAGTCGGTAAAGGTCGTCATCATGATGGCTGCACTCCAAACCATTTACGGCCAATCGCCAGCAGCAGATGGCGCATTGCAATCGACAACGCCAGGTAGATCAGCGTGGTCACCAGATAGACCTCAAAACTTAAGAAGGTGCGCGACTGGATCAGGTTGGCGGCGAAGGTCAGCTCCTCGTAGGAGACCTGCGACACCACCGACGAACCCAGCATCACGATGATGCACTGACTCACCAGCGCCGGATAAATGCGCTGCAGCGCGGGCGGCAACACCACCCGCAGAAACGTCTGGCTGCGGGTTAATCCCAGCACTCGTCCCGCTTCCCACTGCCCTTTGGGTGTCACCTGTATTCCGGCACGAATAATCTCGGTGCTATATGCCCCGAGGTTGATCAGCATCGCCAACAGCGCCGCCTCGCCAGCAGTGAGTTTCAGCCCCAGCGCAGGCAGACCGAAAACGATAAAGAACAGTTGCACCACAAACGGCGTGTTGCGGATCAGCTCGACATAGATGCCCCACAGGCGGCTCATCCAGCTGGGTCTGCCACTGCGCAGCGCCGCGCCCGCAATGCCCAGCGCCACACCACCGGTAGTCGCCAGCACCGTCAGCTGAATGGTGACCCAAAGACCGGAGAGCAGCTCCGGCCAGTAGGGCCACAGGGCGGGAAAGTTAAGTTGCCCGGTCATGAATCTTTCCTCAGGCGCCGAGGTTGGCGGGCAGCGGCGCTTTCAGCCACTCTTCTGACAGTTTATTCAGGGTGCCATCTTTGATGCCCTGCTCAATCAGCGCATTCACTTTCGCTTTCAGTGCCGGCTGATCTTTCTTCAGGCCGATATAGCAGGGAGAATCTTTCAGCATAAACTGCGCCACCGGCGCTTTAGCCGGATTCTGACGGGCAATGGCGGCGACCACCAGGTTGCCGGTCGCCACATACTGCACCTGACCGGAGAGATACGCAGACAAGGTAGTGTTGTTATCTTCGTAGCGTTTCACCTGTGCATCTTTCGGCGCAACGTCACTGAGCACCATGTCCTCTACCGCACCGCGTGTTACGCCAATAGATTTGCCGCTCAGGGCAGACGCCGCTTTGATTTCATCGCCTTTTGGCCCGAATACGCCCAGGAAGAACGGCGCATAGGCGCGGGTGAAGTCGATCACTTTTTCCCGCTCGGCATTTTTACCCATGCTGGAGATCACCAGGTCGACCTTGTCGGTTTGCAGATAAGGCACGCGGTTGGCACTGCTGACCGGCACCAGCTGCAACTTAAGTTTCATCTGTTTTGCCAGGTATCTGGCCGTGTCGATGTCATACCCCTGCGGCTGCAGATCGGTGCCAACCGAGCCAAACGGCGGGAAATCCTGCGGCACGGCGATGCGAATGACGCCGCGTTTCTGGATGTCCTGCAGTTGATCGGCCAGCGCGCTTCCCGCTTGTGCCATCAGTAATGCCGCTGTCGCAACCGCCATCAAAACTTTTTTCATTATGCACCCCGGTGAGATTAACGTGAAACAAAAGATTCTTTGAGATGCAATCTGCAACTAATGTGCCAATCCGGACGGCCACAGAAAAAGGGTTAAGCGGCAAAGCATTCAGCTGAAATCTGGCGTAATCGGGACGACTACGCCGGGGGAAGGTCTGTTCTGAAATGGGGCAAAGCACCAAAACGGTGCCTTTTAGCGGTGCTCCAGCTCGTCAAACTGCTGGTAAAGGTCGGCGATCTGATGAATGCGCTGACGTCCCTGTGCCAGCATTTCATGTAGCAGTGCATTGGCAATCAGGTTAACCAGACTCATGGCGGAGCCATAACTGTCGAAGGCGGAAACGCTGTCCAGCGGCGTACAGAGCTGCCAGCGCGCCAGCGCAATCACCGTCTGCGCCTGCGGCTCACACAGCGCCAGCAGCGGGATACCGGCCGCCTGCAACTGCTGCATCAGCGGGCGAATGATGCGGGGACGACGACGGAAGGCCATCACGACCACCATATCCTCCGGCGTAATATCCACCAGCTCCTCAGCCAGCGTCTGGCCCGGCTGCGGCAGGATATGTACCTGCGAACGCGCCTGCACCAGCTGCTGTCGCAGATGCAGTGCCACCGGATAGGCGTTGCGCATGCCGATGATAAAGACGCGTTTTGCCTGCGCCAGCTGCTGGATAACCTCATTAAAGTGCCGGGCATCCAGACTGTTCACCCACTGCGTCAGGTTAGCCATCTCCTGCTTGTAGTGTCGCGCCAGCAGCGTATTGCCCTGCACCGCATCACGATTATCGGTCAGCGGCATGCCGCTCTGGCGCAGGATGCGTAACTCATCACGCATATCCTTGTATTTTTCATAGCCCAGACGCTTAAACAGCCGGCTGACCGTGGCTTTCGACACGCCACTGAGCCGCGCCAGCTCGGCACTGTTGTAGCTGATCAGGTCATCGAAGTGGTCAAACACGAAGTCGGCAATACGCTGCTCCTGCGGGGAGAGCTGGGGATAGTGACTCCTGAGTCGTTCATCAAGCTGTTTCATAACCCGTCCTGTAACTTTTGTTTCAGCAGAAGCTAGCACAATTTGCGCCAGGTTAACCGGCGCATTGTCAGCTCAGGGTGAAAACTGGAACAGCTCTTGCTTTGTTATCGGTTCTGTCACCCGGATAACGAGAAAAAGATGATTCAAAGCAATATGGCCCCGCAGGGGATGGCGGTGACGCCACACCATCTGGCGAGTGAAAGCGCGCTCGCGGTTCTGCGTGATGGCGGTAATGCCATTGAAGCGATGGTGGCCGCTGCCGCGACCATCGCCGTGGTCTACCCGCATATGAATGGACTGGGCGGTGATGGTTTCTGGCTGATTCTGCCGCCCGGCGGCGAGCCTGTCGCTATCGACGCCAGCGGCGCAGCCGGTTCGCTGGCTCATCACGATTTCTACGCCGATCACCCTAAGATTCCGCATCGCGGGCCGAAAGCGGCGCTGACCGTGGCCGGTACGGTCAGCGGCTGGCAGGAGGCACTGAATCTCTCGGCTGAGATGGGCACCCCGCCGCTGCCGCTGGAACGTCTGCTGCGCGATGCGATTCGCTACGCCGCCGACGGTATCCCGGTGACTGCCTCACAGAGCGCCGCCACCGCGACGTTCCGCAGTGAATTGCAGCATCAGCCCGGCTTCGGCGCCACCTTTATGCCTGACGGCAACGTGCCGCAACCAGGCAGCCGTTTTACCCAGCCCGCCCTGGCAAACACCCTGAGCCAGCTTACTGAAGAGGGGCTCGACAGCTTTTATCGCGGCACGCTGGCTCACCATATGGCCGATGAGATGGCCACGCTGGGCATGCCGGTGACGCTGGCCGATCTGCAGCAGCATCGCGCCCGCCGCACGACGCCGCTGCATCTCTCCCACAGCGAAGGTGACATCTGGAATATCACCCCGCCAACGCAGGGCATGGTGTCGCTGGCGATCCTGGGCATCACCGATCGGCTGGAGATGGCGGAGGCTGACGATGCGCAGACGGTGCACCGTATCGTGGAAGCCACCAAAAAAGCGTTTGCGCTGCGCGACAAACACATCACCGATCCACGTCACGTCACGGAAGATTTGCAGGCGCTGCTGGACAGCGATCACCTTGCCACACTCGCCAGCCAGATCACCGATGGAGAGGCGGCAGCCTGGGGAAACGGACGCGGGCCGGGCGATACGGTCTGGATGGGCGTGATGGACAGCAGCGGCCTGGCCGTCTCCTTTATTCAGAGCATTTATCACGAATTTGGCAGTGGTGTGGTGCTGCCCGGCACGGGTATCACCTGGCAGAACCGCGGTGCCGCTTTCAGCCTCGATCCTGACCATCTGCTGGCCCTGGCACCCGGTAAGCAGCCGTTTCATACCCTGAATCCCGCCGCCGCACGGCTGAAAGATGGCCGGACGCTGGTGTATGGCGCGATGGGTGGGGATGGACAGCCGCAGACTCAGGCGGCGATTTTTACCCGCCATGTGATTCAGGGCTTGCCGTTACAACAGGCGGTCAGTGCGCCGCGCTGGCTGCTGGGCCGGACCTGGGGGCAATCATCAGACTCGCTGAAACTGGAAGGTCGTTTTGACGACGAAACGGTATTGATGTTGCGTCTGTGGGGACATGAGGTGGAGCTGCTGCCGGACTTCAGCGAATCCGTAGGCCATGCGGGCGCCATTGTGCGCCACAGCAACGGCATGTTTGAGGGCGCAAGCGATCCACGCAGTAACGGCAGCGCCGCCGGTTTTTAACAGGAGCGAATCATGAATCAACACGACTGGGCCAGCTACATCGGCCATATGGAGCAGATACTGCAACTGGAACTGGATGACGCCCGCCGCGCTGAACTGCTGATCCAGCTGTCGCGTATCGCGGAGATGGCCGCGCCGCTGATGACGTTTCCGCTGGATGACCGGCTTGAAGTGGCAGGAGTATACCAGGCATGAGATTAGGTGACGTTTCGATTCAGACCCTGCAACGGGCGATCCAGCAGGGTGAAATCAGTGCGCTGGAAGTGGCAAAGCGCACGCTGCAGGCGGTTGAGCAGCATAATCCGGCGCTGAATGCCTGGACGGAAGTGACCGGGCCGCGCATGTTAAAAGAAGCGGCGGATGTTGATGCGCAGCGGCAGCGCGGCGAAACCCTGCCACCGCTGGCGGGCATCCCGTATGCGGTAAAAAACCTGTTTGATGTGGCGGGTCACACTACCCTGGCCGGTGCCAGCCTGTTCAGCGACCGGCCGGCGGCACGTGCAGATGCGTTTGCTGTCGATAAACTGCGTCGCTCTGGTGCGCTGCTGTCTGGCATGCTGAACATGGATGCCTACGCGTATGGTTTTACCACCGAAAACAGCCACTACGGCGCGACGCACAATCCGCACGATCTCAGCCGCGTGGCTGGCGGCTCGTCAGGCGGTTCGGCGGCTGCCGTGGCCGCCGGTCTGGTCCACTTTTCGCTGGGGACCGACACCAATGGCTCGATTCGGGTGCCCGCGTCGCTGTGTGGTATTTTTGGTCTTAAGCCGACCTTTGGCCGGTTGTCACGCAGCGGCAGCCATCCGTTTGTCGCCAGCCTCGATCACATCGGTCCTCTGGCGCGGCGGGTTGAAGACCTGGCGCTGGTATATGATCTGTTGCAGGGCGCAGACCACACCGATGCGTTTCAGGCCGATCGCCCGCTGGCCGCGACGCTACCAGGGCTGTCACAGGGCAGCGAAGGCTTGCGCTGCGGCGTACTGGGTGGCTTTTTTGCCCGCTGGTGCGATGAGGATGCCCGCGCTGCCGTCGCGGTGGTCGCGGCAGCACTTGATGCACAGGAAGAGGTGCTGATGCCGGACGCTGAGCTGGCACGCTCGGCGGCGTTTATCATGACCGCGGCAGAAGGCGGCAATCACTATCTGCCCGCCCTGCGCCAGACGCCTGAGCAGTTTGAACCCAATTCACGCGAGCGTCTGCTGGCCGGTGCCATGATGCCAGGTGCCTGGTACGTGCAGGCGCAGCGTTTCCGCCGCCATTTCCAGCAGCAGGTGTTGCCGCTTTTTGATCGGTTTGATGTGCTGATAGCACCGGCGACACCCTGCAGCGCGATCACCATCGGTCAGCAGACCCTGTCAATTCAGGGGGAATCGCTGCCCGCTAAGGCGAGCATGGGTATGCTGACGCAGCCGATCTCCTTCCTGGGATTGCCGGTCTGTACCGTGCCGCTGGCGACCCGAAGCGGTCTGCCGATTGGATTACAGCTTATCGCCCGTCCGTTTAATGAAGAGGCGGTGTTACGTGCCGCCTGGGCACTGGAACAACGCGGCATCACGATACCGCAAATTAATATGGCTGGAGCCTGATGAGCAGAGAGATTAATTTACCGCAGGTCGTCACCGAGGTGACGGCGCAGTTTTACCGCTACGAGCAGGCGCTGGTCAGCAATGACGTGGCCGAACTGGATGCGTTGTTCTGGCACGACCCGCGAACCGTGCGCCTCGGCGCAGGTGAGAATCTGTATGGCATTGATGAGATTCGGGCCTTCCGCGCCGCGCGTCCTTCCGCCGGGCTGAACCGGACGCTGCGAAACACCGTGATCACCACCTTTGGCGAGGATTATGCGGTTTGCAGCACCGAATTTACCCGCACCGGCAGCGATAAAATTGGCCGTCAGCAGCAGACCTGGGTACGTATGCCCCACGGCTGGTGCATCGTGGCGGCGCAGGTCAGCCTGATGAGCTGACATCGTCCGGCGCTTCGCCCGATCAACGCGGGGCGAGCGCCGGAACCGGCTTAAGGTGCCGGGTGCGTGTTGATCCAGTGGTCAGCGATCTGCTGACGGGTGCAGATCCAGACATCCTCATGCTGCTGGATGTGATCGAGAAAATTCTGCAGCGCGCGGAATTTGCCAGGACGACCCAGCAGGCGGCAATGCATACCGATCGACATCATCTTCGGTGCGGTTTCGCCCTCTTCATACAGTACATCGAAGCTGTCGCGCAGATAGGTAAAGAACTGTTCCGCGGTATTAAATCCCTGCGGCGAGGCAAAGCGCATGTCATTGCACTCCAGGGTATAGGGGATAATCAGGTGCGGTTTAACCGTTCCATCCTGACAGGTGACCTGGGTCCAGAAAGGCAGATCGTCGCCGTAGTAGTCACTGTCATAGCTAAAACCGCCCTGCTCCACCACCAGCCGACGGGTATTCGGGCTGTCGCGGCCGGTGTACCAGCCGGTCGGCGCTTTACCAAACAGATCAACCAGCACATCGACCGCCTGCTGCATATGCTGGCGTTCGGTTTTTGCATCCATGCCCTGATAGTGGATCCAGCGCCAGCCGTGACTGACCACATCGTAGTCAGCCTGTTTAATCGCCTCGACGACTTCCGGATGACGCGCCAGCGCCATCGCCACGCCGAAAACCGTTAACGGCAGACCGCGTTTCTGGAATTCGTTGTGGATACGCCAGAAACCGGCGCGTGAGCCGTACTCATACAGCGACTCCATCGACATGTGGCGATCGGGATAGCTCGCTGCCCCGATGATGTCGGAGAGGAACTGCTCTGAGCCGGTGTCGCCGTGCAGCACGCTGTTTTCTGCGCCCTCTTCGTAGTTAAGAACAAACTGCACCGCCACACGGGCGTTGTTGGGCCAGGCGGCGTGCGGCGGATGAGCGCCATAACCGATTAAATCGCGCGGATAGTTTTTGTTAAAGCTGTACTCTTTCTTCTCTGCAGCGTCAGTCATCACTCCACCTGTTTTGATTCGGGAAAGTTCCGTTAGTTTAGATGCTGAAACGCACCTGAGAGAGGTTTCTGCAAAGGCCAGGCCAGATCACCATGTTTGCTGGTGCCAAAACCAAGCGCCACCAGCGACTCCACCATCTTCACCGCCGCGCTGACGCCATCGATCACCGGCAGGCCGAGCTCCCGGGTCAGCTCCCCGGCCAGCGTCGCCATTCCGCCACAGCCCAGCACAATCGCCCCGCTGCCATCTTGCCGTTTAGCCTGAATGCAGCGCTGCCGCACTTTTTCCTGCGCCAGGCCGCTGCCATCTTCCAGCGCCAGTACCGGCAGATCGATGGCATGCAGCGCGGCACAGTGATGGGTAAAGCCATACTGCTGCAGCAGATGACGCGCAATCACCAGGGTGCGCGGCAGCGTGGTGACAATGGAGAAACGCGTCGCCAGCAGCGTGGCGGTATGCATCGCCGCTTCCGCAATGCCGATCACCGGTCCGCTGGCCAGCTCGCGTGCCGCCAGCAAACCCGGATCGCCAAAGCAGGCAATGACGTGGCCGCTGACGCCCTGCGCTCTGCCCAGTTTAATCTGCTCCAGTACTCCGATGGCGGCGATCGCCTCATCGAAGTGCCCTTCAATGGAAGGCACGCCCTGCGACGGCGAAACAGCCAGAATTTCGGTGCCCGGTGCGGCGACCGCACGCGCGGCCTGACCGATAGTTTCGGTCATCGCCAGGCTGGTATTAGGGTTAATAACCTGAATCAGGCTCATGAGGCAGCTCCAGAGCCTGCGGCAAACAGTCGGGAAAAGTCGGGCAGCGTTTCCCCGCTGCGCTCAAAGTGCAGGCTGGAGACGATGTGCTCGAAGTGATGCTGTAGCGCCTGCGTCAGCGGCTGCAGCGCACGCGCGCGCAGTAACTGAAGCAGATTCGCATGATCGTCACAGCGGCAGCCACGCTGCCAGGGTGCGCCATAGGCGGCGATCACCAGCGATGATCGCTGCGTCAGACTGGTCACCATGCCGGTGAGCACCTGATTCCCGGAGATCGCCTGTAACTGAATATGAAAGGCCGCTGACAGCCGGATGGCTGCCGGGCCATCATGATCGGCGTGCGCCTGGTTCTCCTGCGCGATGAGCTGCTCCAGCGCCACCAGATGCGGGGGCTGCAAATGGGCCAGGACCACTGGCAGATTAGCGCACTCCATTAAACTGCGGGTTGAGAAGATATCCCGCGCCTCTTCAACGCCGGGTGTGGAGACCTGCGCACCACGTTTGGGCGTCAGAGTGACCATTTGCACCGCCGCGAGGCGTTGCAGCACTTTGCGGATGCCGGTGCGGCTCACACCGAAGACCCCGGAAAGGGCCTCTTCCGGCAGTTTACTGCCCGGCGGCAGCTGATGCTCAACAATGGCGTTCATCAATGCCTGGTAAATCCCTTCATCTTTATCCTGCAGCCTGGTGGCGTCTCGCTGTCCTGTTTTACTCGTCATTACCCGCTCCGGTCGCTTGCTGTACGCCACATATCGTATACGTGAAAAATAAATATTGTATACAAGAAAAGAGATCTGGCCTGGATCCTGCAATACCGCTTTACCAGATTATTCATTCCACTCTCGGGTAGAGGAGCAGGTTTCATGCCAAATCAATCAACGGTGGCCAGCACGGCCTCTGAAGCCAACGCCCGTTACAGCCCACGACTCTGTAACGACGACCTGGCACCGACTCGCGATCAGAACTGGTCGTGGTACAACATTTTTTCTTTCTGGATGTCGGATGTGCACAGCATGGGCGGCTATGTGGTGGCCGCCAGCTTCTTCACGCTGGGATTAGCCAGCTGGCAGGTGCTGCTCTGCCTGCTGGCGGGGATCTGCATCGTGCAGATCTGTGCGAATCTGGTGGCGAAACCGAGCCAGATGGCGGGCGTCCCCTATGCGGTGATCTGCCGTCAGGCGTTTGGGGTGTTTGGTGCCAATATCCCGGCAGTGATACGCGGTCTGATCGCGTTCGCCTGGTATGGCATCCAGACCTATCTGGCGGCGAATGCGCTGATGCTGGTGCTGCTGAAGTTCGCGCCGTCGCTGACGTCGATGACCGTGCCGCACTGGCTTGGTCTGTCGCTGCTGGGCTGGTGCTGCTTCGGCATTATGTGGTTACTGCAGGCGATGGTGTTCTGGCATGGCATGAACGCCATCAAACGGTTTATTGATGTCGCCGGACCGGCGGTCTATGTGGTGATGGTGGCGCTGGCGGGCTGGATTGTATACAAGACCGGCTTCGATGGGATCTCATTTACCCTCGCCAGCAAATCGCTGACCGCAGGCGAGCAGACGTGGCAGATGATTACGGCGACGGCGCTGGTGGTCTCTTACTTCTCCGGGCCGCTGCTGAACTTCGGTGACTTTTCACGCTACGGCAAAAGCATGTCAGAGATCCGTCGCGGCAACCGCTGGGGACTGCCGTTTAACTTTCTGCTGTTCTCGGTGGTGACCGTAGTGATTGTGTCGGGTACACAGTCGCTGTTTGGCAAAATGATTACCGATCCCATCGAAACCGTGAGCATGGTCGGCAACGATCTGGCGGTCGCGATTGGATTGCTGACCATGATTACCGCCACCATCGGCATCAATATCGTGGCGAACTTCGTCTCGCCCGCTTTTGACTTCTCCAACTGTTCACCGCAGAAAATCAGTTTCCGTACCGGCGGGATGATCGCTGCGGTGGGGTCGGTGCTGTTAACGCCGTGGAATCTGTTCCAGTCTCCTGAGCTGATTCACTATACGCTGGATGTGCTGGGATCGTTTATCGGGCCGCTGTTCGGGATTCTGCTGACCGATTTCTATCTGATTAAACGTGGACGTATCTCGGTCGACGATCTTTTTAACGATACGCCAGCAGGCCGTTACTGGTATCGCGGTGGCTTTAACCCTAAAGCGATTGGCGCACTGCTGCCATCGGTGGCGATTTGCCTGGTGATTAGCTTTATCCCTTCCCTGCATCAGGTGGCGAATTTCAGCTGGTTTATTGGCGCCGGTCTGGCGGCAGGCTGCTATCGCTTTATCGCCCGTGAAGATCGTGAGGCGGAGGATGTCGCCCGCTGGCAAGGCGAGGTGATGCCGCAGAAGAACCAGGCCACCGCTGAATAGCAGACAGCAAAAAGCCGATTCATTTCTGAATCGGCTTTTTTAAAGAGATTGGCGGAACGGACGGGGCTCGAACCCGCGACCCCCTGCGTGACAGGCAGGTATTCTAACCAACTGAACTACCGCTCCGCGCTTTGTTCCCCGTCGGGAACGAGGCGCATAGTAATGGCAGCCTGTTGCGACGTCAACGCTTTTTCCAGGCGTACAAATCGTTTGCTGTTTTTTTCAGCTTGCCGTTGATTTTATCCACAAAAATGCGTAATTCAGCCGCGCCACAGGCAGCTGCCACCCTTTTTCATCACCAGATCCAGACGTGACTCATGGGCAACCACTTCTTCATCGCTGGCCGTGACCACTCGCAGTGCAGAGGTGGGACGCACGATGCGCTGGATGCTCTCTCCCTGCGCCTGTCGGGCGCTTTCACTTTCCGATAAAAAGGAGAGTGAAGTCTGTCCGCCGGTCATCGTCAGGAAGACTTCAGCCAGAATCTCGGCATCGAGCAGTGCGCCGTGCAGGGTTCGTTTGCTGTTGTCTATTTCGTAACGCGAGCAAAGCGCATCAAGGCTGTTGCGCTTGCCGGGAAACATACGGCGCGCCAGCGCCAGACTGTCGGTGATTTTGCAGAAAGTTTCGGTTTTCTCAATGCCGCGGTTCAGCTTTGCAAACTCGTAGTCCATAAAGCCGATATCAAACGGGGCGTTATGGATCACTAATTCAGCACCGCGAATGTAGTCGAGAAACTCATCGGCAATCTCGCTGAAGGCAGGCTTGTCGGCCAGGAACTCATCGGCAATGCCGTGTACGCCAAAGGCTTCGGGATCGACCAGCCGATCGGGCTTGAGATACATATGGAAATTGTTACCGGTCAGGCGACGGTTGATCACCTCTACCGCACCAATCTCAATGATGCGGTGCCCCTCATAATGTACCCCGATCATGTTCATGCCGGTGGTTTCAGTATCGAGAACGATCTGGCGGTTATTTGCAGTGCTCATAAGACCCGTTTTATGTCAGACTTAGCGTTTTTGAGAGGAAGTCTACCAGAGATGCGCAAACAGGTAGAAATATTCACCGATGGATCCTGTCTTGGAAATCCCGGTCCCGGCGGTTATGGGGCGATTTTACGCTACGGTCAGCATGAGAAAACCTTCAGCGCGGGCTATCACCTTACCACCAATAACCGGATGGAGCTGATGGCGGCGATTGTCTCACTGGAAGCGCTGACTCAGCCGTGCGATGTGGTGCTCAGTACCGACAGTCAGTATGTGCGTCAGGGAATTACCAGCTGGATCCATAACTGGAAAAAGCGTGGCTGGAAAACCGCCGACAAAAAGCCGGTGAAGAATGTCGATCTCTGGCAGCGTCTCGACTTAGCACTCAGCACCCATAAGATTCAGTGGGAGTGGGTTAAAGGCCATGCCGGACATCCGGAAAATGAGCGCTGCGACGTGCTGGCCCGCAGCGCAGCTGAAAATCCCGCTTTTGAGGATATCGGTTATAAAACCGAATCCTGATCCTCTGCCTGCCGGAACTGGCGTGTGGCATTGACCGTCTGGCGGATCTTGCTGGTGCTCATACTCTTCTTAGCCCGGGTCGGCAGCAGCGGGAAGGTGCGTTTACGTGCCACCACAATATTCAGACAGCCCAGCGCCGGTAAGTGGGCGCTTATCAGTTTTCCGCCCTGCCGATGCCACGGCAGCACCTGAAAGCGGGTGCGATAGACCACCTCATAATTCAACAGTCCCAGCCAGTCGACTAACCGCACCTGGCTGAACATCCGTCCGCTCCAGGGGGCTTTGCGGTTCAGGCCCGGCACCATCTTACTCACGCCGAGCAGGCTGAATGGATTGAAGCCGCTGATAATCATCCAGCCATCATCAATTAACACCCTATCTACTTCACGTAACACCCGGTGAGGATCCTGGCTCCAGGCGAGCGTATGGGCCAGCAAACAGGCATCGATCGACTTCGACTCAAACGGCAGTTGCATCGGGTCAGCCAGCACCTGTAACAGCTCACCTTCCCTGCCAACATTGACCTGATGTGAAATAGCACAGTTTTCGGTGTTGATTTCTGCGCTGAGGTTGCCAAGCTTAAGCATATGAAAGCCATAAAGCTTTCCAAGGTAAGGCTGAAGCTGCTGCGTTAGCGCGTCGCGGAAATAATCTCCCCACGGCATATCGCGCCATGACAGCGGTGCGTTCAGAATCTGGCGTGATTTAGCGGGCTTCATGCTTTACGCTCTTCCTTTTCCTACGACCTGCGAGAGGTGATGATGAATCTTACCAGTATTCCTGCGTTGCAGGACAACTACATCTGGACGCTGACTGATGATGAGGGTAAATGCCTGATTGTCGATCCCGGCGAAGCCCAACCGGTGTTAGAAAAAATGGCCTCCAACGGCTGGCAGCCGGTCGCTATTCTGCTGACTCACCACCATAACGACCACACGGGCGGAGTGAAAACACTGTGCGAGCATTTCCCTCAGCTTGAGGTCTATGGTCCCCAGGAAACTGCGGCTAAAGGGGCCAGAACGATAGTCAGCGAAGGCGATAAGGTCACGGTACTGGGCCTGACGTTTGAGGTGATCCACACCCCTGGTCACACTTTAGGACATATCTCATATTACAGCTCACCTTATCTTTTCTGTGGTGACACACTCTTTTCGGGCGGCTGCGGACGCCTTTTTGAGGGCACGGCAGAGCAGATGTATGATTCCTTTCAAAAGCTTAACCAGCTTCCAGGTGAAACATTAGTCTGCTGCGCGCATGAATACACTTTATCCAATCTGAAGTTTGCTGCGGCTATTCTGCCCCATGACCCACAAATAACGGCCGAATATCAGAAAATTAAGGACTTACGCGCTGAAAATGGCATTAGTTTGCCCACAAAACTGGCGCACGAACGGACAATAAATTTATTTCTTCGCACGCAAGACGTTGATTTACAAAGGGCATTAAACGTTAACGTTACTGATGAACCTGTATGGCGTTCATTTGCCGTTCTACGCGAGAAGAAAGACGCTTTTTGATTTTTCGGGTTGTGTTGTGAAAAGTCGTCACGTATAGTTGCTCGTCTTTTAAGCGAACTATTGACACACACATGAAGGCTAAAGCGATCTTACTCGCCTCAGTCTTGCTGGTAGGATGTCAGGCGTCCAGGAACGATGCCAATATCCCGGTACAGCATGCACAGAGTCTGTCTTCAGCTGGTCAAGGTGAAAATGGAAAGTACGGAGACGAGTTTTTGTCGCCGCGATGGCAGGAAGATGGAACTGGCCTCGCAGCAGACGCAGATCTCTGGAGTTTCATTAGTGACGAGTTGAAGATGGGGATTCCGGAAAACCCGGCAATCCGCGAACAAAAAAGTAAATTTTTAAAAAATAAGAGCTATCTCCACGATGTAACATTACGGGCAGAGCCGTACATGTACTGGATAGTCGAGCAGATACAGAAACGTAAAATGCCGATGGAACTGGTACTGCTACCCATAGTGGAGAGCGCTTTTGACCCCCGGGCAACTTCATCCGCCAATGCCGCTGGTATCTGGCAGATTGTTGCTGCAACAGGTCGAAACTATGGTTTGAAACAGAACCAGTATTACGATGGGCGACGTGATGTGGTCGCATCCACGAAAGTTGCGCTGGATATGATGCAGCGTCTTAACACCATGTTTGACGGCGACTGGTTATTAACCATCGCAGCGTACAATAGTGGTGAAGGACGTGTACTCAAAGCGATAAAGCAGAACAAGGCGCGCGGTAAGCCGACTGACTTCTGGCATTTATCGCTGCCACGCGAAACGACCGTGTATGTGCCTAAAATGTTAGCTCTGAGTGAACTGCTCAAAAATAACAAGCGTTACGGTATCAAACTGCCGACACCTAATGAAAGTCGTGCTCTGGCGCGAGTGGAAGTGGGTCAGCAGATACAGCTGACGCAGGCTGCCGAAATGGCGGGTATGTCGCTCACGAAACTGAAGAGCTTCAATACCGGTTACAAAGGCGGCGCAACAGCGCCAAACGGCCCACACTATATTATGGTGCCGAAGTCGAACGTCGCGAAACTGCGTAACTCACTGGCTTCTGGTGACATCGCAGCGGTACAGCCTACTCAGCTTGCGAAAGCCAGTGCGAGTGGCGGGTACAAAGTGCGACGGGGTGATACGCTCTCTGGTATCGCCTCAAAACTTGGCGTTAGCGTCTCGACACTGAAGCAGGATAACAACCTGCGCGGTGCTGATATCCGACCGGGTCAGACTCTGACCATTGGTTCGAATGGCACCCGACTGGCTGATAACGGCAACAGCATCACCTATCGTGTTCGTAAGGGTGATTCTCTTGACAGTATTGCCCGTCATCACGGCGTCAATATCAAAGACGTGATGCGCTGGAACAGTGTGCTGGACAGTGCGAAAGATATTCAACCCGGCGATAACTTAACGCTGTTTGTGAATAATAACGCAACACCTGATACCTGATACATTGAAAAGGCTGACATTTGTCAGCCTTTTTCTTTTATTCATCCGCCACCGTTTACTCATCTGCCGGACTTCCCTCCTCCTTCTACAGGCTCGCTTAATGCACCGGACTAGCTTCCTGAACTGAACTCCACCAGTAAGGGGTTATGGTCGGACGCGCGCGTCACCAGTACGGATGCCTCACTCACCCTGAGATCGCGATAGAAGACGAAATCCAGCGGGCGACCAAAGGCTTTACGGCGGTGATCGGCAGTGAACATGACCTCTTCCAGCTTCATTCGCTGTGCAAAACGGTAGAGTGCATTGATACGCTGACGGCTCCAGGCATTGAAATCCCCGGCCATAATCACCGGCCCCTGGTGATGCATGATCTGCTCCCCGATTGGCCCCAGCTGTTTACTGTAGACGTCGACGCCCAGGCTGAAATTTACCGCATGGATGTTCACGACCATCAGCATTTCCCCCGTGGGCAGCGGATACGCCGTGACCAGTGCCGATTTTGACAGCCTCAGCAGAGGCTCACGCTCACGCAACGGGCAGCAATAGACCGGGTGCGCAGAGGCGAGCGTCATCACCCCAGAGGGATGCTGAGGCAGCACAAAGGCAGGTACCTGATCGGCAGCAAGATAATTACTGGTGGCAAATTCCACCAGTTCTGGTGTGGTCTGCGCTTCCTGCAGTAATACCAGGTGCGCATCTTTACCAAATCCTTCCAGTACCGACATCCAGTCTGCGCGTTGCTGCTTGAAGATGTTCCACACCAGAACTTTGAGGTTTGGGTGCGCGGGCAAGGGTGCGCCGGGTGGCAGTGCCTGACCGAGATGGAGCATCGCGCCAGGTGGAAAGATCTGTTCCACTGGTTGTCCTGCTACATATCGCATTGCATAAGTTTTTTTGCGCACTTTCCCGCCTGGCTGATGATTCAAAATACAGTTAACACCTGTCTGTTATAGGGATTTTAGACCGGGGTTTCAATGGATGCAGGTGAATGTCAGAATTCATCACCTTTTCCAGAATAAAGCAGCCCTTTTACGTTCGCTAAGCAAAACGAGGCAGATCAGGCGGTGACATCCCCGATGTCATCGTTAACGGCTCCTGTACTGGTTATAACAGCATTATCAGTCATAAACTGGCTTAATGGCCATGTGACTGCAGGGAGGAAGAATGAAGGCATCTTCTGATGAACTAAAAGTGTTTGTCAGCGTAGTAGAAAGTGGAAGTTTCAGTCGCGCTGCTGAACAGCTGAAGATGGCTAACTCTGCCGTCAGCAGGACAGTTAAAAAGCTGGAGAGCAAGCTGGGTATTGCCCTGCTGACCCGCACAACACGGCAGCTGGCGCTTACGCAGGAGGGCGAACGCTATTTTCGCCATGTTCAACGTTTTTTGCAGGAGATGACCACGGCAGAAAGCGATTTGATCGAGAGTTTACAGGCGCCTAAAGGACTACTGCGCGTTGATGCCGCGACGCCGGTCATTCTGCATTTGCTGATGCCGATGATTAAACCCTTTCGTCTGCGCTATCCTGACGTGACTCTTTCTTTGATCTCCTCAGAGAGTTTTATCAATCTGATTGAGCGGAAAGTGGATATCGCCATTCGCGCCGGCAATCTCACCGACTCAACGCTGCGCGCCCGGCTGCTGTTCAGGAGCTTTCGCAAGATGGTTGCTTCACCCGCCTATCTCCGTGAGCATGGGACACCGCAAACGGTGGCTGAGCTGGATAACCACCACTGTCTCGGCTTTGATGATTCCCCACGACTCAATCGCTGGCCCGTCTCCCGTGAAAGCGGCGAACTCTATGATATTAGCTGGGCTATCTCCTCTAACAGTGGAGAGACGATTAAGCAGCTCTGTCTTACCGGTAATGGTATTGCCTGCCTGTCGGACTATATGATCGATCGTGAAGTTGCTGAGGGAAAACTGGTGGAAGTGTTGGCCGATCAGCGTCTGCCGGTCGAGATGCCCTTCCATGCTGTTTACTACAGTGATATTGGCGTAAGCCAGCGTGTGCGCGCTTTTATCGATTTTCTGAGTGAGTGGACAGCTGACCAGCCTTGGCGTACCTGAAATCTACAGGGGCTGGCCTGATCGGGGTCTGCCCGCACACAATTGGGAAGGGTGGGATCGATTGCGCGATTATCGATTCAGATTCAAAGAATTAGCGTTCGTTAAAATGATCCGGGAGATCGAAGAGAATCAGTGCGGTGTATTTTTCCGTGTTGAATTTGCTGCAATGGAAAAAGCCCTGACCGTTAAGTCAGGGCTTTCCAATTAAGTGGCGGAACGGACGGGGCTCGAACCCGCGACCCCCTGCGTGACAGGCAGGTATTCTAACCAACTGAACTACCGCTCCACCGATTCTTTCACAGCTGTCAGCAACTGGCTGATGGCCGTCTGTTCCTGTTATTTTCCTTGTCAGGGGAAAAGGAACGAATTTGATGCCTGGCAGTTCCCTACTCTCGCATGGGGAGACCCCACACTACCATCGGCGCTACGGCGTTTCACTTCTGAGTTC
>NZ_JAALEU010000015.1:0-66430 GCF_011800685.1 Pantoea sp. EKM10T
ATGTGCCATCCCCGGCGGTCCGTCAGGCAGGCGAATGAAGTGAAGGAACCGCGCAGCGGCGCGAGGACCGCCAGCCCATGAGCGGCACCAGACTGCGTTATCACCTGTCGCTTAACTGGCTGGCATTAGCCGGCAGGCGCGTTTTTATTTAATCCGATGCGGTTAATCTTCCTGCTGGAACTGCGCCATCACGGCCTGCTCACACTGCTGTTCGTTAACGCGCAGTTTGGCACGCTCATCATCACCCAGCTGCAGCCAGGCACTGGCCACTTCACGCGCGGACTCTTCATCGAACTCGGGCTGATTCATCGCCGACGGCGACTGACTGCGCGCCACGGTCGATTTCATCTGTTCGACATACTGATCCGCACTGGCGACCTTTTTCTCGCCGCTGACAATGTGGCACAGCTGACTGGCATAAACATTCTGCTCAGTGTCAGCCTCGTCCGCCGCCAGCGCGCTGCCGGTGGCGAGGATGCTCAGCAGCACTATCTGAGTTACTTTCATTCTTAACTCCTGTTAGTTCGGGTTAAACCTTACGCTGAAGGGCTTCTAGGCGTTTCTGACGCCAGTTCAGCAGCGGCGACACGGTGGTGCCGTGGACCACCACGCTGCAGACCACCAGCGTTAACGCCATATTGGTCATAATTTCCATCTGCGGGCCCTCCATACCGTGCGTCCAGGCATAGGCGATGTAGTTCAGACTGCCAATCCCGCGGATGCCCAGCCAGCCAATCAGCAGACGCTGCCCCAGCGGCAGTCCGGCGCGCAGCGTCACCAGCCAGACGGCCAGTGGCCGCACCACCACAAACAGCACCAGGCCAATCAGCACGCCGTAGATGTTCCAGTGCTGCGCCAGTGTGACGCCCAGCACCACCATCATGCCAGCCGCCAGTAAACGTTCAATAGTATCGCCAAAAGAGAGGGCGTCGCCTACTACAAACCCTATCGACTTCACCATATTGTTGTCGCCCTGATGCGCCAGGCGTTTGTTAGGGTTCACCAGTGCTTCAGAGGGCAGCACGCGCTCGTCGTCAGAGAGATCGTCCGGCTGATGGCGACGGAATACGCCCATCTCAGCACGGCGTAATCCCAGCCCGGCGGCGAAGGCAGCCAGGAAGCCGGAGGCACCCAGCCACTCCACCAGTGAATAACTCAGCGCAATCAGCGCCAGCGCCAGGAAATCATTGGGCGCCACATCGCCATTGGCATTGCGTAGTCGGGTCGCCAGCAGGCCAATCAACTGCCCCAGCACAAAACCGATGATCAGACCGCCGCCAATTGCCCAGAGCACCTCGACCGCACCCCAGTGCCCCAGCATCGCCACGCTCAGGCTTTCGCCATTAAACAGCAGCAGCGCCAGCATCAGCAACGGCAGCGCGGAACCATCATTCATACCCGCTTCGCTGGAGATCGCCACGCGCAGCGAGTCATCATCCTGCGCATCGTTGACCGAGATTAAGCTCGCCAGCACCGGATCGGTTGGCGCGACAATGGCACCAAACGCCAGTGCAATCGGCCAGTCTAATCCCACCAGGAAGTGCGACAGCAGGGTCATCGCGGCCACGGTCAGCAGCATGGCGGGAAAAGCCAGTTTCAGCCCGGTGTGCCAGCAGTTATTTTGCAGCGGCTGACGCAGCTTGAGGCCGGTGATGAACAGCGAGGCAGCCATGGTGATTTCAGTGATGTGCGCCACGGCTTCGGAATGGGTAACAATATCGATGTGGATAACATCAAATCCCCACGGGCCGCACAGCATGCCCGCGATAAGGAACAGACCAAATGAGGTGACTGGCCCCCGGTGAATCCAACCGGAAGCCAGCGACATCAGCAGCAGAAGGCCGCCCGTCGCTGCTGTCCAGGCTAAAAAGTTCATAACACTCCAGATTATTTCGGGTTTATGAATAAGCCTGGCACATTTTTTGACGGGCGAGGTGTCAGTTTTTCAGGTGTCGACTGGCGAAGCGGACCGCCAGCGCGGCTGCACCGGCTAAGGTCGAGAGCGCAACCACGCCATTCCAGCCCCAGTGTGCCAGCGCCAGACTTCCCAGCGCCGCACCGGTGGCCATACCGATAAACACCACGGTAAACAGCAACGCATTCAGGCGACTGCGTGCTTCCGGCGCCAGGCCATAGACCAGCGTCTGATGCGCCACCAGCGTGGCCTGCACCCCTAAATCGAAGCCGATGGTGCAGAGGACAATCAGCGCCAGCTGGGCCGGCATCGGCAGCAGCGGCAGCAGAAACATCAGCGCAAAGGAGATCGTTACCAGCGCGGCGCCAGCCTGCGTGACCCTTGCCGGACCGATGCGGTCAGCAAAACTGCCCGCCAGCGGTGCCGCCATGGCACCCGCCGCACCGGCTAAACCAAACGCCCCGGCCACGGCACTGTCCAGATGAAAGCGGTCGCTGAGCATTAACGCCAGCGTCGACCAGAAGGCGCTAAAACCCACTGACAACAGCCCCTGAGCCAGTGCGGCACGACGCAGCGTCTGATGGTGACGCCACAGGTGCACCAGCGACAGCAACAGGCGCGGATAGCTCACCGAGGTGCCTGGCGCGAAACGCGGCAGTACCCGCCACAGCGTCAGCGTAATCAGCAGCACCGCTAGCGCGGCAATCATATACATGGTGCGCCAGCCGAAATACTCTGCCACCACCCCGCTGACCACCCGCGACAGCAGGATGCCCACCAGCAGCCCGGTCATCACCGTGCCGACTGTTTTACCCCGGCTGCGTTCCGGCGCCAGCGCCGCCGAAGCGGGCACAATATCCTGCGCCACGGTGGCGGTCAGGCCGGTGATAAAACTGGCAATCAGCAACGCGCTGAGTCCACCGGAAAAACCACACAGCAGCAGCGCCGCCACCAGCATTAAGCCTTTGATAAAGATAATGGTGCGCCGGTCATGGCGATCGCCCAGCGGAGCCAGCAGCAGGATGCCCAGCGCATAGCCCGCCTGGGTCAGCATCGGCACCATGCCGACCGCGCCGATGCCGGCGTTAAACTGCTTGCTGATGATATCCAGCATCGGCTGACTGTAGTAGATCGATGCGACGCTGAGTCCGGCACCGGCGGCCAGGGTAAACACCAGCGGCGCAGAGAGCGGTTCATTTTGGGTCTGGGTCTGTATGGCTGACATGCTGTAATCCTCATCATTTCGTCCTGCCATTAAAGCGCATTGCGGTTATACGCGGTAGACTGACATCAGGCAAAACCGTTATACGTGGTGCGTATGAACAATCCTAACAGCAGCGATCGCATCGATCTGATGCAGACTTTTATCCGTATTGTTGAGAGCGGCAGCTTATCCGCCGCCGCCGCGCAGCTCGGCACGACACAACCCACCGTCAGCCGCCGACTGCAGAGCCTGGAGCAGCGGCTGGGCCTCAAGCTTATCCTGCGCACCACCCATGCACTGAAGCTTACCGATGATGGCGAGCGCTGCTACGCCCAGGCGCGGCAGCTGCTGGCGACCTGGCATGCGCTGGAAGATGAGCTGACCGGGGCCAGCGATGACCCGGTCGGTACGCTGCGGGTTCGGGCCCCGCACGCCTTTGGCCAGGATCAGCTGATCGCCCCGCTGGTGGATTATCTGCACCGCTACCCCCGGCTCAATATTGAGTGGATGCTGAATGACCGCACGCCCGACTTTATGGCGGAGAATGTGGACTGCGCCATTCAGGTCGGTGCGCCAACCGATCCTTCGGTGGTGGCGATACTGCTGGCAGAAGTGCCACGTATTGTGGTGGCCGCCCCGCACCTGCTGGCGCAGCAGCCGCCGATAGAGCGGGTTGAACAGCTGCGCGATCTGCCGTGGCTGGCACTGACCAGTTTTTACCGTAACGAAGTGGTGTTGCAGAAGATTGACGACGGCCAGCCGGTGAACCTGCCGATTATGCCCCGGCTGAGCAGCGACAGTTTATATGCGGTGCGCAAAGCGGCACTGGCTGGGATGGGAGCCGCGATCGTCTCGTCCTGGGCGGTGCAGGAAGATCTGGCGGATGGCGGCCTGGTTCAGCTGATGCCCGCGTGGCAGGCACCGCCGCTGCCGGTGTGGCTGACCTATCCCTGGGCGAGTTACTACCCGGCCAGGCTGCAACACTTTTTTGCCATGATCAAAGAGGTGATGCCGCAGCTGGCGGGCACGCGTCCGGCCTCACAGCCAGCGGGTCGTTCAGGGGGAACAGAGCGGAAAGGGTAAAGCAGGCGCCCGCCTCAGCGGGCCGCCAGAGAGGTTACTTCGGTTTTTTATCGCTGCGCGACATCTGATCCAGCCAGCCCATCACAAAGGCGGAGAGCACAAAGGTCAGGTGGATAATCACGTACCACATCAGCTTGTCGTTTTCGACGTTGCGCGCTTCCATAAACACCCGCAGCAGGTGAATTGAGGAGATGGCGACAATGGAGGCGGCGACTTTGTTTTTCAGCGAGCCGGAGTCCATCTTGCCCAGCCAGCTCAGCTTCTCTTTATCTTCGTCGATATCGAGCTTAGAGATGAAGTTCTCATAACCTGACAGCATCACCATCACCAGCAGGCCGCCAACCAGCGTCATATCCACCAGCGACAGCAGCAGCAGGATCAGATCGTTTTCCGCAATGCTGAAAATGTTGGGCAGCAGGTGGAAAATTTCCTGGAAAAATTTAATGGTCAGCGCCAGCAATCCCAGCGAAAGTCCAATGTAAACCGGGGCCAGCAACCAGCGCGATGCATACATCAGGTTTTCGGTAAAACGTTCCATACAATCCCACGAATAATCAAACAGGTCCGGGAGTATAACCGATCAACTGTGAAGTTATTTCAGCCCTTCGTCAGAAATTTCAGGGACCGGCGGCAGCGGCAGCGAGAGACGAAATGCCGCGCCACCTTCGGCCCTGTTCTCTGCCCAGATCTGACCGCCGTGGCTCTCGATAATGGTTTTACAGATTGCCAGACCCAGCCCGACGCCCGGCACCGCCGACTCTTTGTCGCCCCGCCAGAATTTATCGAATATCCGGCTTAAATCGTCTTCGGCAATGCCCGGTCCGCTATCCCAGACCGAGATCTCCAGCCGTGATGCCGCACGCCAGGCGCGAATGCCGCGTGGTGCGCTGTTACCGGCATACTTCAGGCTGTTCTCAATCAGGTTGGTGAAGACCCGCTCCAGCAGCGTGCTGTCGCCTTTGATCAGCACGATGTCGTCCGGCAGATCGAGCCGGACCTCATGCCCTTTCAGCGACGGTGCCATGCTGCTCAGCGCCCCGCCGACCACCTCTTCCAGCGCCAGCCACTCCTCACGCAGATTGAGGCCGCCCGACTGAATGCGCGCCATATCCAGCATGTTGCTCACCAGCCGGATGGTGCTCAGCGTCTGCTCGCGGATCTGACTGGCCTGCGGCACATATTTTGAGTTGTCGCTGGCCAGGTCGAGCATCAGCATTTCCGCCTGACCAAACAGCACGGTCAGTGGGGTGCGCAGGTCGTGGGACAGCGCCGACAGCAGCGCATTGCGCAGCTGTTCACGCTCCGCCGAGAGCCGGGACGCCGCCTCGCTATGCGACAGCGCCATCCGTTCCAGTGCGTTAGCAATCAGCACCGTAAAGGTTTCCACCAGCCGCTGCTGCTCGGGGATCATCAGCTGACGCAGGTTCTGCGGCTCCACCACCAGCAAACCCCGGCAGTGCGCGCCACTTTTCAGCGGCAGGATCTGATAAGGCACCGCCGGTAAGGTATCAGTGCCCGCACCCGCAGGCTGGCCTTTGCTGTAACTCCATTTAGCAATCGCGCGATCCGGCTCGCTGGCCGGTAACGCATCGCCCACCGGTTGCAGTTCGCCCTGCTCATCCGGCAGCAGCAGCAGGCAGCGCGCCTGTAACGTGGCATCCAGCACCCGCTGGCTGGTGGCGGCGATATCCTGCGGCGTTAACGCACTGCCCAGCGATTTCGCCATCTCATAGAGCTGGCGCGCCCGCTGCTCGCGGTAGCGCGCCACCCGCGCCTGATAACGCACGCCTGCCGTGAGATTGCCGACGATTACGCCTACCGCCAGCATCACGCCAAAGGTGACCAGATATTGCAGATCGGAGACCGCCACCGTGCCGGTGGGGGCAACAAAGAAGAGGTCAAAGGCGACGATATTCATCACCGTGGCGATCACCGACGGCCAGCGACCATAGCGCAGCGCCACGATCACCACCGCCAGCAGATAGATCATTACGCAGTTGGCGGGATCGAAACCGATCAGTACCGACTGCCCGGCGGCGGTTACAAGAATACAGAGCACCAGCGCCATCATTACGCCGCGCAGCTGAATACGCCATTTTTCGCTGGTGACGCGGCCATCCGGCAGCGGATGCGGCGCATCCTTCAGCGGCTCATCCAGCGCCACCACCAGCAGATCGAGATCCGGCCCCAGCTGGCCGAGCCGTTCGGCAAAGCTGTCACGCCGCCAGCGCCGCAGCGGGCGACGACCGGTGACAATTTTGCCCAGATTGTGCGCGCGGGCGTAACCCAGTACCGCTTCGGCTTCATCGGGTTCAGAGAGGGTCGCGGTTTCCGCGCCCAGCTCCTGCGCCAGCTGTAACGTGCGCAGAATCGCCCGTCGCCGCGCTTCCGGCAGCCGGTGCAGCCGGGGCGTTTCGACATAGACCGCGTGCCATTCACTGCCAAGCCGCGCCGCCAGTCGGGCGGCGGTGCGCACCAGCTTTTCACTGCCGCTGTCGTCGCCAATGCAGAGCAGAATGGCGTCGCGGGTGTGCCAGACGCGCTCCCGTCCCTGCTGATCGCGCCAGGCGCGCATCTGATCATCCACCCGATCGGCGGTGCGACGCAGGGCCAGCTCACGCAGGGCGAACAGGTTACCTTTGCGGAAAAAGTTTTCGATGGCGCGTTCCGCGCGGTCGCCAATGTAGACTTTGCCCTCTTTCAGCCGCTGCCGCAGATCGTCGGGCGGCAGATCGACCAGCACCACTTCGTCGGCGCTGTCGAAAAAGGGATCGGGCACGGTTTCGCGCACCTGAATGCCGGTGACGCCGCCTACCACATCGTTGAGGCTCTCAAGATGCTGTACGTTGACAGTAGTCAGTACATCGATGCCCGCTTCCAGCAGCTCCTCAATATCCTGCCAGCGCTTGGGATGGCGCGAGCCCTGCACGTTGGTGTGCGCCAGCTCATCCATCAGGATCACCGCCGGATGGCGAGCCAGCGCGGCATCAAGATCAAACTCTGCATGACGCGAGCGGCCGGTTGCGCGACGCGGCAGCAGAGTTAACCCTGTCAGCAGCTGTGCGGTTTCCGGCCGGTCATGGGTCTCTACCACGCCGATTAAGACATCCAGACCCTGCGCGCGCAGCCGCTGTGCCTCCTGCAGCATGGCATAGGTTTTACCCACGCCCGCACAGGCACCAAAGTAAATTTTCAGCTGCCCGCGATGACTTTCGCGATTAGCCTGCAGTAGCGCGTCGGGATCGGGACGCTGGGGTTCGTGGTTCATCGCTTCCTTAGAGCCTATGCCAGTAGGCGTAATTGTTGCAGACAGTCTGGACACGGACAGCGCGGAACAACCGGAGCGTACACGTAGTACGTGAGGATAACTCGCTGCGCTCGCCCCTTCAGGGCCGCCCTGACGGGCGTTCAGGTTGCTAAAGCAGCCTGTGTGAGCACTGCCCAGGTTCAGACTGACAAATAAAATAGCCTAATGGGATAGGCTCTTAACACCATTACAGTTCGTTGAGCGCCATATTCAGCTGCAACACATTGAGGGTCGGTGTGCCGAGGAATGGCATCAGCGGACGATGCGTCATCTTATCAATCAGCGCCTCGACCTGCGGCAACGGCAACTGGCGGCTGGCGGCGATACGCGGTGCCTGCCAAAGGGCGGCCTGTGGCGAAATATCCGGATCCAGCCCGCTGGCTGACGCGGTGACCAGTTCAACCGGGACGGCGGCCGGTGCCTGCGGATTGGCGGCCCGCAGCGCAGCGACGCGATCGGCTACCGCTTTGTCCAGCGCCGGGTTGCTGGCGGCCAGATTGCTGCCCCCTGAGGCCAGCGGATTATAAGGTTTATCGCCACTGGCTGAAGGGCGGCCCCAGAAATAGTTGGGCTGGGTAAAGTTCTGGCCAATCAGCGCCGATCCGCGCGCCACGCCATCCTCCTCCAGCAGCGAGCCGCTGGACTGGGACGGAAACAGCCACTGCGCCAGACCGGTGGTGAGCAAAGGATAAACCACGCCGGTAACAAGCGTAAGCAGCAACAACAGTAAAATTGCCGGACGTAACTGACTCATTTTTCTCTCCTCAGGCCATGCCTGAAAACACTAACAGCAGATCGATCGCTTTGATGCCGACAAACGGCACCAGCAGGCCACCCAGACCGTAAATCAGCAGGTTGCGGCGCAGCAGCGCAGCGGCGCTCAGTGGGCGGTAGCTGACGCCTTTCAGGGCCAGCGGGATCAGGAAGACAATCACCAGAGCGTTAAAGATCACCGCCGACAGAATCGCACTGGCTGGCGAGTGCAGGTGCATCACGTTAAGCATGTTGAGCTGCGGATAGGTCGCCGCAAACGCCGCCGGAATGATGGCGAAGTATTTCGCCACGTCGTTGGCGATACTGAAGGTGGTCAGCGAACCACGCGTCATCAGCATCTGTTTACCAATGTGCACCACTTCAAGCAGCTTGGTCGGGTTCGAGTCGAGATCGACCATGTTGCCCGCCTCTTTCGCCGCCTGGGTACCGGAGTTCATCGCTACCGCCACATCCGCCTGCGCCAGTGCAGGCGCATCATTGGTGCCGTCGCCGGTCATCGCCACTAAACGTCCTTCCGCCTGATACTGGCGGATCAGCGCCAGCTTGGCTTCCGGCGTGGCCTCTGACAGGAAGTCATCCACGCCCGCTTCAGCGGCAATCGCTGCGGCCGTCAGCGGGTTATCGCCGGTGATCATCACCGTTTTGATACCCATTTTGCGCAGTTCGGCAAAGCGCTCTTTGATGCCGCCTTTGACGATATCTTTCAGCGCCACCACGCCCAGCACGTTCGCGCCCTCTGACACCACCAGCGGCGTGCCGCCACTGCGTGCCACCTCTTCCACCTGCGCATTGACCTCGGCAGGGAAACGGCCATGGTTCGCTTCGATGTGGCGTCGTACCGCATCGACCGCGCCTTTGCGGATCAGTCGATCCTGCACGTTTACGCCGCTCATGCGGGTCTGCGCAGAGAACGGAATAAAGCTGGCACCCATGCTGCTGAGATCGCGCTCACGCAGATTAAATCGCTGTTTTGCCAGCACCACGATGCTGCGCCCTTCCGGCGTCTCATCGGCCAGCGAGGCGAGCTGTGCGGCGTCGGCCAGTTGCTCTTCGCTGACGCCCGGCGCGGGCAGGAACTGGGTCGCCTGACGGTTACCCAGCGTGATGGTGCCGGTTTTGTCCAGCATCAACACATCCACATCGCCCGCGGCTTCCACCGCACGTCCGCTGGTCGCAATGACGTTAGCACCCAGCATCCGGCTCATCCCCGCCACGCCAATCGCCGACAGTAAGCCGCCGATGGTAGTCGGGATCAGACAGACCAGCAGCGCCACCAGCACCGTGATGCTGACTGGCGTTCCGCCCCATGCCGAGAACGGCCAGAGTGTCACGGTCGCCAGCAGGAACACGATGGTCAGTGATACCAGCAGGATGGTCAGGGCAATCTCATTCGGGGTTTTACGGCGTTTCGCGCCTTCCACCATGGCGATCATCCGGTCAAGGAAGGTTTCGCCCGGGTTGGCGCTACAGGTGATCACCAGCCAGTCAGAGAGAATGCGGGTCCCGCCGGTGACGGAGGCGAAGTCACCGCCCGACTCACGGATCACCGGTGCGGACTCACCGGTAATGGCGCTCTCATCCACCGAGGCACCGCCCTCCATTACTTCACCGTCGCAGGGGATGATGTCGCCCGCTTCCACCAGCACCGCGTCACCTTTACGCAGCTCATCGGCACTGACCTGCTGCCACTCGGCGCCATAGCGCGCCGCTGAGAGTTTTTTGGCAAAGCTGGTTTTTTTCACCCCTTTCAGGCTACTGGCCTGGGCCTTACTGCGCCCTTCTGCCAGCGCCTCCGCCAGGTTGGCGAACAGCACGGTGAACCAGAGCCAGACCGCAATCGCCCCGGTAAAGCTGGCGCTGCCGCTGATCCGGCCGGTCAGCATCGCCAGCGCCAGCAGCGAGGTCAGAATGCTGCCGAGCCAGACGACAAACATCACCGGGTTATGGAACTGCACCCGGGGATCGAGCTTTTTCACTGCATCCCAGGCCGAGGTACGCAGCAATGCTGCGTCAAATAACGCCTGTTGTTGACGACTCATGAGGATTGTCCCTGAACAAGTTGCAGATGCTCAGCCACCGGGCCCAGCGCCAGAGCAGGAATAAAGGTCAGTGCACCCACCAGCAGCACCGTGCCGATCAGCAGTCCGATAAACAGCGGACCGTGGGTTGGCAGCGTGCCGTTACCCACCGGCTGCACTTTTTTCACCGCCATCGCACCGGCAATCGCCATCACCGGAATGATGATGCCGAAGCGGCCCAGCAGCATGCAGGCAGCCAGTAACAGGTTCCAGAACGGCGTGTTAGCACTCAGTCCGGCAAAGGCGCTGCCGTTGTTGTTGGCAGCCGAGGAGACCGCGTAGAGCACTTCGCTGAAGCCGTGAATGCCGGGATTGGCCATGGCACTGCGTCCGGCGTCGGTCATCATCGCCAGTGCGGTACCGATCAGCACCAGCGCCGGTGTGACCAGAATCGCCAGCGCGGTCATCTTCATCTCCCAGACGTCGATTTTTTTACCCAGGAATTCCGGGGTACGACCGATCATCAGCCCGGCGATAAACACCGCCAGCAGCACAAACAGCAGCATGCCGTAGAGACCGGCACCGACGCCGCCAAACACCACTTCGCCCAGCTGCATCAGCCACATCGGCACCATGCCACCCAGCGCAGTAAAGGAGTCGTGCATGGCATTCACCGCACCGCAGGAGGCGGCAGTGGTGATAACCGCGAACAGGCTGCTGTTAAGAATGCCAAAGCGCGTCTCTTTACCTTCCATGTTGATGGCGCTGTCAGCACCCAGCTGGAGGAAGTGCGGGTTGCCCTGCAGTTCGGCCCACATGACGACCGAGACCGCCGCCACAAACATCAGCGTCATCGCCCACAGCAGCATGTGGCCCTGACGACGGTCACGCACGCTTTCGCCAAACGCGAAGCAGAGCGCCGCCGGGATCAGGAAGATGCTCAGCATCTGCACCAGGTTAGTCAGCACCGTTGGGTTTTCAAATGGATGGGAGGAGTTGGCGTTAAAGAAGCCGCCACCGTTGGTGCCCAGCATTTTGATCGCTTCCTGCGACGCCACCGGCCCCATCGACAGCGTCTGCTGCACGCCTTCCAGCGTGGAGAAACTGTGATAAGGCGCGAAGTTCTGGATGCTGCCCTGGCTGACAAAGAACAGCGCCATCAGCAGGCTGATAGGCAGTAAGACATAGAGCGTGATGCGCGTCAGGTCGCGCCAGGCGTTACCCAGGGTCGCAGAGCTGCGATTAGCGAAGCCACGGATCAATGCAAACGCCACGGCGATACCGGTCGCGGCTGAGAGGAAATTCTGCACCGTCAGGCCCACCATCTGACTAAAATAGCTCAGGGTGCTTTCGCCGCTGTAGGATTGCCAGTTGGTGTTGGTGACGAAGCTCACGGCGGTGTTAAGCGCCAGATGCCAGCTCAGGCCAGGCAGCTGCTGCGGATTCAGCGGCAGCGCGCCCTGCATCAGCAATATTGCCAGCAGCACCACGAAACCCAGCGCATTAAACAGCAAAATCGCCAGCAGGTAGTGCGGCCAGCGCATGTCCGATTGTTGCGCGCCCAGCAGTCGCCACAGCGGCGCTTCCAGGCGGGCAAACACTGGCTTGTCAGCCACTAACGAGGCCAGACCCCGTCCGAGCGGCTGCGCCAGCACCATCAGCAGCAGCAGATAGAATGCGATGAGTAAAAAAGCATTGGCCGCCATCAGAAGGCCTCCGCATTTAACAGGGCATAGATCAGATAGCCCAGTAACAACACCACCAGCACAATGCCGGTTATTACGCCCACGCTCACAGGAACCTCCAGAGGATTGGATTTATGGCTTAGCTTGCGCGGAGGCGTATAAAGAAGGGGTTAAAATGCAGCGGGCGGGCGTAAAAATAGTGTAAAAATGGCGAAAAATCAGGCGACTTCCAGCGCCCAGATACGATTGAGATCGACGTTACCCCACAGCGTACTGTCCTCTGCGCCCACAATGCTGTCGGTGCAGAAGCTGTCGCCAAGGTCGAGCTCTTCCGGTTTCACTTCACGCTGGGCGTGCAGCGACCAGAAGACATGCACGCAGGGACGCATCAGCGATTTTTCGCCCGCTTTCACCACCAGCGCCACCCGGCCGGAGGCCAGACGCACCAGCGATCCCACCGGATAGATGCCGATGGTCCGTACGAAGGTGTGCAGCAAGCCAGGGTCGAAATGGCCGCGCCAGCTCAGCATCTGGTGCATCGCCTCGGCGGGTGTCCAGCCGTTGCGATAGGAGCGGGTCGAAGTGACGGCATCATAGACATCGCACACCGCCGCCATGCGGGCGTAGAGCGAAATCGCCTCGCCTTTCAGGCGGTGCGGATAGCCGCTGCCATCATATTTCTCATGATGATGCAGGGTGATATCGAGCAGATCGTCATCGGCGTCGGCTTCTATCAGCATCTGCGCACCGACCACCGGATGCTCACGCATCACCCTGAACTCCTCTTCAGTCAGCTTGCCCGCTTTGTTCAGGATCGCCAGCGGCACGGCCGCTTTGCCGACATCATGCAGTAAACCGCCCATGCCCACCCGACGCAGTTCCTGCTCATCCAGCCCGAGTTTTTTACCCAGCGCAATCATCAGCCCGCAGACCGCCATGGAGTGCAGATAGGTGTAGTCATCATGATTTTTCAGTCGCGCCACGCTCAGCATGGCGGAGGGTTCACGCGTGATCGATCCGGCGATTTCATCCACCAGATCCATCATATAATCAAGCTTCAGGCCGTTACCCAGCCGCGCTTCGTTGAACATCGCCAGCACTTTCGGTTTGCCCTGCAAAAAGATCTGCTGTGCCTGATCCAGTTCCTGGAAAAACGGGGTGCGGCCAATGGTTCTCTTCGCGACCGTGGAGGCGATCGGCGCCTGCACCGATCGATCGAGGTCGATCCAGAGCTGGCGGATCCCTTCAGTGCGAAGCATGGCGATTTGTCGGGGATCGGTGATCAGCATCTCATTATGAATGCGCTGGTCTTTTATCCACCAGACCTCCAGCTTGTGGATAAACATCCCTGGGCGCAATTCATCAATGGTAATCAGCTTTATCACGCTATCACTCTTTAATATCAGCGGGTGGTAAGGTGATATCGGCAGCCGGACAAATTTTCTTCAGGCTGTTTTGTGCGAAGGTGAGGGTCTGGTGAGTGGTCAGAGGAGAGGCGTCCTGCCTCGCCCCCGTTTCAGCAGGGGGTTAAGACGCCGCGGTGGTTACACTACCCGGGTCAGCACCGGCTCACCACGGGCAAACGCCAGCATATTCTCAAAGACCAGGTCAGCCATCGCCGCCATGGTTTCGCGGGTACTGCTGGCGATATGCGGCGTGATCACCACATTGTCGCGCTGGCGCAGTGCGTCAGGCACCTGCGGCTCCTGTTCAAACACATCAAGCCCGGCACCGGCGATCTGCCCGGTTTCCAGCGCATCCACCAGCGCCTGCTGATCCACCACGCTGCCGCGCGCAATGTTAATCAGATAGCCCTGCGGTCCCAGCGCCTGCAGCACTTCCGCATTGATAATGTGGCGCGTCGCGGCACCGCCCGGCAGGGTCAGCACCAGGAAATCGGCCTGCTGCGCCAGCGCCACCAGGCTCTCATGACGGGTGTAGGGCACATCGGGGCGTGAACGCGGATTGTAATAGTGAATCGCCATATCAAACGCCTGCGCGCGCCTTGCCACCGCCTGACCGATATTGCCCAGCCCGACGATACCGCACACCTTGCCACCGATTTTGCTGCTCAGCGGAAAGCGGCCCTGCGTCCAGTGACCGGCGCGTGTGAAGCGATCGGCCTCGCTGATGCGGCGCGCCACATCCAGCAGCAGCGCCATCCCCAGATCGGCGACGCAATCATTGAGCACCTCCGGCGTGTTGGTCACCACAATGCCGCGCGACCGGGCGGCTTCCGTATCAATGCTGTCATAACCGACGCCGTTACTGCAGATCGCTTTCAGGTTTGGCAGCGCGGCGATCAGCGCGGCCGGTGCGCCCATCACCGCGTTGCCGCTGGTGACCAGCATGTCGATATCTACGCCCTGCTCAGCCAGAAAGGCTGCCTCATCTTCCGCCTCCCACAGCCGGAACGCGGTGAACGTCTTTTCAATGTTCTCTATCAGCTGCGGCGGCAGGAATTTCCCTCTGATCAGCACCTTACATTGCTTTAATGCCATCTTCTTTCTCCTGATTGTTATAGGATGCCGGGCGATCGCTCTCTTCACCGACGCGTTCAATCGGTCCCATCACCAGCAGGAACAGCAGGGCCGCTACCACGCAGTGTGCCGCCACAAACGCCAGCCCGATGCTGTAGCTGCCGGTCAGACCGACGATGATGCCGAACAGCAGCGGCGTGGTGAAACCGGCAATATTGCCGATGCCGTTAAAAATGGAACCTGCCAGGCCCACCGCCTCTTTAGGTGCGGTGTCGCTGATCACCGTCCAGGTGCCTGCACCGGCCGCGATGCCTTTACCGAAAAAGGCGAAGGACATAATGGCGATAATGCCGCCGTTACCGGGAATAATCGCCGCCAGCACCAGGCTGGACGCCATCAGCATGCCGACGATATAGGGCGTTTTACGCGCCCAGGAGACGCTCCAGCCCCGGGCGATTAACTTGTCTGACAGGTAGCCGCCGCTGATCCCGCCCAGAAAACCAAACAGCGCCGGAGCCACGGTGGCGAAGCCCGCCTCCATGATGTTCATGCCGCGCGCCTGCACCAGATAGATCGGAAACCAGGTAATAAAGAAGTAGCTGAGCGCGATGATGCAGTACTGACCGAGATAGGCGCACCAGAGCATGCGATTAGTGAGCAGCTTTCTGAACATCGCTTTACTGACCGGTGGCCGCGCTTTCAGCGTCTGCGCCGAGTCGATATCCACCAGCGCACCACCGTCGACGATGTGGCGCAGTTCACTCTCTGACACGCCAGGGTGATTGCGCGGCTCGCGCATCCAGGCAGCCCAGACAAACACCGCCAGCAGGCCGATGCCGCCCAGCACAAAGAACGGCCACTCCCAGCCAAAGCGCGACACCAGCCAGCCTGACAGCGGCGAGAAGATGGCGACGGCAAAATATTGCGCCGAGCTGAACAGCGATGAAGCCCGTCCCCGCTCTGCGCCAGGGAACCACATAATCACCACGCGCGCATTGGCGGGAAAGCTGGGTGCCTCGATCAATCCCAGCATAAAGCGCAGACCAAACATCAGCATCAGCGCGCCGGTCATGCCGCTGGAGAACTCGCCAACGAATCCCATCGCCAGCGTCGAGACTGACCAGAGCGCCAGCGTGACGCCATACACTTTTTTAGCCCCGAAGCGGTCAAGAAACAGCCCGCCGGGAATCTGACCGATAACGTAGGCCCAGCTGAAGGCAGAGAGGATCAATCCCAGCTGGATCGCTGACAGGCCGAACTCCTCTTTGATCGCCGATCCGGAGATCGAGAGGATCGAACGGTCGGCATAAGCCACGACCGACAGAAAGAGGATCAGGCAGAGGATCCAGATGCGCACATGAGACGTCCGGTGAGTCGTTTGGTCTTTAAGCATGAGCTGAATTCCTTAAAAAGCGGCAGGTTGCGCCACGAGGTTTTTTTCAGGAATAACGCTGAGATTTCCCGCTTAAGGAAATATAGATAGGAGGCTAACGATGGATCATTGTGCGGATGTTGAGATCGTCAGGCCCGATTGAACGATTTTCTGACAACCACCACAAAGGCCAGTGCGATGCTGCACAAAAGCGCAAAAAGCCGCGGCTGCCTGCCGCAGAGTGTGCGCCACGTCGAGGATTTCATCGGCGCTGGCAGCTATGACGCGGCGATTTTACGGCAAAGTGTGGCGGCGCTAGCAAGAGTGAAAAGGGCCGGTTGTCAAACCCGGCGACTGTTCATAAGCTGCAAATGATAATCTTTGTCCATTTTTATAATAAATGAAAAATCTATTCCACTCAGTTAACCTCGGGAGTCTGCAATGAAAAAACGTGCATGGGCAATACTCTGTCTGCTCTCTCTTTCCACGTCGGCGCTGGCAGAGAAAATTGGCGTCTCAATGGCCTATTTCGACCAGAACTTTCTGACCATTATCCGCCAGTCGATCGAGAAAGAGGCCAAAGCGCGTCAGCTGGATGCGCAGTTCGAAGATGCACGCGGCGACGTGGGCCGTCAGACCGATCAGGTGCAGAGTTTTATCAGTTCCGGGGTGGACGCGATTATCGTCGATCCGGTCGACTCCGCCAGCACCCCTGCCCTGACCAGACTGGCGCAGCAGGCTCACATTCCGCTGGTTTACGTTAACCGCACACCGGGCGATAAAACCCTGCCGCCGGGCGTGGTGTTTGTCGGCTCTGACGAACGCGAATCGGGCACGTTGCAGATGGAAGCGCTGGCGAAGCAGGCGGGTTATCGTGGCAAAGTCGCCATTATCATCGGTAACCTCAGCGATGCGGGTGCGCTGCAGCGCACCAAAGATGTGGAGCAGGTGGTGGCAAAGTATCCCGACATGAAAGTAGTGCTGAAGCAGACCGCAAACTATTCGCGTAATGAGGGCATGGATTTAATGCTCAACTGGCTGTCGAACGGGGAAGAGATCGATATTGTCGCCGCCAACAACGACGAAATGGCGATTGGCGCAACCATGGCGATTGCCCAGGCGAAACCGAAGAAAACCATTCTGGTGGGCGGCATTGATGCCACGCCGGATGGCCTGAAAGCCCTGGCAAGCGGCAAACTGGCCGTCACCGTGTTCCAGGATGCCGTGGGTCAGGGCAAAAAATCGGTCGAGGTGGCGCAGCAGATGATCAAAGGGAAAAAAGTCGATTCCCACCAGTGGATCCCGTTTGAACTGGTGACGCAGCAGAACATGCAGCAATACAGCAATAAAAATCCGTAATGAAAAGCGGAGCGGCAGCGCTGCCGCTCCGGTTATCACTTCTCGTGCAGCAGTTTCGCCATCATCACCACATCGCGCAGCTGACCGTCGCGCAGGGCAGCCTGCCGCATCACCCCTTCACGCTCAAAGCCCAGCCGCTCATAGAGCCGCAGCGCCCGTTCGTTGTCGTGAAACACCTCCAGCTCCATACGCGTAATCCCCAGCCAGTTACGGGAATAGTCGAGCGCGGTGCGGATCAGGCGCTCACCGACGCCGCGACCGGCGTAATCGGGATGCACACCCAGCCCAAAGCTGATGCAGTGGCGGGTGCGCGGCTTGTTATCCACAAACAGCGTCAGCTCACCGGCCAGCTCGCCCTCGATCTCCGCGACAAAGGCGATAAACCCCTCGGCATCCATTCTGGCGATTTTTTTCTCCCAGGTGGCAACGCTGGGAAACGGCAGCTGCAGCGTCCAGGGATAAACATCGGGATGACTGTAGAGTCGCTGATAGGCGGCGGCATCCTGCGGTTCCCGTGCCCGAATAATGATTTCCATATTTTCTCCTTTTAGCCGAACGGGGTTCATGCACTAAGCTGTAGCTCTTTACCGGACGGAAAGAGTATCGCTATGTTGTATCGCCGTTTTGAGCGTTTTATCAATATTTTTCATGACGCGCCCACCGACTCGCCCCCTTCAACGGTCTGGTCGTTTTACCTCTACTATCTGCGGCAGGTCTGGCCGAGTTTCGCGGCACTGCTGGTAGTGGGACTGGCGTCAGCCCTGATTGAAGTGTCGCTGTTCAGCTATCTGAGCCGCATTATCGATATGGTCAATCACTCCACGCCCGCCACCCTGTTTCGGGATAACTGGCCGATACTGCTGTGGATGGGGGCGGTGGCGCTGATTCTGCGGCCGATTTTTATCGCCCTGCACGACATGCTGGTACATCAAAGCATCAGCCCGAGCATGACCAGCATGATCCGCTGGCAGAATCACAACTACGTGCTGCGCCAGAGCCTCAATTTCTTCCAGAACGATTTCGCGGGTCGCATCGCCCAGCGCATTATGCTGACCGGCAGTTCACTGCGCGATTCCGCGGTGCAGCTGGTGGATGCCATCTGGCACGTGCTGATCTACGCGGTGACCTCGCTGGTGCTGTTTGCCGGTGCCGACTGGCGGCTGATGATCCCGCTGATTCTGTGGATGGTGGCCTACAGCGCCTCCCTGCGTTTCTTTGTGCCGCGCGTTAAAGCGCGTTCGGTGGTCTCCTCAGAGTCGCGATCTAAGCTGATGGGCACCATTGTCGATGGTTATACCAACATCGCCACCATCAAGCTGTTCGCTCACAGCGATCTGGAACGGCAGTATGCGCGTGAGGCGATTCAGGAGCAGACCGAAAAAACCCAGAACGCCGGTCGCATGGTCACCAGCATGGATCTGACCCTGTCGGCGCTGAACGGCCTGCTGATTGTCTCGACCTCCGGGCTGGCGCTGTGGTTATGGAGCCAGTCGCTGATTAGCGTCGGGGCGATTGCGCTGGCGACCGGTCTGGTGATCCGCCTGGTGAATATGTCCGGCTGGATCATGTGGGTGGTCAACGGCATTTTCGAAAATATTGGTACGGTACAGGATGGCCTGAAAACCATTGCGCAGCCGCTGAGCGTGCAGGATGCGCCGCAGGCGAAGCAGCTTAAGGTGACGCGCGGCAACATCCGCTTTGAGGATGTGCGCTTCGATTATGGCGGTGGCCGTCAGGTGATTAACGGCTTTAATCTTGACATCAAACCTGGTGAGAAGATTGGGCTGATTGGTCCCTCGGGCGCCGGTAAATCGACGCTGGTGAACCTGCTGCTGCGCCTCTATGACCTGAACGCAGGGCGGATTGTGATCGACGATCAGGATATCGCCGCCGTGACGCAGGAGAGCCTGCGCAGCCAGATTGGCATGATCACCCAGGACACCTCGCTGCTGCACCGCTCAATCCGTGAAAACCTGCTGTATGGTCGTCCCGACGCCAGCGAAGAGGAGCTGCAGCTTGCGATTCACCGCGCCCGCGCCGATGAGTTTATCCCGCTGCTCTCCGACTCGCTGGGTCGCACCGGGCTGGATGCGCACGTGGGCGAGCGCGGCGTGAAACTGTCGGGCGGTCAGCGTCAGCGTGTGGCGATAGCCCGCGTGCTGCTGAAGGATGCGCCGGTTCTGATCATGGATGAGGCCACCTCGGCGCTCGACTCCGAAGTGGAAGCGGCGATTCAGGAGAGCCTGGAGTCACTGATGCAGGGCAAAACCGTTATCGCCATCGCGCACCGCCTGTCGACCATCGCGAAGATGGATCGGCTGGTGGTGCTGGATAAAGGCGGCATTGCCGAGATGGGCAGCCATCACGAGCTGCTGGCGCAAAACGGTCTCTATGCCCGGCTGTGGCAGCATCAGACCGGCGGTTTTGTCGGCATCGATTAATCGCCGCGTCGATAGGGTAAGGCGTCGCGGGCTTCTTCCGCCCAGCCGCGCACGCCTTCCCGCTCCTGCACCAGAAAATCTGCCACGGCATCGCGCAGGCCGGGATGCAGCAGATAGTGCCAGGAGTGGGTAATCTGCGGCTCAAAGCCGCGCACCAGCTTGTGCTCGCCCTGTGCGCCAGCATCAAACCGCGTCAGCCCCTCATCAAGGGCCAAATCCATTCCCTGATAGAAACAGGTTTCAAAGTGCAGCCGGTCAAACTCCGCCAGACAGCCCCAGTAGCGGCCATAGAGCGCGTTGCTGTCCCGCAGATAAAACGCCATGGCGGCCGGTTGCTGCTGTAAACGGGCGATCACCACCACAATATTCTGCGGCATGCGTTCCGCCAGCAGGCTGAAGAAGTCACGCGTCAGATAGGGACGCTGACCGCGCACCGCATAGGTGTTAGCGTAACAGGTGTAGACAAAATCCCACTGATCTTCGCGCAGCTGGTAGCCCAGGTAGCGGTCAAACTCAAAGCCGCTCTGCATCACCTGCTCACGCTCTTTACGCAGCTGTTTGCGCTTGCGCGACATCAGCGAATCCAGGAAATCCTGAAAATCGCGGTAGCCACGGTTATGCCAGTGATACTGACAGCCGAGCCGGGAGAGCCAGTCGGGCTGATCGGCCAGCAGCTGGTTAGCCTGCGCATCGGTAAAGTTGATATGTGCCCCGCTTAAGCCCTGCTGTAACAGGCTCTCAGGCAGGGCCGACAGCAGTTGCGCCGCGGCAGCGTTTTCGCCCAGCAGGCGCGCGCCGCTGACCGGGCTGAAGGGGATCGCGCCCAGCCATTTCGGGTAGTAGCGGATCCCGGCGCGCTGGCTGGCATCCGCCCAGGCGTGATCAAAGACGTACTCGCCCTGTGAATGGCGTTTGCGGTAGCCTGGCAGCGCGGCGCGGGTCACCCCCTCCTCCCGCCACAGCAGATGATCGGGCTGCCAGCCCGCCTCTAACCGCACGCTGCCGCTCTGTTCTAACGTGAGCAGAAAGGCGTGGCGCAAAAAGGGCTGGTCATCAGGCAACAGCGCATCCCACTCGGCGGCCGGGATCTCCGCCAGTGACGTCAGGTGAATCAGCGACATGAATTACTCCAGAGAACGTCGGGCAGAGAGTCAGTCAAGCAGGTTTTCCGCGTCAGCGAAAGGGTTAAGGCACGCAAAGTGAAGGCTGCATCAGCGGAGCACAGCTTCTATACTGCGACTTTATCTCCACAGGACACCGCCATGGATCGACTCGATTGTGACCGGATGTTTGTCACGGTGCTGGAAACCGGCAGCTTTTCTGCGGCGGCGTTACGTCTCGGCACCAGCAGCAGTCAGGCTTCCAAGCTGGTTTCAAAGCTGGAGCAGCGGCTCGGCGTCCAGCTGTTTAAGCGCAGCACGCGCGCCCTGTCACCCACCGATGTCGGGCGCAGCTATTATGAGCGGGTCAAAAACCTGCTCGATGCGTTTGAGACGCTGGATGCCAGCGTGCGTGAAAGCGCTACGACGCCTACCGGCAGGCTGAAAATCAGCGCCCCCGGCTCCTTTGGTACTGTGGTGTTGTCTGAGGTGCTGGTGGCGTTTGCCCGGCGCTATCCGCTGATTGAACTGGATGTCAGCTTTTCAGATCGGTCCGTCAACATCGTCGATGAAGGCTTTGATATGGCGATCCGTATCGGCACCCTCAGCGACAGCAGCCTGGTCGCGCGCAAGCTGGGTGAGGTGCATGTGCGCATCGCCGCCTCGCCGGTCTATCTTGAGCAGTTTGGCACGCCGCAGCACTGGCGCGAGATGCCCCAGCATCAGTGCATCATCGACACCAATTTTCGCGATCCCTGGCACTGGCCGTTTGCCGGCGGCGGCGGCAGCAGCGAGATTATCACCGTACCGGTCCGCGGGCGTCTGCGCTTCGCCAACACCGAAGCCTGCCTGCAGGCCGCGATGGCCGGACTGGGCATTGCGCGGCTGCCCGGTTTTATCGCAGCTCCCGCGCTGCAACGCGGTGAGATTGTCCGGCTGCTGGAGAATTTCGACACGCCACCGCTTGGCCTGTTTGCGGTTTATCCGCCCGCCCGTCATCTGGCACACCGGGCGCGCCTGCTTATCGACTTCCTGGTGAGCCACTTTACCCGTTTTCCGCCCGCGTAATTTCTTCCAGAATGGAAGAAATGATTGTCTTTATGACCGGATTATCAGCCGTTTAGTCATCAGTTAAGCTGCTTCTCACATTACAGAGGAGTCGCGCGATGTTAGTAGAAGGCAAATGGAGTAGTGACTGGCACCCGGTGCAGTCGACCGATAAACAGGGCGGATTTGTCCGTCAGACGTCCGGTTTCCGGCATTTTATCAGCAGCGATGGCTCCACTGAATTTGCGGCAGAAGCGGATCGCTACCATCTTTATGTGGCGCTGATCTGTCCATGGGCGTCGCGCGCGTTAATTGCCCGCAAGCTCAAAGGGCTGGAGTCGCTGATTAGCGTGACGGTGGTTGAACCGCAGCTCGGTGCTCAGGGCTGGCGCTTTGGCAATTTTCCCGGCGCACAGCAGGACCCGCTGAATCACGCGCAGTACCTGCATGAAATCTATACCCGCGTCGCGCCCGATTACACGGGCCGGGCCACCGTGCCGGTCTTGTGGGACAAGAAAACCGGCACCATCGTCAGCAACGAGTCCGCTGACATTGTGCGTATGTTCAACAGCGGCTTTGGCGATCTGGCCGATAACCGCATCGACCTCTATCCCGCCGCGCTGCGCCCTGAGATTGATGCGCTGAATGAGAGTCTTTATCCGCGTCTGAATAACGGCGTTTACCGCGCCGGGTTCGCCACCACATCGATCAGCTACCAGCAGGCATTTAATGACGTCTTCAGCCAGCTCGACGAACTGGAAGCCCTGCTCAGCGATGGACGCACCTTCCTGCTGGGTGAACGGCTGACTGAAACCGATATTCGCCTGTTCGTCACCCTGATTCGCTTTGACGTCGCCTATCATGGCCTGTTCAAATGCAACCTGCGCCGGATACGCGACTATACGCTGCTGAATCGCTATCTTAAGAGCATGCTGTCAGTCTCCGGCGTGCGTGAGACGGTCAGCATCGATCATATCAAACAGGGTTACTACTCAATCAAGGCACTGAACCCGAACGGGATCGTTCCGGCAGGCCCGGATCTGAGTGAGTACGGTCTTTAAAGGAGCAATAATGGCAAAAGCACTGGTAATTTTTCTGCATGGCGTAGGCAGTAACGGCGACGATCTGGCACCGATTGGCCGTCACTGGGCGACGCTGTTGCCGGATGTGATTTTTGCCTCACCCAATGCGCCCGAACGTTTTACCGCCGGTTTTGGCTGGCAGTGGTTCAGCCTGGAGGAGGTGACACCAGAGAACCGGCCAGGTCGGGTACGGGCCGCGCGGGCGGCGTTTGACGCGACCCTCAGCGACGTTATCGCACAGCACGGCTTCGCCGACCGCTGGCAGGATGTGGTGCTGGTCGGCTTTTCACAGGGGTCGATCATGGCGCTGGATGCGCTGGCATCTGGCCGTTATCCGCTGGCGGGCGTGGTCGCCTTTTCGGGTCGTCTGGCGGTTGACGGTGAGCTGACGCCACAGCCTCATCTGCCCGCGCTGCTGATCCACGGCCAGGCCGATGAGGTGATTCCGTGGCAGGAGAGCGAATCTGCCGCAGCACGACTCAGGGCCGCATTGGTGCCGGTAGAAGCGCGATTTGAACCCGCCACCGGCCACACCATCTCCGCTCAGGGTGCCATGCATGCCGCCGCGTTTATCGCGCAGTGCTTACAGGATTAACCCCAGCAGCGCTTTAATGCCTGCCAGGCATGACGGGCAGCGACCTCAGGCGGCAGGCGTTTCAGCGCATCATTAAAAACTTCAATGCCCACCGGTCCCTGATAGCCCGCGCTTTTAAGCTTATCGACAAAGCGTTCAATGTCGATAATGCCATCGCCGGGCAGCAGACGCTGATGCTTCGCCATCGCCATCAGGCTCTGCTTATCCTGCGCGGGAACGGCGGCCATGTCACACAGCTGCACTTCATAGATGCGATCGGCTGGAATGCCGTCCAGTTGCGAGGCATCGCCGCCCAGCGCGCAGATATGGAACAGATCGACCACCAGCCCGATATTGGGCTGATCGAGCCGCTGCAATCGCTGCCACGCCAGCGGCAGGGTGTTATCCACGCTGCACCAGGCCATCGGCTCATACATAATGCGCATGTTGTAGCGCGCAGCTTCAGAGGCCATCCAGCGCAGGTCATCATCAATCTGGTCGGCGCAGCAATCCTCACGGGTGCTGGCCGGCGCCTGAATGGTGTCGCAGCCCAGCGCCTGGGCAATCTGAATAAACTGGCGCAGCTCTTCGCGCTTCTGTCCGCGCAACGCACTGGGTGCCCCGGTGAAATCGCGCAGCACCTGGAGATTGGTAAAGCCAGGTCCCTGCCGGGCAGCGATCTGAGCCAGTGCCGCCGCGCCGCCCTCGCACGCCTCGACATCCTCGCGCCAGATCTCCACCTGATCGAAACCGGCGTCATGCGCCGCCTGGAGCTTCTGGCCGGGTTCACCGTTTAACAGCACCAGGTTAAGGAAAGTGGGGTTAGTTCGCATTGCTCGGCTCCTTAATCGTCCGGAATAATCGGTGACGTTCAGCTTCTGCACCCGTTCATGCAGGATGGTCGGGCGTAAAACCTGAAACAGCATCTACCTCTTAAGGAGTATGACAAGCGCCGCTTAGCCGGATCAGCCCAGCATCGTGACCAGTGCGAAACCGGCAAACGCCATCAGCAGCGAACCGATCACATGCACCAGCGCGCTGGTCATCGCCCAGAAATAGTTCCCTGATTGTAGCAACCCCATTAATTCCGCCGTAAAAGAGGAGAAGGTGGTCAGCCCGCCGCACAGTCCGGTGACGATCAGCAGTTTCCAGATCGGGTCGATATCGGGATGGCGAACAAACCAGGCCATCGCGCCGCCGATCACCAGACCGCCGATCAGATTCACCAGCAGTGTGCCAGGTGGCAGATTGGGAAAGAGCGCATTAAAGCGCATCGCAAAGAGCCAGCGCAGTACACAGCCGGCAGAGCCGCCGATCATCACAGCCAATAACGGTTTCAACATGTCTTGCTCCTGATTGCAGATTGACGCCGGGCTGAGGGGGAAAGGCAGAGATAAACTGCGCCTGACACCTCAGCTCCCGCGAAAGGATTGAGTGTCAGGCGTCATCAGCCGGTGTAAAGCCCACCGGCGGTTGGGAAAGGTGGCACGCCATCACCTTGAGCCGGTGATAATACGACGCCCGTTTCAGGCTGGCAACAGTGAGGTCATGGCGGCTGAAAACCTTGACGCGCACGCCACAGACGGAGTAATGCTGATGGTTTACAGCCTGTTGCGGAGACCCTATGCGTACCCTGATTTTTGATACCGATATCGGCGTGGATGACGCCTTTGCGCTGGCCTATGCGGCGCGGACGCAGCATCTGCTGGGGATTACCACGGTCTTCGGCAACGTGGCAGTGGGTCAGGCGGTGAAAAACGCCCGACTGTTTTGCGGGAAAATGGCGATTAACGCGGAGGTCTATCGCGGCTGTTCACGACCGCTGGCGCTGCCACCCTCTGCGCCCGCCAGACTGCACGGTGAAGATGGGCTGGGCGATGCGTTTGATAATGCGTGCAGCGATCAGGCGCCGGGCGCGGTGCAGTTTATTATCGACAGCGTGCGGGCGCAGCCGCATCAGATCACCCTGGTGGCGATTGGTCCGCTGACCAATATCGCCACGGCCATTAATCAGGCGCCGGATATTATTCCGCTGGTGAAAGAGCTGGTCATCATGGGTGGCGCATTTGGCACCGACGGGCACAGTGGCAACGTGACGCCCTTCAGCGAATTTAATATCTGGAAAGATCCGCATGCTGCCGATCAGGTGCTCGCCTCGGCGCTGAATGTGGTGGTGATCCCGCTGGATGTCACACACAAAGTGCTGATCAGCGGCGATGAGGTTCAGCGTCTGAATCAGCCGGTGCTGAGTGCGATCTGTCGCCCTTACCTGGCTTACAGTCTGGAGAAAGAGGGATTCGAGGGAATGGCGCTGCACGACACCCTGGCGGTGGCGTGGCTCACTCTGCCACAGGCGTTTACCCTGACCGAAAGCCCGCTGCGGGTGATCACGGAGGGCATCGCCTGCGGTCAGACGGTGCGTAAGCTGAGCGCGCTGGCATCCCGCCAGGATCCCTTTAACGGCCTGACCGCCCAGCGTATCGCACTTGGCGTGGATGCTGACGCGGTGCGGGCGCACTTCTTTCAGACTCTCACCGCGCCCTGAACCACGCGAACCGACTGGCCGCGTTACCGGTCGAAATGAATCACGCCTTTGATCAGCTCGCGGTTGTTGATGATTTGCGCCTCAAAGGTTTCATCCAGCGTGGAGAAGGCCAGATGGTGATTCAGCATCATTTCGGCGCGCAGCTGGCCGCTGGCCATCAGCGCACGCACCCGATCGAAATCTTCACGGGTGGCGTTGCGGCTGCCCATCAGGGTGGTCTCTTTTTTATGGAATTCACTGTCCGGGATCACCAGATCGCCTTTGTGCAGGCCGACATAAACGATCGTGCCGCCGTGTCGCATCAGGTTGACCGCATTGTTCATCGCCGCCGGGCTGCCGGTGGCGTCGATCACCTTCAGCGCCAGACGGCCACCAAACTCCTCGCGCAGCGCGCTGTAAAACGCTTCATCAGCCGGATTCAGTGCCGCCAGGCCGAGCTGGTCAGCAACATGCTGGCGACGAAATTCGCTGGTATCCGCCACCACCACCTGCGCGCCGCTGGCGGCGGCGATAGCGGCAACACCCAGCCCAATCGGTCCGGCACCCACCACCAGCACCTGCTCATCCGCCACAATTGCGGCACGACGCACTGCATGGGCGCTGATGGCAAACGGCTCAATCAGCGCAGCCGCTTCCGGCGCGACATCATCCACCGCCAGCAGCGTGCTGACCGGCACGCTCAGGTAGTCGCAGAACCCGCCATCCTGATGCACACCAATCACTGAGATCTGCTCACAGCAGTTGGTCTTGCCGCTCTGGCAGGCGTCACAGCGCAGGCAGGAGATGTAAGGCATTAACGCCACCCGCTGGCCCGGCTGAAAGCTCTCCGCACCACTTCCCGGCGCCACGACTTCGGCACAGATTTCATGGCCCAGCACCCGTGGATAGCTGAAGAATGGCTGATTACCGGACCAGGCGTGGATGTCGGTGCCGCAGATTCCCGCGGTGAGGATTTTAATCACTACCTCGCCAGCGGCGGGCGTGGGGATATCGCGGGTGGTCCATACCATCTTACGTGGTTCAGCGATGACCAGTGCTTTCATTGTTGTCATGGTGATTCTCCGGTTGTCCTGCAGGCAGTTATGGCGAATCCTGCACGCGCTGCGGTGTTCGTTTGCGGGAAGTGTGAAGCACCGCGATTTTTTTGGGCTTTGAATGGTTTTTAATGCATAAAAAACCGGAGAATGAGATGAGCCGCAGCCAGAATTTGCGCCAGAACGTCATCAACCAGATGCTGGAAAGCATCGCTCAGCACCACATTCGTTCACCGCTGCCGCCCCAGGCGGCACTGGCGGAAATGTTCAATATCAGCCGGACTACGGTGCGCCACACCCTGCACTATCTGCATCAGTGCGGCGTGCTGGATAAGGTGGATCAAACCTGGGTTATCGTGCGCGATCCGCGCGAAGATGACGGTTTTAGCGCGTTAACGCCGCCGATTGAGCAGCAGGCCAGCCACTTTGAGCAGATGTTTTTTAATATGATTAATCAGCGGCAGCTGGTGCCCGGCGATACCTTCAGCGAGCTGCAACTGGCGCAGCAGGTGAAAGTCAGTCCGGTGGTGGTGCGCGAATTCCTGCTGCGCTTTATGCGCTATGACCTGCTGGAGCCGGTCAGACGCGGCCAGTGGCGGATGAAAAAATTCACCCAGGATTACGCCGAGAAGCTGTTTGAACTGCGCGAGATGCTGGAAACCCACGCCCTGAGCCGCTTCCTGAATCTGCCCGCAGGCGACGAGCGCTGGGTTCAGGCGCGGGATCTGCTGGATCGTCACCGATCTATGCGCGATACCATCGCCAGCAACTATCGCCACTTTGCCGCGCTGGATCGTCAGATGCATTCGCTGATTTTATCCGCCGCCAACAACCCGTTTTTCAATCAGTCGCTGGAGATTATCTCTGTGATCTTTCACTCGCATTATCAGTGGGATGAGAGCGACCTCAAGCAGCGAAATATTGTGGCGCTGGAGGAGCATATGGCGATTCTGACCGCGCTGATTGGCCGTCAGGATGTCGACGCCCTCTGTGCATTACATAACCATCTGGCGACCGCTAAAACCTCGATGGTGCGCTCAATCGGTCAGTACAATTAAAAACCGATTAAAAACCACAAAGCATTAGCTCCCGCACGATTCAGAAACATCTTTGCAACATCCTTAACCCTTTGCTCTTAGTCTCGACTGCAACGTCACGGCGGCCTTTTGCCGCTGCGCGCAGACCCCTTCTCACCATAACGATAAGTACCCAGTTTCGGGAGAGTGCAATGGAAAAGACTTCAGTAACCGGCCGCGACAGCGCAGCTGGCGACATGCCATCAGACCAGGATTTCGTGCCGATGCGTAGCGACGTGGTGCGTTCACCGCGTATCCGCAAGATTCAGATCACGGCGATGCTGCTGTTGCTGTTCGCCGCCATCATCAACTATCTGGATCGCAGCTCGCTGTCAGTCGCGAATATGACCATCCGCGAGGAGATGGGGCTGAGCGCCACCGAAATCGGCTTCCTGCTCTCCGCCTTTTCGCTGGCTTATGGCCTGGCGCAACTGCCATGCGGCGCGCTGCTGGATCGTAAAGGGCCGCGCATTATGCTCGGCATTGGCATGTTTATCTGGTCGCTGTTCCAGGCCGCCTCTGGCCTGGTGCATAACTTTACCCAGTTCATCCTGGTGCGCATCGGCCTCGGCATTGGCGAAGCGCCGATGAACCCGTGCGGCGTGAAAGTGATCAACGACTGGTTCAACATTAAAGATCGCGGCATGCCGATGGGAATGTTCAATGCGGCTTCGATGATTGGACTGTCGGTGGCTCCGCCGATTCTGGCGGCGATGATGCTGGTGATGGGCTGGCGTGGCATGTTTGTCACGATCGGTATCCTCGGCATGTTCCTCGCTATCGGCTGGTATATGATCTACCGCGACCGCGACAACAACACCCTGAGCGCTGAAGAGATCCACTATCTGCAGGCGGGCAGCGTTGCCTCGCGTAAAGAGCCGATCAGCTTCAAAGAGTGGCGCGGCCTGTTTAAGCAGCGCACCATGTGGGGAATGATGATTGGCTTCAGCGGCATCAACTACACCGCCTGGCTCTATATCGCCTGGCTGCCGGGCTACCTGCAGTCGACCTATCATCTCGATCTTAAAAGTACCGGCCTGCTGGCGGCGATTCCGTTCCTGTTCGGTGCGGCGGGCATGCTGCTGAATGGCTATGTGGTCGACTCGCTGGTACGTCGCGGCTTTAACGCGGTGAAAACCCGCAAAGTCTGCATCGTCAGCGGGATGCTGCTGTCCGCCGGCTTTACCGCCGTGGTGACCCGCGCGACCGACACCACCAGCGCCGTAACGCTGATTGGGATGGCGCTGTTCTGTATCCACTTCGCCGGAACGTCGTGCTGGGGATTGATCCACGCCAACGTCACCGCCCGTATGACAGCGTCTGTCGGCAGCATCCAGAACTTCGCCAGCTTTATCTTCGCCTCGTTCGCGCCGGTCATCACCGGCTGGGTGCTCGACACCACCAAATCGTTCAGCATGGCGCTGATGATTTGTGCCTGCGTGACGCTGGTTGGCGCACTCGCCTACCTGCTGCTGGTGCGCCAGCCGATCACCGACGGCGAATAATCACGGCTGACGGCGCGACTGCTACGTCAGCGCCGTCAGGGTGACCCCATATTTCGCACCATAACGCTGAATACCCGTCATCACCTTCTCCGCGCTCAGCGCGGGTGGAGGTGGCAACAGCGGCGCCCGTTCACGCAGCGCCGAGTCGAAACGGGCAAACGTCGCGAAATCACGCGGGAAACGTTCTTCATCCACCCCGATGAATACGCCTTCATCACGTGCATGGGAGAGCAGCGCCCGCCAGCGGTCAATCTCCGCCAGACCGATACTGTCGGTGCCGTGAGAAAAGAGCATCATGTCGATGTTGCGGAACGGCGGCTGTTTTTCCAGGAAGCGTTGCAGGGCCGAGGCCGAGGATTCGTTGCTGAAGCTCAGCCAGAATGGAATCGCCTGCTGCTGCTGAGTGCACCACGGGTCCATCAACAGGAAGCTGTCCACCGTCAGCCGGGTCGGTAAAATTCCCGCCGCCAGATACCAGTCGCGGTAGATCTCTGCCACCACATAGCTCATCGCCTCCGGATCTTCGTAACGAATCTCCATCAGCTTCCAGTTCTGCGCCGCCGCCAGTTTTTTCAGCGGCGAAATCAGATAACCATCCAGTCCCCACTCCGCTTCCGGCACGTGGTCAGTAATGGCCGGCGGCGTCCAGCGCTCGCGATCGATGCCATAGCGTGCCAGATATTCCGCCACGCGCGGACCACCCTGCATAAACTCTTTTTCGCTGGCTCCGCCCGGCGCACCAAACTGGAAAAACGAGCGATCGCTGGTGCGCGTTACCGGCCACTGCCGGGTGCAGTGATTGATAAACAGCGTGGAGCCAGCGGGCAGACTTCCCATCAGGAATTCGTTAAAGGCCAGCGGCAGCTCGCGCAGTTTCAGCCGGAAATAGCGCATCTGGTCGAGCATCAGCCGATCCTGATTCGGGTCATGCATATGGTGAACCGCAAGACGCGGCCAGGCGGCCAGCAGTGCCGCCGCCACCTCTTTACCCTGCTCAAAACTCGCCTGTACATCATCGGGATCGCTATTGGCCGCGCGCACCGGACAGAGAAAGGTTTGCGGCAGCCAGGGCACGCTCATCGCTGACGCCAGATGCACCAGCGCGCCGTTCGATGAACCGATAAAGGCCGCCGGATAATCCTGTTGCGGGTATTCACTCACCATCCATTCGGCGATCCCTTCCACATCCAGTTCACCCGCCTGGCGCAGGCTGATGCCTTCTGCCATGCCGCCCAGCGCATAGCCCCACTCACGCAGCCCGGTCGGTAGCCGGTTCAGTGAGGGCAACAGGCGATCCAGCGTCGGTGACTGGCTGGGGCTGGCAAAGGGGCGGTCGTGCAGCGCATTGGCCAGCGCAAGCAGCATGGCAGCAGCAGAGTCAAAGCGGGCAATCCCTCTTGGTGGTTTACTCATGTTGATCCTCCTGCTGGATACGTGCCAGGAACGGGCGGATGGCGTGACAGAAACTCCACGGGTAGACGTAGTGCAAAGTGTGCGTCCCGTCGCGTAATGTCAGTCGTTCACTGCGCGGCATCAGGGCGGCGAGTTCATCCAGCCAGCGGGCCGGACAGACGGGATCGCGCGAGCCCCGCAGCAGCAACGTGGGTGCGTTAATGTAAGTAAGGCGATGCTCAATGCGGTCGCGCATCATGGCGCGCAGGGTACCGAAGGCGCGCCGCAGGCCCGCTTTGGCGTAATCGATTCGGGCCAGTGGCCCCGGTGGACGACGGGATTCCAGCCGGCCATTACGCCAGTCGCGCCAGAGCTGACGCGGCAGACTGCGGGCATGACGATCGACCGTCGGCCCCTGCAGCACCAGTCCCGCTACCGCCTGCGGATATTTCACCGCCAGCGCGGCCAGAATCTGGCAGCCAAACGAATTGCCGACCCAGATAGCGCGCTGGAAACCGTTATGCTGTAACCACAGCCACAGCGCATCCGCCAGCTGATCCACCGACATGATCGGCGAAGAAGGGGGCAGTGTGCTGGCGCCAAAACCGGGCAGATCCGGCACCAGCACGTGATAGTCGCGCCCCAGCGCCAGCGCCAGTGGCTCCATCGCCCGGCCCGACATCACCAGACCGTGGATTAACACGACCGGCAGTCCCTGATCCTCATTGGGCGTAACGCGGGTAAACATGCGCCAGTCACCAATCTGCTGATAATAACCGGCAAGACCGGCGTGATGACTGTTCGGCGACACCGGCGGCGTCTCCTTAAGCTGCCGCCAGCGTTTCATGCCCCATAACGTGGCCGCCACACCCAATCCAACACCTGCCACAATCGCTACCTGTTTTCGTCGATGCTTCTGGATCATCCGCTGCTCCTGGTTTGGGGAGAATAATTCAGTGTAGGTCGGGATCAGGCAGCAGGCGGGTTATCCGCGCGATGGTGTGAAAAAGTATGGGGTTTCGCCTAAGAAGACGCTGGCATTGCGGGTGATGAACTCTGGCGGGAGATCTGTCTGGTGTAAGCGGGAAGGCAATGACTGAAACACCCGAGGAGTATCGCTTTACATTCAATGCCCGATATCCAGCGTTAGCAAAAGAAATGGATGACTTGCTGGTAATCAGTAATACACCTCAGGGGAGCATCGCTGATTTCGAAAGGCGCGTTATGGCTTTTGCCCGATGGCTTAACGTCACATTTCATCACGGGCAGGGCTTATGAAAAGAGGATTAACTTCGGGGTGGACGAATAAACACGGAGCAGGTTAACGGACCAGAGATAATACGAATTTCAGGCAATAAAAAACCCGCACCGGGCGGGTTTATTTTATTATCAGCAGATCTTATCTGCTCAGACTTATGTCTTCATCGCTATTGTAAGCATCGCTGATAATGAGCGCGGCTTACTGCGCTGTGACGTTGCCAGCTGCAGGGCCTTTGGCGCCATTTTCAATGGTGAAGGAGACTTTCTGACCTTCATCAAGCGTTTTGTAGTTATCACCCTGGATAGCAGAGAAATGCACGAATACATCTTTGCTGCCATCATCGGGAGTGATAAAGCCAAAACCTTTATCTGAGTTAAACCATTTTACTAAACCAGTCATTTTGTTAGACATAGATATTTCCTTAATCGATTAGCCACTAAGAGCGGCGAAGATGGCCTGTAGTTAGAGATTTACTTATTGGGCACTTAGGAGGAGGCTCTCGAAGAAGGATATCTGTGGATAACACTTGAACTGAGGACTACTTTACTAAAACTGCTTTCATAAGGTCTGTGTTCCAAACCGATGACGCATTAAGACATAGCGATAATAATTTAGCAATGTATATGTTTATTTATTTTAACCATTTAAACGCTCAGATGGCTGAATGGCTGTTTTATTTTGACTGCTCAGGAAGTGCTTCAGGCTCCGCTGTGTGCGAAGAGGAGCAGGCTAATCCTGTCATAATGACGGTGCCGATTTAACGTTGATGCTTAACAATAAACAGAGCCAGTAAGGTCACATCGCCTAAAAATTTCCGCACGGCCAGCGAAGCGCTGTCACCGCCCTCTTCATCTGTGAGCTTTACCTGCTGCATATCGTACGCCCGGCTCTTCGGTATCTTTCATCCTGATACCGGTCAGTATCCGGACGACCTGCCCGCCCTCACCCTGCATCTGAAATGCTGGAGGTTTGCCACCCGCCTCCATTCTGGTGCAGAAGCAGCCTGCCGCGATGAGCGAGAAGCGGGCTAAACCCTACCTGTCCGCCCATTTTGGGCATGCTGACTGTCTCAGTGACCGTGAACGGTCAATCCTACGAGCCGGATAACAACAGGACGGACAACCAGTATGCAAAAGAAAGCCGCTGGCATGGCGACCCGGTAAGCATTCATCACATTTGTCATGTAATGAGGCCCCATTCCGAATTCGGCTAACGTGATGACCAGACTCATCAGGAACGCCATGATGATCGCCATATAAAGCGCAAATATGTACGGTGTCGTGCGCACCGGCAAGCGGGTTCGTAAGGTTTTTTTTGTTGCAGCATCAGTCATCTGAATATCCTGTTTAACAAAAGTAGATAAGACTGCGGCTAACTTAACAAGCTTATGCGGGGGGTTGTAGAGCGGTTATGCTTTAATCATTATTAAGTAAAAGTGACGAATTAACGGTTGAGGATACGATGGACATTTTAGGGCTGATTAGCACTTTTATTCGCGTGGTGGAAAACGGCAGTATTGCAGCGGCGGCACGCGCTAAAGGTATGAGTCCGGCAGCAGTCAGCCAGAGTCTTTCCCGTCTTGAAGCGCATCTGGGCGTGCGACTGCTATCGCGCACCACCCGCAGCATGACCTTAACGGAAAACGGTAAACGCTATTTCGAGAAAGTCCGTCACATCCCACATGATATCGAACTCGCCTCTCAGGCTGCTGCGAATGAAACCAAACCACAGGGGCCACTTTGTATCGCTACGACAGCCGCGTTTGGTCGGTACGTTCTGGCTCCCCTTATGCCCGCTTTCAAAGCGTCTTTCCCCGATATAGATATTGAACTGATCAGTACCGATCGCAACGTCGATCATCGCCTGGAAGGCGTCGATGTCAGTATCCGCATCGAAGCACAGCTGAATGATCAACTGATCGCCAGAAAAATTGCATCGTTACCCTTTATATTCTGTGCGGCTCCCGCTTATCTTGATCGCGCTGGTACGCCTCAGACGCCTGGAGAACTTAGCCAGCACGCCTGCCTGGTTTTCCGCTATCCCACCGACAGACGGTTTCTGCCATGGACGTTTATGGTCAACGGACAGCCTGTTAATGCAAAACTCAACCCCAGTTTTATCAGCGATGATATTGATATCATCGCCAGAATAGCCGTAAACGGCGGCGGCATTGCCCGTCTGGCAAGTTTTGTTGCTCAGCCACTGATAGACAGCGGTCTGCTAAGGCCTTTGTCCTGGTCAGGTCACAGTGGCGAGAGCACCATTGAGTCCCTGCCGATGAATATCTATGCCTGTGTCACCGAACGTTCGGCACTCAATTCGAAAGTACGGACATTTATTGAATTTTTGGCCGATGCAATTTAAGACAGGAGCGTTTTTGCCGGGCGAAAATTGTCCGTACTTTTCGGCTTATCCCCCCGCAAAAGTAACTCACCGCTGCCGGTCGTGGTGATACAGAAAGCGGCCCTTTTGACGATGTGCAGAAAGGAATATAAGCACGCTTTGAGAAGGGGTTTAACGCGGTGAGATTGGGATCCAAAAGTATCTGGCAGTCAGTAAAAACTGCCAGAATTGAGGAATGAAAAGTCGTTATCAGTCGCTAATTCTGATGACGATTTTGCCAAATGCACCACGGGAGAGATGCCGGAAGGCTTCAACCGCCTCATTAAAACTGTAAACCTGTTCAATGACGGGTTTAATATTATGTTTATTGAGGAACGGATTCATCCGATCAAACGAGGAGCGTGGTGCAACCGCAATGCCCCGGATTTTTGTCTGACGGAAAATTAACGGCATCAAATCAAGTTGTGCTGTCTGGCCGGTAAGAAATCCTACCTGAGCAATCGTACCGGCAACTTTTGTCGCAGCAATTGACTGATTGATGCCATTGCCCCCGGCGACATCTATCGTTACGTCAGCGCCTTTACCATCAGTCATTTCAAGCACTTTTCTTTCCCACTCAGGGTATTTTTTATAGTTAATCCCTTCATCTGCTCCCAGTGATTTAATGCGCTCAAGGTTTGCATCGTTACTGGAGGTGGCAATGACACTTGCACCATAGGCATGCGCTATCTGAGCAGCGAAGACCGATACACCACCGGTTCCCTGTACGAGCACGGTCTGACCGGGCTGCAGATTGCCGATATCCATTAGCGAGTACCATGCCGTAAGCGCAGCGATGGGAAGTGTAGAGGCTTCTTCATCTGTCATGCTGTCAGGCGCTTTAACTGCGCTGTCCTCATGAATGATCATGTACTCAGCCAGCCCGCCGGGTAACGGCATTCCAATACACCATGCTGGCTCATCGGCTGCAGGTTCACCCTCTAACCAGCGTGAATAGAGATGCGAGTTAACGCGATCACCCGTGCTAAAACGGGATACACCCTGTCCCGTGGCAACAACGGTGCCCGTGGCATCCGAGACAGGAATCAGTGGCTTTGGAACCAGATGAGGCTCATAGAAGCCCTCTACTATTGCCTTATCCCTGAAGTTCAGAGACACCGCGCCAACTTTAACCAGAAGTTCACCCGGACCAGGTACAGGCGTTTCCACCTCTTCAAGCTTTAAGTTTTCAAGGCCAAAATCTTTCAGTAACCATGCTTTCATTTTGTCATTTCCCATGTGTATGCATCCAATAGGGCGATGATAAAAAAAGCAGAGAGGCGTAAAAAGCCACGTAAAAGGACTTCAGTGTTACTGCAGGAGAAACAATCGGAATGAGATATAATCCGCAATACACTATTTCGGCAGGAATATTATTTGCGGAGTTAAATGATGCGCTCGAACATGCTGGAATTGATGGATATTTTTGTTCACGTCGTTGAATTCCGTAGTTTCACCCGGGCCGCTGACGCCTTGCAGCTGCATCGCCCTGCGGTCAGTAAGTCCGTACAACAACTGGAAGACAAGCTTGGCGTTAAGCTATTGCACCGCACCACGCGCAGTCTGAGTGTGACCGTTGAAGGGGAGGAAATTTATCAGCGGGCTAAAACGCTGCTGAGTGATGCCAGCGATATCATGGCTTCTTACTCTTCAAATCAGCGACCTCGTGGCCAGCTGCGCATTGATGTTCCACTGGCGCTGGCGCACAGTATCCTGATCCCACAATTAAGCGAGTTTCAGGCTTTATATCCTGAAATTGAAATAGTCTTAACCGCTTCAGATCGCCTGACCCATTTAATTACAGAAGGTGTGGACTGTGTTATTCGTCTCGGTGAGCTTGCTGATTCGAATTTTATTTCGCGCAGAATGGGCAGCCTGCAGATGGTCACCTGTGCAGCACCCTCTTATCTGGATAAATATGGCACTCCTTTAACGCCTGATGACCTTAAAGATCACAAAGCCATTTATTTTTTTAATGAACACAGTCGGGACATCCAGGAATGGAAATTTGTCATGAATGGCGAAATTGTTTCACGGCATCCGGGAAGCAGCATACGAGTTAACAATTCTGACGTCCTTCTTTCATGTGGCGTGGCGGGCCTCGGCATGCTTCACGCATTATATACGGCATTAAAGCCCTGCCTCGAAACAGGCCAGCTGAAGGAAGTATTATCGGGTTATGCGACTGTGACGAAACCGGTTTCTATACTCTACCCTGACCGACGCTATCTTCCGCCTAAGGTCCGGGTCTTTATCGAATGGTTTACTAAAATATTCAGGAAGAATCATCAGGGTTAACCGTGAATCTTTGTTTCGGCACAGGCAATCCCGTGCCCCATTAAAAGTGCTTGTTTCCTGTTTAAGGTATGCCGCCATTTTGTCTGGCATCCGGAAATATCCCGGGCAGATTAGATCACTGCAGCAACGTCTTTTCTGGCTCAAAGTGACGCATAACGGGAAAATCAGAAGGAGAGGAGTTGCAACAAACAGGATGCACCCGAAGTGCAAAAACGCGGGTTTAAATCAGCAGAAGCAAAGGCAGAAAAAGCAGAAAAAGCAGAAAAGGTGATAATCACAGGTCGATCCCTGACCGCGATTATCGAGGGTTTCTTGCGGGGTGCTTAGTACATGGCACCCGGCGGTACGTGTTTGAACGTCTCAACGTAAGCGCGGAACACGTGTTTAAAAATACGTTTCATGGAACACCTGATTCAAATTTAGTTGAACATATACCGAAAAAGTATAGCTCCTGTGCGTTTTAACAGCAAATAAATTTGAACCAGATCACAAAAATGGCGGTTTTATGTGCAAAAGCCCTACGCGGTGTAGCCGAGATGCTGCAACAGAATGGTAGAGCCGACGGCAATCAATACGACTCCACCCAGCACTTCAGCCCATTTGCCCAGGACCGGACCGATAAAGCGCCCGACTAATACGCCAGTCGTCGCCATCACCGTAGTGGCTGCACCAATGGTCAGCGCGGTAGTAATGATATTCACCTGCAGGAAAGCCAGACCCACACCAACAGCCAGGGCATCCAGGCTGGTTGCTACGGCGGTGGTCGCCAGTACCATAAAGCCATGGCTTTGTGGGGCTTCACAGAGCTCTGCGACGGCAGTCTGACGGAAACCTTCCATCATCATGCGGCCCCCCAGAAACGCCAGCAGGCTGAAAGCCACCCAGTGATCCCACGCCATGATGTAACGGCTGGCGGCCAGGCCAAGCGCCCAGCCAATCAGCGGCGTCAGTGCTTCAATAGAGCCGAAGATCAGACCGGTACGCAGCGCTTCTTTAAAACCGGGACGATGCAGCGTAGCACCTTTGCCCAGCGCAGCAGCAAACGCGTCCATCGACATACCCAGCGCAAGAATTAAAGTGGCAATAAAGGTCATGATTTATTCACCTGGGGCGAAAAAGCGGCAATTCACGCTGAATTCACCACACAAAGTGTTCAGTTATGAAAAAGTGGGCGCAGTCTACCATGCAAACTCAAAGATAAAAAGACAGTAAAATCAGGGATTTAAGTATAGCAAAGGCTATAACTCTTATCATCCGCTATGAATGGCGCTAAGTCGATGGTAGCAAAGCATTTTCTGACCATTTGTCTGGCCATGCAGCATGCCGGATGCGCACGAAGCAGCGCGCCACCATTGAACCGTGTCGCTGTTTACCGGAAAATGCCGGGCTGATAAATATGGGATACCGGTTATGAATAACCCTTTTGAAACGTTGATCGTGCCTGGTGGCATTTTACTGCTGGGCTTTCTCTCGGCGCTGCTGCTGCCCGCGCCCGCCTTTAGCGTGACGGTAGCGCAGCATCTGTTGCAGATGTTCCATTTGCAGGACCTGAATCAGCTCTACACGGTGGTGTTTTGCGTCTGGTTTTTGCTGCTGGGCGCACTGGAGTTTTTTGTTATCCGTTTTGTCTGGCGTCGCTGGTTCAGGGGCTGACCGCCTGCGCATCGACCAGCGCCTTTAGCCTTTCGGCACTGCGCGCATAACCTTCACGTGGCAGATGTGCCGCCCCCAGCAGCAGGCCCGCACCGCGCTGATCCGCCTGCTGATACCAGATCGACAGCGGTGACGGCGCCATGCCCCACTCCACCGCCTGCTGCGCAATCACCTGATCCGGTGAACCGGCGGGTAAACGGACAATCACCGCCAGCCCGGCGCGTTGCAGGTCAGGAAAGTGAGGATGCAGCGCCGCGATCATCTGCTCCAGCCGCTCATGATAGACGCGCTTCATGCGCCGCAGATGCCGCATAAAGTGGCCATCCCGCAGAAATTCCGCCACCGCGTTGTGCAGCAATCCGGAGGAGGCAGGCGAAAGCAACGCGCAGACCTCACCGAATCGGGCCATCAGCGCGGGTGGCACCACCATAAAACCGAGCCGCAGTTGCGGCGTCAGCGTCTTGCTGAACGTGCCGATGTGCAACACCCGCCCCTGGCTGTCGAGCGCGGCCAGTGCCGGCGCGGCGCGATTGCCGGGCTGAAGCTCGCCGAGATAGTCATCTTCGATAATCCAGCGCTGCGCGCGGCTGGCCCAGTTAAGCAATTCATGGCGGCGTGCCAGGCTCATCGTCATGCCAAGCGGCGCCTGCTGTCCCGGTGTGACCAGCGCAAAAGCGGCATCCGGCGCGCGAGCAATCCCGGCCTCAACCTGCAACCCTTCGGCATCAACCGGCACGGCAACCGGCGTGACGCGCAGCGCTTCAACCGCGCGACGCGCCACCCAGAATCCGGGATCTTCCAGCCATGCTGTTTTACCCTGAAAATTCATCGCCAGCCCAATCAGCCCCATTGCGCCAGCATAGCCGCTGGTAATAATAATCTGGTCCGCCTGACAGCGCAGGCCGCGTGCCACCGCCAGGTAGGCCACCAGCGCCTGCCGCAACGCTAAGCTTCCGCGGGGATCGGGATAGCTGGCCGGTCTGCTGACCTGCATGCGCGTCTGACGCTGCAGAATGCGCAGCCAGACTTTGGCCGGGAATGCATCGCTGGCAGGAATGCCCATCTGGAAGGTCAGCGGTGGCGCTTCATACTCCTCTGCACCCTCCAGCAGCTGGCGTTCAGCCTCGGCATTGACCGGTTTTAACGGCGGTAATGGGCTGACGAAGGTACCCGCTGCGCCTCTGGCCTGCAGAAACTGACCATCAACCAGCATGTCATAACTGGCGCGAACGGTGCCACGCGCCACGCCGAGCTGAGCGGCCAGATCGCGGCAGGAAGGCAGACGTGCGCCAGGTTGTAAACGACCTTCACCAATCGCCTGTTCGATCAGCTGGCGCAGTTGTTCACTGAGGCCACGTGACGCGCCGCGCTGCAGTGTCAGCGTGGAAAGCGGCGATGGACCAGTCAGACTCTCATTTTTTGGCACTTTATCTGCTCCATTGAAAGGCTGAAAATCGCCTTATCAACCCTGAATGAGGCAATAAGATGAGCGAACGTATCGATTTTCACAGTGCAGCACCGGCAGGCATGAAAGCGCTGGGCGGCGTATACAGTTATCTGGCACAAACCGATCTGCCGCTCACTTTACTGGAACTGCTGTTCCTGCGCATATCGCAGATTAATGGCTGTGCCTACTGCATTGATTTACATACCAAAGCACTGAATAAAGCGGGCATGGGCTGGGATAAGATCGTGCTGACCTCGGTCTGGCAGGAATCCGGTACGCTGTTCAGTGATAAAGAGAAGGCTGCCCTGCACTGGGCTGAATGCCTGACCCTGATTGCTCAGCAGGGTGCGCCAGACGACCGCTATACCGCACTGAAAGCGCACTTCAGTGAAAAAGAGATTGTCGATCTGAACATCGCGATTGGTCTGATGAACACCTACAACCGCATGGCGATAAGTCTGAAAAAGTTGCCCGTCAGCGCCAGTCAGTCATAAGTGAATCCGATGCGTGCGCCGGTGTGCACGCATTTTCAGACTCACAAAAATGTAACATTATTTTTACACAAGCAGCCTTTCAGCCTCTCTTCCCCCGATTCCCGTTATTCCTTACTGCATAATAAATCGCTAAATTTCAGCGGATTAAATAATTCCGCACGGTTCATATCCATTCCGTCGTTGCACCAGTATGGGGCTTTTCAGCAACATGCCATTTCCGTTAACCCACTGACTTAACACTAAAAAATCCCTAATACGCCGCTGGCCCTGATGATTAATTCTAATGCTGAATCATTTCTGCATTTAAAAAATAAACAAATGTTTAATTCAGATGCGAGAATGTTATATTCAGATGACAAAGCATAACGTGCAGTTAACGCGTTATTACCGCTTTAACCCTATACCTGAGACTTAACCTTTGAGAAATAGCGCAACGCGCTCGTAAGAAGCGTGACTATTTCGCCTGCAAAACTGTTGGGCTTCAGGTCAACAGAAGAGGAGATGTCGCCTCATGTGCAATTCAGCTGTAAACCTTGCGCTCGCGATGAGTGCCATGGCAAAGGACACCACTACTACCGCGCAGGAGCGCAAAGACGTTGACGTGCTGCTGATTGGCGCAGGTGTGATGAGCGCCACCCTCGGCGCGTGGCTGCAGGATTTAGAGCCGGACTGGTCCATCGAAATGGTGGAGCGGCTGGATAGCGTGGCCGAAGAGTCGTCCAACGGCTGGAATAACGCGGGCACCGGTCATGCGGCGCTGGCAGAGCTGAACTATACGCCTCAGCAGGCGGATGGCAGCATCGACATCTCTAAAGCGGTAACGATCAACGAATCGTTCCAGATTTCCCGCCAGTTCTGGGCTTATCAGGTTCAGAAAGGCAACCTGCGCAACCCTAAAAGCTTTATTCATAGCACGCCGCACATGAGCTTTGTCTGGGGTGACGACAATGTCGACTTCCTGCGCAAGCGCTTTAAGGCGCTGCAGAAAAGTACCCTGTTCCGTGGCATGACCTACTCCGAAGATCCGCAGCAGATTGCCCGCTGGATCCCACTGGTGATGAATGGCCGTGACCGCAGCCAGAAAGTAGCCGCGACCTGGACGGAGATGGGCACCGACGTGAACTTCGGTGAAATCACCCGTCAGCTGATCGCCTCGTTAGAGAAGAGAGCGAATTTCCAGCTGCGTCTGCGCCAGGAAGTGCGTGAGCTGAAGCAGCTCGCCGACGGTCGCTGGCAGGTGACGCTGCAGTGTCTGAACAGCGGCACACGTCGCACACTGACGGCGGGTAGAATATTTATCGGTGCTGGCGGCGCAGCGTTACCGCTGTTGCAGAAGGCTGGCATCCCGGAAGCCAACGGTTACGCTGGTTTCCCGGTGGGCGGTTCATTCCTGGTAACGGAAAATCCGCAGGTCGTCGCGCAGCACATGGCCAAGGTCTATGGCAAAGCCAGCGTCGGTGCACCGCCGATGTCCGTGCCGCACGTCGACACCCGCGTGCTGGATGGCAAGCAGGTGCTGCTGTTTGGCCCGTTCGCCACCTTCTCGACTAAGTTCCTGAAGCAGGGTTCGCTGATGGATATGTTCACCTCACTGAACAGCAGCAATATGCTGCCGATGGTGAAAGTGGGGCTGAAAAGTTTTGATCTGGTGAAATACCTGATGGATCAGGTGCTGCAAAGCGATCGCGACCGGATGGATGCCCTGCGCGCCTATGTGCCGCAGGCGAAGCAGGAGGACTGGCGCTTAGTGACTGCCGGTCAGCGTGTGCAGATCATCAAGAAAGATGAAAAAGAGGGCGCCGTGTTACGCCTGGGCACCGAAGTGGTCGCCTCACAGGATGGCTCGATTTCAGCACTGCTGGGTGCATCGCCTGGCGCCTCTACGGCGGCACCGATCATGCTGGAGCTGCTGCACAAGGTCTGTCCTGAGCAGATGGCTTCGCCGGAATGGCAGAACAAAATCCGTGCGGTGATCCCATCCTGGGGACGTAAGCTGAACGGCGACGTAGCGCTGACAGAGAAAGTGTTAGCCGAAACCAGCCGGATTCTGCAGCTCGACTATTCGCCGGTTACCCCGATGGCAGCAAACGATGAAGGACGGGAAACCGCGTTCGTCGTCGGCAAATAATTCAGCGCCATTGATAAAAAGGCTCCGCACTGCGGGGCCTTTTTTATTGGCCGGTTACCTGGTCGATCCGGGCATTCTCTATTAGGGTTAAGGCATCTTTTAGCTGCACGATCAGGAGGAAACTGCATGTCTTATTCCCCTGCTTCACCGGAATTCACGCTGCTCGACCGCTACTGGCGGGCAGCAAACTACCTCTCCGTCGGACAAATTTACCTGATGGATAACCCGCTGTTGCGTGAGCCACTCAGGCCTGAACACATTAAACCGCGTCTGCTGGGTCACTGGGGCACTACGCCAGGCCTGAATTTTATCTATGCCCACCTCAACCGCGTTATCCGGAAGCAAAACCTGGATATGATCTACATCTGCGGACCAGGACATGGCGGCCCCGGCATGGTGGCGAATACCTGGCTTGAGGGCAGCTACAGCGAAATTTATCCGCACATCACGCAGGATGCGGCGGGCATGCAGCGTCTGTTCAAACAGTTCTCCTTTCCGGGGGGCATTCCCAGTCACGCGGCACCGGAAACGCCTGGCTCGATTAATGAAGGCGGTGAGCTGGGCTATTCGCTCTCCCATGCGTTTGGCGCGGCCTTCGATAATCCCGAACTGGTTGTACCCTGCGTGATTGGCGACGGCGAAGCGGAGACCGGTCCACTGGCCTCCAGCTGGCACGGCATTAAATTCCTGAATCCTGAACGTGACGGCGCGGTCCTGCCGATTCTGCACCTCAATGGCTACAAAATCGCCAACCCGACGCTGCTGGGTCGCAGCAGCGATGAAGATTTGCACCAGTTGTTCAGTGGCTACGGCTATGAGCCGCTGTTCGTCTGCGGGCATGAGCCTGAAAAAATGCATCCGCTGATGGCGGAGGCGCTGGATAGTGCCTTCAGTAAAATCGCCGCTTATCAGCGCGAGGCGCGCCAGGGCAAAGCCACCACCGGGGTGCCGCGCTGGCCGATGATTATTCTTCGCAGTCCCAAAGGCTGGACCGGCCCCAAAACGGTCGACGGAAAGAAAGTGGAGGATTTCTGGCGGGCGCATCAGGTGCCGGTCGCGGCCTGTCGTGAAGATGAAGGACATCGCCAGATCCTTGAGACGTGGATGCGGAGTTATCAGCCAGACGACCTGTTTGATGAACAGGGTCGCTTAAAGCCGGAACTGCAGGCGCTGGCACCGGAAGGTGATAAACGCATGGGGTCTTCCCCTTATGCCAATGGCGGCCTGTTGCGCCGTGAGCTGGATGCGCCTGAACTCGCGGAGTTTGCCTGCGATGTCAGCGAGCCAGGCGCACAGATGGCGCAGGCCACTGAGCATCTGGGCCGCTATCTCAGCGTGCTGTTCCAGCGCAACCGCGATAATTTCCGCCTGTTTGGCCCGGATGAAACCGCCTCTAACCGCCTGACGCCGGTCTTCGACGTGACCAGCCGTACCTGGCTGGAACGTACTGAGCCTTACGATGAGCAGCTGGCGCGTGATGGCCGGGTGATGGAAATTCTCAGTGAGCATCAGTGTCAGGGCTGGCTTGAGGGCTATCTGCTGACCGGCCGCCACGGGCTGTTTAACTGTTATGAAGCTTTTATCCACATCGTCGATTCGATGTTTAACCAGCACGCCAAGTGGCTGAAAGTGTCGCGTAAACTGGGCTGGCGTAAGCCGATCTCGTCGCTGAACTATCTGCTCTCTTCACACGTCTGGCGACAGGATCACAATGGCTACAGCCATCAGGATCCGGGCTTTATCGATCACGTTGCCAATAAAAAAGCGGACATTGTGCGCATCTATCTGCCGCCCGATGCCAATACGCTGCTGTGGGTTGGCGATCACTGCCTGCGCACCTGGGACCGCATCAATGTGATTGTGGCGGGCAAGCAGCCTGCGCCGCAGTGGCTGGATATGGCGAGTGCGGTGACCCATTGTGAAGCGGGCATGGGCGAGTGGCGCTGGGCGGGCACCACCCCAGAGCATGAGGAGCCGGATGTGGTGATGGCCTGTGCCGGTGATGTGCCGACCATGGAGACGATGGCGGCGGTGGATCTGCTGCGCGGTATGCTGCCCGAACTGCGTATCCGCGTGGTGAACGTGGTCGATCTTCTGGCGCTGCAGCCGCAGGATCAGCATCCGCATGGCAAATCTGATGCGGAATTCGACGCGCTGTTTACCCCGGATAGACCGGTGATCTTCGCCTTCCACGGCTATCCGACGCTGATACATCGCCTGACCTATTCGCGAACTAACCACCGCAACTTCCATGTGCGCGGCTTTAATGAAGAGGGAACCACCACCACGCCATTTGATATGACGGTGCTGAACGAGCTTGACCGCTATCATCTGGCGCAGGAGGCGATTCTTCGCGTGCCTGGCCTGGCCGATGCGCATCCTGAGCTGCTGGACGATCTGCAGGAGCGCATCGCTGAACATCATCGCTATGTGCGTGAACACGGTGAAGATGTGCCGGAGGTGCAGAACTGGAAATGGCCGTCGGCCACTGCACCTGGTGCACCCGATTAAGCGGCCAGCAAGGCGTCGGTCAGCATCCAGATGGTAGTCGCCACCAGCGACAGCGCCATCAGGCTGTTAAATAACTGACGCTTCCAGGCAATCTGCAGATGGCTGCGCAGGCGATCGCCCAGCGCAGCCCAGATCAGAATGCAGGGCAGGTTCAGCAGCATAAAGCCGATCATCACCGTCAGCACGCCGCTGCTGGCGCTGTACAACAGCGCCACATTGGTCGCCATCAGCCAGGCTTTGGGATTGATCGCCTGGAAACAGGCACCGCCCAGCAGCGTCATGGGCTGCGGCTTGCTGCGCACTTCAGGTGCTGCCGCACGGAAAATCTTCCATGACAGCCACAACAGATAGGCACAGCCTGCCAGCGTCAGCGGCAGGCGAATCGCCGCCATCCAGTGCAGTAAGACCTCCAGTGCGACGCCGGCGATCACCGTTTGCAGCGCACAACCTACCAGTATGCCAAACACCATCGGCAGCGTGCGGCGCATGCCGAAATTGACGCCTGAGGTCGCCAGCAGCAGATTGTTCGGGCCTGGCGTAATCGACATGACGGTAACGTAACTGAAGAAAGAGGGATCGAGCATGGTGACTCTCCTGAAAACAGACAGAGTTCTATGCTACGGCGGGAAAAGGGATGGTAACAGTGACACAAAATCTCTATTGTTATGGTTACAGTTCCCGTTAACAGCAATTGTACCCATCCAATCCGGAGGCTACTGTGTCCCTTGCTCCCACTTCCGATCAGCCGCTCTATCAGCAGCTGGCAGACAGCTTCGCTGAGGCTATCCATCAGGGCACGCTGAAACCCGGCAAACGTCTGCCGGCGATCCGCCGCGTAGCCCAGTCACATCAGGTCAGCGTCAATACGGTACTGAATGCCTGGCAGTTACTGGAAGATCGCGGGCTGATTGAGGCGCGTCCCCAGTCGGGCTATTACGTGCGCGGCGTGTTGCCCGCCGTGACCCGCCATGGTCAGCATAAAACCCGGGTACGCGACCCCAGCAGCAGCAAGCTCGACCTGATCGATAAGGTATTTGCGGCGCAGAACCATCCCGACTACATCAATATTTCCCTGGCCTGTCCCCAGGATAGCGAGCTGTTTCCTGCGGCACGTATTGCCCGGATTACCGCCTCACTGCTGCGCCGTCATCCGAACATGATTGGGCGCTATGCGCTTCCGCCCGGTAGTGAGCGCTTACGGGAGGAGATTGCGCGACGGGCGCTGCACGCCGGACAGACGCTCACCGCCGATGAGATCACTCTTACTCACGGCTGCATGGAGGCGCTTCAGCTGGCGTTGCGGGCGGTCACGCAGCCCGGCGACTGCGTCGGACTGGAGTCGCCAACCTACTTTTTCCTCTTCCCGCTGCTGGCTTCACTGGGCCTTAAGGCGCTGGAAATCCCCACCGATCCGCAGCATGGGCTGTCGCTGGATGCGCTGGAGATGCTGCTTCAGGAGCAGCGAATTAAGGCGCTGATTGCGATGCCGAGCGCGCAGAACCCGCTGGGCTGCGGCATGTCGCTGGAGAACAAGAAGCGGCTGGCGAAGTTAGTGAATACTTACCACGTTCCGCTGATAGAAGATGGGCTGTATGACGAGTTACAGTTCGACTGGCCGCTCTCGCCCGCGGTAAAAGCCTTTGATCGCGACGGCTGGGTGATCTACTGCACCAGCTTCACCAAAACCGTGGCGCCCGATTTCCGTATTGGCTGGACCGCCGCTGGCCGTTTTCATGATGCGATTGCCCGACTGAAAGCGGTGTCGTCGATGGCAGAATCCGCCCTGCTCTCTGAAACGCTGGCGGAGTTTCTTGCTTCCGGCGGTTATGACCACCATCTGCGCACGCTGCGCCGTCGCTACGCGGCCAACCTGGATGAGGCGCGGGGGCTGATCGCCCGCTACTTCCCGGAGGGCACCCGCGCGACGCTGCCGCGCGGTGGCTTCGTCTTCTGGGTCGAGTTACCGGGCGGCGTAAATACCACCGAGATGTTTGATCGGCTGCTGCAGGAGCAGATTTGCGTCACGCCCGGCGCGCTCTATTCGCTGAGCGAGCGCTACAACCATGCACTGCGCCTCTCCTGCTGCTATCCGTTTGATGCGCGCTACAGCTGGGCGATCAGACGCGCGGGCGAAATCGCCTGTGAACTGGCGGGAGTATCCTGCGGCGAGGCTCAGGGTGTACCGTTGCGGCCCCAGACGGTATAGCCGTGGCGTTCAGTCAGGCGTTCGTAATAGGTGCGTACCGCCGGATAATCAGGGTGTTCGAGCGGCGTTTCAAACCAGCGGTTCACCGCCAGACCAATCGGAATGTCTGCCAGCGTGAAATTACGTCCGGCAACGTAACGACCGGTTTTTTCCAGCTGCTGATTGAGAATGCTCATGGTGTGTGCCCAGCCTTTGCTGGCCGCGGCCAGCAGACGTGGATCCTGATGAGCCGGTGAATTTCGCACCAGCGACATAAATGCGTAGCGCCATGAGGTGTTGAGTTCAGTGGACTGCCAGTCCATCCACTGATCGACAGGCGCACGCGTTTGCGGATGATGAGGATAGAGCCACTCGCCGCCATAGGCGTTCGCCAGATAGCGCAGGATGGCGTTGGATTCCCACATCACAAAGTCATCATCTTTCAGTACCGGCACCATCGCATTGGGGTTGAGTGCCATGAATTCGGGCAGGTGCGTTGAGCGGAATCCGTCGCCCCACTCTTCGCGCTGGTAATCAAGGTCAAGCTCGTCACACAGCCATAATACTTTGCGCACGTTGATTGAGGAGGCGCGTCCCAGGATCGTTAGCATTCACAGTCTCCGGTAAAATCTTTAACTTATTGATAACGCTGTTAGCTGTTATAAGCAATCATCCGGCAGAGAAAAGGCCGCACTGAACCCAATCGCAAGGAGTCATCATGAAGGTCGCGTTTAAGCAAGTCGATGTGTTTACCTCAGCAGCCTTTAATGGCAATCCGCTGGCGGTGATTATGGATGCTCAGGGGTTGAGCGACAGCCAGCTGGCGGCGATTGCCCGCTGGACTAACCTGTCGGAAACCACCTTTGTGCTGCCGCCACAACATGAAGAGGCGGACTACCGGGTGCGTATTTTTACCGTGGAAGGCGAACTGCCGTTTGCCGGTCACCCAACGCTGGGCACCGCACACGCGCTGCTGGAGGCGGGCTGGCCAACCCGTACGCCGGGTGAAATCGTGCAGGAGTGCGGCGTCGGTAACGTGACGGTGAAGATTAATGAGACGGGCGGACTGGCCTTTGCCGCGCCAGCTGCCACCCTGATGCCATGGCAGGATGCGCTGATGGGTAACGCCTTAAACAGCGATGCATTCGATCTGACGCAAAGCCCGACCGTGGTGGATATGGGTATCCGCTGGCTGCTGGTGCCGATGGTCAGCGCCGAGGCCGTGCTGGCGCTGCAGCCCAATGTCAGCGATTTGCAGCGCCTGATTAAACATGCGGGTGTCTCGGGCGTGATGCCCTTTGGCCGTTTGCCCTCGGGCGAGCATGAACAGTATGAAGTGCGTGGCCTGCTGGTGGAAAATGGCAGCCTGACCGAAGATCCGGTGACCGGCAGCGCCAACGCCTGTCTGGCGCGGTATTTTGCAGCCGCAGGCCATACCACCTCCTATCGCGTGCGTCAGGGTACTGCCCTGCAGCGTGCCGGTCGGGTGAACGTAACCTTTAATGGTGAAACCATCTGGATTGGCGGTAATACCGTTACCGTTATCGATGGCACCATTACGCTGTAAAAGGCGGCGGCGACGTCGCGGGGTGCTTTCCGCGACGCCACCAGCGGTTAAATCCCCTGCCCGCCTGAGGCTTCAATACGCTGAGCGGTGATCCAGCCGGTTTCGTCACTGAGGATCGCGCTGATGGCGTCGCCGATATCGTCCGGCAGTCCGACCCGGCCCAGCGCCGTCAGCCCGGCAATCTGATGGTTAATCTCGGGGGTATCGCGCACCCGGCCACCGCCAAAGTCGGTCTCTATCGCGCCAGGTGCCAGGATATTAACGCGAATGCGCCGTTCGCCCAGCTCCTTCGCCTGATAGCGCGTCAGTACCTCCATCGCCCCTTTCATTGACGCATAGGTCGAGGAGCCAGGATAGATCAGCCGGGTCAGACCGCTGGAGATATTCAGGATGCGGCCACCGTCGTTGATCAGCGGCAGCAGCTTCTGGGTCAGGAAGTAAGGCCCTTTGAAATGCACATTAACCAGCGCATCAAATTCCGCCTCGGTGGTGTCGGTAAACGGCTTGTAGTGTCCGTGTCCGGCGTTGTTCACTAAATAGTCAAAGCGCTCACGCTGCCACTGCTGTTGCAGTGCCTCTTTCACCTGGCCGACAAAACGATCGAACTGACCGGTTTCGCCGACGTCCAGCGCCAGCGCCACTGCACGCCGTCCCAGCGCCTCAATCTCCTTCACCACCGTCTGTGCCTCATCGGCATGGCTGCGGTAAGTCAGGATAATGTCTGTCCCCCTGGCCGCCAGTTTTAACGCGCCATTGCGGCCTAAACCGCGGTTTGCACCGGTAATTAACGCCACTTTCTGATTCATCTCTCGCACCTGTTGAAAAATTGAACACAGGTTAAGGATATTCGCGAATTATTGATCTATAAACAGTGTTAAATGCGCATCACTGTTTCAATAAAAACAACAATCGGTGAACAACATGGACAAAATTCAAGCAATGCAGGTGTTTGTGCGGGTGGCCGAAATGGGCAGTTTTACCCGCGCGGCAGAGAGTTTAGGTGTCCCCAAAGGCAGCGTTTCGCGGCAGATACAGGCGCTGGAGAATCAAATGGCAACACGTTTGCTGCATCGCACCACGCGCCGGGTGCAACTAACCCAGGACGGGTTGGTCTATTACGATCGCTGTCTGGATTTATTGTCGATGATTGACGATATGGACAGCCTGTTCCAGCACGAGCCTGCCTCGCTCAGCGGTAAACTCCGGATTGATATGTCTGTGGCCATGGCCACCAGTTTTATCCTGCCACGGCTGCCGGAATTTTTGCAGCACTACCCCGGCGTAGAGATTGAGCTGAGCAGCAGCGACCGTCAGGTAGATGTGATCAGGGAAGGGTTTGACTGCGTAATCCGCGTCGGTGAGCTCAAAGATTCTGGCCTGATTGCGCGAAAAATTGGTACCCATACCTTGATCAACTGCGCCAGCCCTGGCTACCTTTCGCGTTTCGGCATGCCGATCCGGCTGGAAGAGCTGTCGCAGCATGCGATGGTGCATTACAGCCAGCAACTGGGTCAGGCCTCACCGGGTTTTGAATATTTTGATGGCAGGCAGTGTCACTATGTTCACACCGGCGGTGTGGTCACCGTGAACAGCACCGAAACCTATCGCGCCGCCTGTCTGGCGGGGTTAGGCATTATTCAGGTGCCTGCCGCCGGGATTCAGACATTACTGGAAAGAGGCGAGCTGGTAGAAGTGCTGCATCGCTTTCCCGCCAGACCGATGCCGATCCACCTGCTCTATCCGCACCGGCGCAATGTGGCGCGTCGCGTGCGGGTTTTTATGGAGTGGCTGAGTCAGGTGTTACAGGAGTACGTCACCTGAGCGGCTATACTTTGATTTTAATGATAAACAGGACAGTGAAGGTCTATGACAGACAAGCAGGAAAACCCACAGGATACGCAGCCGCAAAAGCCACTTATCGATATTAAAACCGGCAACGAGACGGTTGATCATTCGATAGTGCGCGTGTCGCGTTTTGCCGCCTGGTTTCAGGCGATCCCGGCAGTGGCGCATTTTATTCGCGCCCTTGACCGCTTTAATGATCGGCTCGGCAGCCAGTTTGGCGCGGCCATTACCTATTTCTCTTTTTTATCGCTGATCCCCATTCTGATGGTGTCGTTTGCCGCCGTGGGTTTTGTGCTGGCATCGAACCAGGATCTGCTGACCGATATCATCAACAAAATCGTCAGCAGCATCAGCGACCCGACGCTGGCCACCACGCTGAAGAATACGGTAAATACCGCCATTCAGCAGCGTGCCACCGTGGGTATTACCGGTTTACTGCTGGCGCTCTACTCCGGTCTTAACTGGATGGGTAACCTGCGCGAAGCGATTCGTGCCCAGTCGCGCGACGTGTGGGAACGCAAACCGGATGACAAAGAGAAGATCTGGAAGCGTTATATTCGCGATTTCCTGTCGCTGACCGGTCTGATGCTGGCGCTGGTAATTACGCTGTCGCTGACCTCGGTAGCCGGTTCGGCGCAGGCAATGATCGTCAGCGCACTGGGGCTGGATGGCATCGACTGGTTACGGCCCGCCCTGACCATTATTGCCACCTCGATTTCCGTTATGGCTAACTATCTGCTGTTCCTGTGGATTTTCTGGATCCTGCCGCGTCATAAGCCGCGTAAGAAAGCATTGTTCCGCGGCACGCTGCTGGCGGCAATCGGTTTTGAGGTGATCAAGTTTGTGATGACGCTAACGCTGCCGAAGCTGGCGACCTCGCCTTCCGGTGCGGCCTTTGGTTCCGTGCTCGGCCTGATGGCGTTTTTCTACTTCTTCGCCCGTCTGACGCTGTTCTGTGCGGCGTGGATCGCCACCGCCAAATATAAAGACGACCCACAAATGCCTGAAGCGGGCAGCGCGTCACGACACAAATCATCGTAATCCGTTAACAACAGCGGAAAATATTATCCCTCGGCTATTTTTTAACCAGATAACAGGATGAATAGCTGAGGGGTCACTTTTATTTAGCCCTTTCGTAGAGTATCCCGCCAGATATCGTCCGGATTACCCCGGTATCACCCGACATTCGTCGCACCTCAGAAATTATCCTCTTTTTGCCCGCTGAAGCCAGACGCGGCGCGGGTTTTCTTCATTGAATGCGCTCTGGCAGATGCGTAAGATTCTTTGTCTGTATTTACAAATAAGAAACAGTTATGCAAGCCTCCCTCACAGACACGCTCGACAAACAGCAGGATCCCACGCCGGTTAACTCACGCAGTAAAGTGGTGATTGCCTCGCTGGTCGGAACGGCCATCGAGTTCTTCGACTTTTATATTTATGCCACTGCTGCAGTGATTGTTTTCCCGCACATTTTCTTCCCGCAGGGTGATGCCACGGTCGCGACGCTACAGTCGCTGGCCACCTTTGCTATCGCCTTTATCGCGCGTCCGATTGGCTCCGCCGTGTTTGGTCACTTTGGCGATCGCGTGGGTCGCAAAGCCACGCTGGTTGCCTCGCTGCTGACCATGGGGATCTCCACCGTGGTGATTGGTCTGCTGCCCGGCTATGAAACCATCGGCGTGATGGCTCCGTTGCTGCTGGCGCTGGCGCGCTTTGGTCAGGGACTGGGACTGGGTGGTGAATGGGGTGGCGCAGCGCTGCTGGCGACGGAAAATGCCCCGGCGAAGAAGCGTGCGCTTTACGGTTCCTTCCCTCAGCTGGGTGCGCCGATTGGCTTTTTCTTCGCTAACGGCACTTTTCTGCTGCTTTCGTGGCTGCTGACCGACGAGCAGTTTATGCAGTGGGGCTGGCGCGTGCCGTTTATTCTCTCCGCCGTGCTGGTGCTGATTGGCCTGTATGTGCGCGTTTCGCTGCATGAGAGTCCGGTGTTTGCCAAAGTACAGAAAGAGAAGAAGCAGGTTCGGGTGCCCATTGCGGCGCTGCTGAGCAAGCATCTGACTGCCACCATTCTCGGCACCTTTATCATGCTGGCGACCTATACGCTGTTCTATATCATGACCGTCTATTCGATGAGCTACGGCACCACGGCAGCACCGGCCGGTCTGGGTATTCCGCGTAATAGTATGTTGTGGATGCTGATGCTGGCGGTGATTGGCTTTGGAGTGATGGTGCCGATTGCCGGTTTGCTGGCTGACCGTTTTGGTCGCCGCAAGACGATGATTACCATTACGCTGATGATTATCGCGTTTTCGTTCCTGTTCCCGGCGATGCTCGGTTCCGGATCGCAGGCGCTGGTGATGGCGTTTCTGTTGCTGGGTCTGAGCATTATGGGCCTGACCTTTGGTCCGATGGGCGCGCTGCTGCCGGAGCTGTTTCCGACCGAAGTGCGTTATACCGGCGCATCGTTCTCTTATAACCTCTCATCGATTCTGGGTGCCTCTGTTGCGCCTTATATCGCGACCTGGCTGAATGCGCATTATGGTTTGCAGGCGGTGGGACTTTATCTGGCGTCGATGGCCGTGCTGACGCTGATTGCATTGCTCGCTTGTAAAGAGACGCGTAATCAGACGCTGTATGACGTTTAATCCGGCTGGATGAAGGTCAGTGAAAACCCGGCGGCTGCCGGGTTTTTTTATGGAGCAGGCTCACAGAGTACAACCGCTCTGAAGGGCTAAACAATATCAGGCGACAGGCTCAGGGAGCATACGCCTTAAGCGGGTTAGCTTTCTGTTTGAAAAAACCGGACCTCGCTGAAAGGCGTATTGATATTGGCAGCAATAAAGAAGCTTAAGGGCACAGGGAATACGGTCAGAAGAGGAAAGCGTCCCGCGCCAGGGACAAAAACGCCGGGAGCGTTTTTGAACAACGCAAAGCGTTGGCCCGGAAACGGGCGCACCTCAGGGATGAGGTGCGTAATCGCGCGGGCCGAGCATGCCATGGATGGCGGTTTTGCGTCTTTCCGATCTGACCGTGTTGCCTGTGCAGGCACGGTCTCACAGAGAACCGTCCAGCCGTTGTTAACCAACAAAAAACCCCGGCAAGCCGGGGTTTGTTTTGCTGAAAACTGTGATGACGATAATTAGCCCGCGACAGCGATACGCTTCATGTCGGTCATGTAGCCACGCAGCTTGCGGCCAACGGTTTCAATCGGGTGCTGGCGAACCGCTTCGTTAACGTCACGCAGCTGCGCGTTATCAACCTGCGTGCCTTCAACCGCTTTACCCAGATCGCCTGGCTGCAGCGTGGTCATGAACTCTTTCAGCAGCGGCACCGCGGCGAAGGAGAACAGGTAGTTACCATATTCGGCGGTATCGGAGATCACCACGTTCATTTCATACAGGCGCTTACGGGCGATGGTGTTCGCGATCAGCGGCAGCTCATGCAGTGATTCGTAGTAAGCAGACTCTTCAATGATGCCGGCGTCTACCATGGTTTCAAACGCCAGCTCAACGCCCGCTTTAACCATCGCAACCATCACCACACCTTTGTCGTAGTACTCCTGCTCTTCGATTTTGCCTTCATACTGTGAAGCGGTTTCGAACGCGGTCTGGCCGGTCTCTTCACGCCAGGTCAGCAGGTTTTTATCATCGTTAGCCCAGTCCGCCATCATGCCGGAAGAGAATTCGCCGGAGATGATGTCATCCATATGTTTCTGGAACAGCGGTGCCATGATGGTTTTCAGCTGCTCTGACAGCGCATAAGCGCGCAGTTTGGCTGGATTAGAGAGGCGATCCATCATCAGTGTGATGCCGCCAAACTTCAGTGATTCGGTGATGGTTTCCCAGCCGAACTGGATCAGTTTTTCTGCGTAAGCCGGGTCAGTGCCTTCAGCCACCAGCTTGTCGAAGCAGAGCAGTGAACCAGCCTGCAACATGCCGCACAGGATGGTCTGCTCACCCATCAGGTCAGATTTCACTTCAGCAACGAAGGAGGACTCCAGCACGCCAGCACGATCGCCGCCAGTTGCTGCTGCCCAGGCTTTGGCAATCGCCATGCCTTCGCCTTTTGGATCGTTTTCCGGGTGAACCGCGATCAGCGTCGGTACACCAAAGCCACGTTTGTACTCTTCACGAACTTCTGTACCCGGACACTTCGGTGCCACCATGACCACGGTGATGTCTTTACGGATGCTTTCGCCCACTTCAACGATGTTGAAACCGTGCGAGTAGCCCAGCGCAGCGCCATCTTTCATCAGCGGCTGAACAGCCTGAACTACAGCGGAGTGCTGCTTGTCTGGCGTCAGGTTAACCACCAGATCAGCCTGCGGGATCAGTTCTTCGTAGGTGCCCACTTTGAAACCGTTATCGGTCGCTTTGCGCCATGAAGGGCGTTTTTCCGCAATTGCTTCAGCACGCAGTGCATAGGCCACATCCAGACCGGAATCACGCATGTTCAGACCCTGATTCAGGCCCTGCGCACCACAACCAACGATAACGACTTTTTTACCTTTCAGGAAACTGGCACCATCCGCGAATTCATCGCGTGCCATGAAACGGCATTTACCTAATTGCGCCAGCTGGTTGCGCAGGTTCAATGTGTTGAAATAGTTAGCCATGGGTACTCCGGTAAGGTTGTGTTTGCTTTTTTTGTTCAGGAACGGCGAGTCATGCAGCGCCGCGAATGCCCCCATCATATGACAGGAATTCTGTTGCTTAAATTGATATATTAACAACGTCACATTGCAATAAATGCAACACCACCCAGAGGCGACGCGCACATGGATTTACGGGATCTGAAACTGTTTCTTCATCTGGCAGAAAGCTGCCACTTCGGGCGCACTGCGCGTGCTATGCACGTCAGCCCTTCCACGCTGTCACGCCAGATCCAGCGGCTTGAAGAAGATGTCGGCCATGCGCTGTTTCTGCGCGATAACCGCACCGTGACGCTGACAGAAGCGGGCGAACGCCTGCGCCAGTTTGCCCAGCAGACGCTGTTGCAGTATCAGCAACTGCGCCATGTGATGGATCTTAACGGTCCGTCGCTCAGCGGCGAGCTGCGCCTGTTCTGTTCGGTGACGGCGGCCTACAGTCATCTGCCGCCCATCCTGGACCGCTTTCGCGCTGAACATCCGCAGGTCGAAATCAAACTGGATACCGGCGATGCCGCGGATGCGGTGGAAAAAGTGCACTCCGGCGATGCCGATCTGGCCATTGCCGGCCGTCCTGAAACGCTGCCCGCCAGCATTGATTTTATGCCACTGGGCCTGATCCCGCTGGTGCTGATCGCGCCTGCACTGCCCTGTGCCGTTCGTACTCAGGCAACACAGCCGCAGCCCGACTGGTCAAAAATTCCGTTTATCCTGCCGGTGCAGGGACCGGCACGGCGACGTATCGATCTCTGGTTCCGCCGCCAGCGCATCCCGAATCCGGTGATTTACGCCACGGTCTCGGGGCATGAGGCGATTGTTTCGATGGTGGCGCTGGGCTGCGGTATTGCACTTTTGCCGGATGTGGTGCTGGAAAACAGCCCGGAGCCGGTGCGTAACCGCGTGCTGCTACTGGAGAATATTGACTCGGTTGCGCCGTTCGAACTCGGCATCTGCGTGCAAAAAAAGCGGCTCGGAGAGCCGCTGATCAGTGCTTTCTGGAGCCAGCTGTAATCAGTTGCCTGACAGGAAGAAGCGGAACGCCGGGTTCTGGCTTTCGTCATGAAAGTCGTAACCCAGATCGGTGAGATGCTCTTCGAAGCGTGGCTCATCGCTGCCAAGTTCAAAAGCGGCCAGCACACGGCCATAATCGGTGCCGTGGCTGCGGTAATGAAACAGCGAGATATTCCAGTGGGTGCCCAGCGTTTGCAGGAACTTCAGCAACGCGCCGGGTGCCTCCGGGAATTCAAAGCTGAAGAGGCGTTCACGCAGTGGTTTAGAAGGACGTCCACCCACCATGTAACGCACGTGCAGTTTCGCCATCTCATCATCCGAGAGATCGACCACCTGATAACCGCCGCTGGTGAGCTCGCTGATGATCTCGCTGCGCTCTTCCACGCCGCGCGTCAGTCGTACGCCAACAAAGATGCAGGCTTTGTCCGCATCGGCGTAGCGGTAGTTGAACTCGGTAATCGACCGTCCACCCAGCGTCTGGCAGAAACGCAGGAAACTGCCCTGCTGTTCCGGGATCGTTACGGCCAGCAGCGCTTCACGCTGTTCGCCCAGCTCGCAGCGCTCAGAAACGTAGCGCAGGCCGTGGAAATTGACGTTGGCCCCGGATAACACATGCGCCAGCCGCTCGCCTTTGATCCCGTGCTGCTGGATATACTTTTTCATGCCCGCCAGCGCCAGCGCGCCAGAGGGCTCCGCCACAGCACGGACATCTTCAAACAGATCTTTCATTGCGGCACAAATGGCATCGCTGTCGACGGTGATGATGTCATCGATGTATTCCTGACAGAGCCGGAAGGTTTCGCTGCCAATCCGTTTCACCGCCACCCCTTCGGCAAACAGCCCGACGCGCGGCAGATCGACCGGATGACCCGCCTCCAGCGCTGCTTTCAGGCAGGCTGAATCTTCTGACTCCACCGCGATCACTTTGATTTGCGGCATCAGCTGCTTGATCAGCACCGCGACGCCGGCTGCCAGACCCCCACCGCCAACCGGGACAAAGACCCGGTCGAGATGCGCATCCTGTTGCAGCAGCTCCATCGCCAGCGTGCCCTGTCCGGCAATGACGGCCGGATGGTCAAACGGCGGCACGAAGGTGTAGCCGCGCTGTTCAGAGAGTTCTATCGCTTTGGCTTTCGCCTCGTCAAAGTTGGCTCCGAACAGGAAAGCCTCACCGCCAAATGCGCGCACCGCATCAACCTTGATGTCTGCCGTCGCCAGCGGCATCACAATCAGTGACTTGATGCCCAGCTTAGTGGCGGAGAGCGCCACGCCCTGCGCATGGTTACCGGCTGACGCCGTCACCACGCCGCGCGCTTTCTGCTCTTCGTTCAGACCGGCAATCATCGCGTAGGCACCGCGCACCTTGAAACTGTGCACCGGCTGACGATCTTCCCGCTTCACCAGAATGGTGTTGCCGAGACGCGATGAGATTTTTTCCATAACCTGCAGCGGCGTCACCTGTGCCACTTCATACACCGGTGAACGCAACACTGCGCGCAAATACTCGGCGCCACAAGGCGCCTCGGGTAGCGGTTGAGACTCGGCCATTGTTAGCCTCCCAGCTTGCTCTTATCGCGGACGGCGCCTTTGTCAGCACTGGTCGCGAGTAATGCGTAGGCACGCAGCGCAAAGGAGACTTCACGCTGACGATTGACCGGCGTATACGCCGCATCGCCACGTGCCTGCTGCTCTTCACGACGGGCGTGCAGTTCGTTATCCGGTACGGCGAGTTTGATACCGCGGTTAGGGATATCGATTTCGATGGTGTCGCCATCTTTGACCAGCGCAATGGTGCCGCCGTTGGCTGCTTCAGGCGAGGCGTGACCGATAGAGAGGCCTGACGTACCGCCAGAGAAACGACCATCGGTGATCAGCGCGCAGCTTTTGCCCAGCCCCATCGATTTCAGATAAGTGGTCGGATAGAGCATCTCCTGCATGCCTGGCCCGCCTTTTGGACCTTCGTAGCGAATGACGACCACATCGCCCGCAACGACTTTGCCGCCCAGAATCGCTTCAACGGCGTCATCCTGGCTTTCATAGACTTTGGCCGGACCGGTGAAGGTCAGGATCTCTTTGTCTACGCCTGCAGTTTTTACGATACAGCCATCTTCCGCGATGTTGCCATAGAGCACGGCCAGACCGCCATCCTGCGAGTAAGCGTTTTCACGGGTACGGATACAGCCTTCGGCACGGTCATCATCCAGCGTGTCCCAGCGGCAGTTCTGTGAGAACGCCTGGGTGGTACGAATACCCGCCGGACCCGCGCGGAACATATCTTTTACCGCCTGATCTTTGGTCAGCATGATGTCGTACTGATCCAGCGTTTCACGCATGGTCTGCTGCAGGATATTACGGGCGCTGCTGTCGAATAGGCCGGCACGATCCAGCTCGCCGAGAATGGCGAACACGCCACCCGCGCGATGCACATCTTCCATATGGTATTTCGGAGTGCTTGGCGCCACTTTACAGAGCTGAGGCACTTTGCGTGACAGGCGATCGATGTCGGAGATATTAAAGTCGATATCGCCTTCCTGTGCGGCTGCCAGCAGGTGGAGCACGGTGTTGGTGGAGCCACCCATGGCGATATCCAGCATCATGGCGTTCTCAAAAGCGGCCTTGTTCGCGATGTTACGCGGCAGCATGTTGACATCATCCTGCTCGTAATAGCGCTTGGTCAGGCTTACGATGCGCTTACCGGCATTGATGAACAGCTCTTTGCGATCGGCATGCGTAGCCAGCAGTGAACCGTTGCCAGGCTGCGACAGACCGAGTGCTTCAGTCAGGCAGTTCATCGAGTTGGCGGTGAACATACCGGAGCAGGAGCCGCAGGTCGGACAGGCAGAGCGTTCGATCTGCTCGCTGTCGGCATCGCTGACGTTCGGGTTGGCACCCTGAATCATCGCATCTACCAGATCCAGCTTGATGATCTGGTCAGAAAGCTTGGTTTTACCCGCTTCCATCGGTCCGCCTGAAACGAAGATCACCGGAATATTGAGGCGCAATGACGCCATCAGCATACCCGGGGTGATTTTGTCGCAGTTAGAGATGCAGACCATGGCGTCAGCACAGTGGGCGTTGACCATGTACTCGACCGAGTCAGCAATCAGCTCACGCGACGGCAGTGAATACAGCATGCCGCCATGACCCATGGCAATACCGTCATCCACCGCAATGGTGTTGAACTCTTTAGCCACACCGCCTGCCGCTTCGATCTGCTCGGCGACAAGTTTACCAAGATCACGCAGGTGAACGTGGCCCGGCACAAATTGGGTGAATGAGTTAACCACAGCGATAATCGGCTTGCCGAAATCGTCGTCGGTCATTCCTGTCGCGCGCCATAAGGCACGGGCACCCGCCATATTGCGGCCGTGGGTGGTGGTGGCGGAACGGTACTTAGGCATACTCTATTTACTCCAGTAAGAATAAGCTCGCGGACGTCAGATGACGCCCGCGCTGTATCTGATTATGGGTTAACCGGATCTAACCAGCCCCATTTGTCTTCGGTTTCGCCGGTGAACAGGCCAAAGAAGGCCTCCTGGATGAGTTTGGTCACCGGGCCACGTTTGCCTTCGCCAACCTGAATGCGGTCAACGCTGCGCACCGGTGTAATTTCTGCCGCGGTGCCAGACATAAAGACTTCGTCAGCCAGATAGAGAGATTCACGCGACAGGGTCTGCTCACGCACTTCAATGCCCATATCACGCGCCAGCGTGATGATGGCATCGCGGGTGATGCCCGGCAGTGCTGAAGAGGTAAATGGCGGGGTAAAGAGCACGCCATCTTTAACTTCAAACAGGTTTTCGCCTGCACCTTCGGAGATCAGGCCATTGGTATCCAGCGCAATCCCTTCCTGATAGCCGTGACGACGGGCTTCGCTGCCCACCAGCAGTGAGGAGAGGTAGTTACCGCCCGCTTTAGCGGCGGTTGGCAGGGTATTCGGTGCTACGCGGTTCCATGAGGAGACCATGGCATCGATGCCGTTCTCCAGGGCTTCAGCGCCCAGGTATGCGCCCCACGGGAACGCCGCAATGATCACGTCGGTGGTGAAGCCATCTGGCGGGTTCACGCCCAGGCCCACATCGCCGACAAAGGCCAGCGGACGGATATAAGCACTTTTCAGTTTGTTCACGCGGATGACTTCGCGGCACGCTTCCATCAGCTCATCAACGCTGCTTTTAATCGGGAAGCGATAGATTTTGGCGGAGTCGTGCAGACGTTGCATGTGTTCGCGATGGCGGAACACAACCGGTCCTTTGTGAGAGTCGTAGCAGCGCACGCCTTCAAATACCGACGTACCGTAGTGCAACGCGTGGGACATGACGCTGACCTTCGCCTCTTCCCACTTAACCATCTCGCCATTGAACCAAATAAAGTCTGCTTTCTTCGTGCTCATTGTTATTCCCTCTCGCGGCTAAGCGCGGATTTGTTGTGTTGTCTGTTGTTGAATCTGAACGCATGCAACGTCGATCAATTTGCTTAACTGCGAAGACAGTAAATCGACGGAACGCTGACTGGCAACGGTCATTTCAATATTAATGTTTTCTGCGTTGGCGACTGAGGCCATGTTCATAGAACAGACCTGAAAACCGCGGTGACGCACTACGCGTAAAATACGCTCCAATATTTCAGGGCGGAAACGGGCTTCGATAGACAATTGATGCTGGTTCATACAGTTTTCTCCATCATGTTTGCATTGCTGGCACCCGGCGGTACCAGTGGCCAGACGTTTTCATGCTCATCAATTGCAACATGCAGGAAGTAAGGACCTTCGCTGTTCAGCAGAGCATCAAGGGCGGCGTCGACCTGATCTTTACGGGTAATGCGCTGGCCGGGAATATTGAAAGCGCTGGCCAGCGTGAGGAAGTCGGGGTTGTCGGACAGATTGGTTTCACTGTAGCGGCCATCGAAAAACAGCTGCTGCCACTGACGCACCATGCCCAGACGCTGGTTATCCAGCAGCACGATTTTGACCGGCAGCTTGCCGCGCTTGATGGTACCCAGCTCCTGGATGTTCATCATGATGGAGCCATCGCCCGAGACACAGATAACCGTATCTTCCGGGCGTGCAACCTGCGCACCGATGGCGGCGGGTAAACCAAAGCCCATGGTGCCTAAGCCGCTGGAGGTGATGAAGTTCTCTGGCGCGCTGAATGCCATGTGTTGCGCCGTCCACATCTGGTGCTGACCGACGTCGGTGGTCACTACGGTATTGGCTGGTTTGCGATCGGAAAGCTGCTTCAGCAACAGCGGTGCATAGATCGCTTCGCCCGGATGGTCGTAGCGCCATGGGTGACTGGCCTTAAGCACTTTCATCTCATCGCGCCAGGCGTTGATATGCAGAGGCTGACTCAGGGCGGGCAGCAGTTCGTTGAGATCACCCTGCAGAGAGACGTGTGCACGACGTAATTTGTTTAACTCAGCGGGATCGATATCGAGATGAATCACGCTGGCATGGGGGGCAAAGGTGTCCAGCTTGCCGGTCACGCGGTCATCGAAACGGGCGCCGACCGCGATCAGTAAGTCACAACTCTGCACCGCCAGGTTGGCAGCTTTAGTACCGTGCATCCCCAGCATGCCGAGATACACCTCGCTGTGGGGGTCTACGCTGCCCAGCCCCTTTAAGGTGGCCACTGCCGGGATGCCGGTCTCTTCTGCCAGCGCGCGCAGTGCCGGAACAGCCTGTGCCAGGCCAACGCCTCCACCAACATAGAGCATTGGTTTTCTGGCCTGCGCCATCAGTGCGCGTGCTTCCTGAATCGCCTGATGCGGCAGCGCGCTTCCCTCTTCTACCGGAACCAGATGCGGGGCAGGTTCTCCCTGCGCAATCTGAATATCTTTAGGAATGTCCACCAGTACCGGACCCGGACGGCCCGACTGCGCCAGCGCAAAGGCTTCTGCCATGATGGCGGGCAGCTCATCTAACGATTCGACCAGGAAGCTGTGTTTGGTGCAGGCCAGCGATAAGCCCAGCACGTCGATTTCCTGAAAGGCGTCGGTGCCGATGAAGGCCGAGGTGACCTGACCGGTTACTGCCACGACCGGAACCGAATCCATCATGGCATCTGCCAGGCCGGTAATCAGGTTAGTTGCGCCAGGGCCAGAGGTGGCGATACAGACGCCGGTTTTGCCGGTTGAGCGCGCATAACCGATCGCCGCCATCACAGCGCCCTGCTCGTGGCGACACAGTAGGTGTTCCACGCCGCCGTCGTAGAGCGCGTCGTATACCGGCATGATTGCGCCGCCAGGGTAACCGAATACGGTATCAACACCCTGCGCGCGTAAAGCCTGAACTACCCACTGTGCACCTGTCATCGCTATTCTCCTGTGTCCTGACCGGAACAACAGAATTTTATGCTACTGTTCATTGTTTGTTCCTTGTGGATTTACTGATATTTCCTCTGGTCGAAAAAAAACCCCCGGACCTTTCGGTGCGGGGGTTTTTTCGGATTCGAGGCTTGATTTCTAAGCCTTTCTTTCTCCAAGCGTTGCCCCGCACGGTAGGTTAATAACCACCACCACGCTAATCACGACCAGGCTAATCACTTGTAGAAGGGCTTTCATGTGTTGTTCAATTCTTTCGCTTGTTCGAAGTAATACCTACAGAGTTATCATAGTCAGGGGGCATGACACAACTTTTTTTACAGAGTTTTTTTAGCGCCTGGCGCTAAATCGCGGTCTATCAATTTGTAATACAAGAAATAATTACATGATGATAATTATTCATCACTTTACTGACGTAATAATTTTTTGGTGAATTTGCGCGCAGACACGCAGCGTTTTAAAAGGTTGTGAAAAAACTTCTGATAGGTTGTGCAATGACCCGAATAGTGCTGATGATGCCCTGGCTTTCCTTTGATGCTGTCACCAGACTGACGGTAACAAGGAGCGAGTATGTCATTGTCAAAAGTTCTGACCCGGGCAGCGCTGGGAGTGGAAGCCCCGCTGGTGACCATCGAGGCACACATCAGTAACGGACTGCCTGCGTTAACGCTGGTGGGGCTGCCTGAAACCACGGTGAAAGAGGCGCGTGAGCGGGTACGCAGCGCCATTATCAACAGCGGTTTTGCCTTCCCGGCAAAACGCGTCACCATCAATCTGGCACCCGCAGATTTACCCAAAGAGGGCGGGCGGTATGACTTACCCATGGCGATTGCCATTCTGGTGGCCTCTGAGCAGCTTCCTGCCGACAAGCTGACGCACTATGAGTTTCTGGGTGAGCTGGCACTCGACGGTGCACTGTGCGGTGTACAGGGCGCGATTCCAGCGGCCATGGTAGCCATTCAGGCTGGACGACAGCTGGTCCTCTCCGCTGAGAATCAGTGTGATGCCGGGCTAATCCGTCAGGGCTCGTCGCTGGTTGCCTCTCACCTCAGCGAAGTGTGCGCCTTTCTGCGCAATGAACTCACATTACCGACAGCCCAATATCCTGAGCATCAGGGCGATGCACCTGCTGACGATCTCGCTGATATCATTGGTCAGGAACAGGGACGCAGAGCACTGGAGATCACTGCGGCTGGCGGGCACAACCTGTTGCTGATCGGGCCCCCTGGCACCGGTAAAACCATGCTCGCTACCCGGTTGCCCGGCATCATGCCCTCTTTAAGCGATCAGGAAGCACTGGAGTGCGCGGCAATCGCCAGCCTGGTGAACAGCAATACCCTGCATCGACAGTGGTGCACCCGGCCTTTCAGATCACCTCACCACAGCGCCTCTCTCTATGCTCTGATTGGCGGCGGCTCACTGCCACGGCCCGGTGAGATCTCCCTGGCGCATAACGGCGTGCTGTTTCTGGATGAATTACCGGAATTTGATCGCAAGGTGCTGGACTCCCTGCGCGAACCATTAGAGTCGGGCGTCATTGCTATTTCACGCGCCCGGGCGAAAGTTACCTATCCGGCACGGTTTCAGCTGATTGCTGCGATGAATCCAAGTCCAACCGGACACTATCAGGGACAGCATAACCGCTGCTCACCGCAGCAGGTGCTGCGTTATCTCAGTAAGCTATCCGGCCCTTTTCTTGATCGTTTTGATCTTTCGCTGGAGGTCCCGCTACTCCCCAGCGGCATGCTCAGCGGTCAGCGCGCCAAAGCGGAAGCATCTGAGCAGGTTCGTCATCGTGTGGTCGCAGCGCGTGACATTCAGCTGGCTCGTGCAGGAAAAATAAATGCGCATTTAAACAATGCAGAGATTATGCGCTGGTGCCAGCCTGCTAAAGAGGATGCGGAGTGGCTGGAGTCAGTGCTGGAGAAACTGGGTTTATCTGTACGGGCATGGCAGCGGATTTTAAAAGTGGCCCGTACCCTGGCCGATCTGGCCGGGGAAACAGACATCACCCGGCATCATCTGCAGGAAGCGGTCAGCTATCGCACGATAGATCGATTAATGATCCATCTGCATAACAGCCTGCAATAAAAAAGGGGCTTTCGCCCCTTCTCTGTTAATCGTCGCTGTCGGTGAAGTCTTCAACGGTGTCCATCTGCGGTTTACCGCCAGACAGCGTATGAAAACGTTTAGGACGCTTAATGCGGGTCATATACTTAGACCATACACGTTCAGCTTCCGTTTGCGGCTCACGCACGCCACGACACACTTCAATAAACAAACGTTCTTCTTCGGTTGCAGGCTCACGCTTTGATAAATCCAGCTCATTAAAGGCAAAACCGTGGCGTTCAAGAAGCTGAGCTTCTTTAATAGTAAAGTCACCGTGGCGTGAGAAACCACGCGGGTAATGTTTGTTATCAAAGAAACGATTCTCTGTTGAGAAGCTTTCCGCCATGTTACACGCTCCTGATTTTCTAATGCCGTGCTGTTAATGGCGCGGAGTATTAGATAGGCTTGACAGAGTGTAAAACAAAACATTTAAATCTATACGACAAACATTTTTTGGGAGAACGCTGTGGATACGGAATTACTGAAAACTTTCCTGGAAGTGAGCAGAACTCGCCATTTCGGGCGTGCTGCAGAAGCACTTTACCTCACGCAATCTGCTGTCAGTTTTCGCATCCGTCAGTTAGAGAATCAGCTTGGCGTTAACCTTTTTACACGGCATCGCAATAACATACGTCTGACGGCGGCCGGAGAGCGACTGCTCCCCTATGCTGAAAGCCTGATGAGCACCTGGATGATGGCGAAGAAGGAGGTCTCTCACACTCAGCAGCATCATGAGCTTTCAATAGGTGCCAGTGCATCACTATGGGAGGCTTATCTGACGCCATGGCTACAGACGCTCTACGAGAATCGGGAGAGCCTGCACTTAGAAGCGCGCGTGGCACAACGACATCTGCTGGTTAAGCAACTCCATGAGCGCCAGCTGGATCTGTTGATTACCACTGAAGCACCTAAGATGGATGAGTTAACCAGTCAGCAGATTGGTCATATTTCACTGGCGCTTTTCTGCGCCCGGCAGAGCGAGAAGCGTGAAAAATATGATTATATTAAGCTGGAATGGGGAGCAGATTTTCATCAGCATCAGAGCTATCTCTCCGGGGCTGATGATGTACCGGTACTGACCACCACGTCGGCACATGTCACCCGTGAACTGCTGCATACCACCGGAGCGTGCGCATTTCTGCCGGACTTCTGGCAGAGTGTGTACAGTGAGTTGATGGTGATTCCGGATACGCCCGTCGCCGTTCGTCCGCTCTATGCTGTCTGGTTGCAGAACAGCGATCAGCAGGCACATATCCGTCAGTTGCTTAAATTCCCGATTCTGGTCAGGCAAAATAGCTGAATTTGCAGGCAGGACAGTAAGCAGAGAAGATCAGAGGCCAGTTAGATTTAGCTGGTTTTTCTTTTTTGCTTTTTTAAAGGCAAAAAAAAATCCTTTGCCGAAGCAAAGGATCGTTTTCTGGCAGGGGCGGAGGGACTCGAACCCCCAACACCCGGTTTTGGAGACCGGTGCTCTACCAATTGAACTACGCCCCTAATAGGGTGGCGGAACGGACGGGGCTCGAACCCGCGACCCCCTGCGTGACAGGCAGGTATTCTAACCAACTGAACTACCGCTC
>NZ_JAALEU010000016.1:0-63017 GCF_011800685.1 Pantoea sp. EKM10T
ACGGTTCGTCGGCACGACGTCAAAGCCGAAGGTACCGCGTGAGCGGCGCGAGGACGGCCCGGCAGCAGCAGAGGTGCACTGGCCCGCACTGCGGCTCGCTCGCACTGACAAAAAAGCGGCCACGTTTGACCGTGACAGCCTTTACAAATCTAATCTTAACTGACCAGCATTAAGCCAGCTGGCTCCCTTTTCTATCCCTGCTGTTCGGCTTTCAGCCAGGCAATCTCATCTTTCCAGATATCGGGATTAATGGTTTCCAGAATCAACGGGATGCCATCAAACCGCGGATCTTTCATCAGCCAGCTAAACGCTGTTTTGCCGATATTGCCTTCACCCAGGCTGTGATGGCGGTCAACGCGACTGTCGAAGGCGCTTTTGGCATCGTTAAGGTGCATGCCGCGCAGATAGTTAAAGCCGACAATGCGCTCAAATTCGGCGAAGGTCGCTTCGCAATCCGCTTCGGTACGCAGATCATAACCACCGGCAAACGCATGGCAGGTATCAATACAGACGCCGACACGCGATTTATCTTCAACATGCTCAATAATGGTGGCGAGATGCTCGAAGCGGAAACCCAGATTACTGCCCTGACCGGCGGTATTCTCAATGACGGCGGTGACGTTCTGGCTCTTGTCGAGGGCGATGTTGATCGACTCCGCAATCCGCTTCAGACAGGCCTCCTCATCAATCTGATGCAGATGGCTGCCCGGATGAAAGTTCAGCAAAGTCAGGCCGAGCAGGTCGGCACGTCGCAGCTCATCAATAAAAGCGGCGCGGGATTTCTCCAGCGCCTCTTCAACCGGATGACCCAGGTTAATCAGGAAACTGTCGTGCGGCAGGATTTGCTGCGGACCGAATTTGTACGTCTCGCAGGCGGCACGAAAAGCATCAATCACCTCAGTCGAGAGCGGGGCGGCCTTCCACTGACGTTGATTTTTAGTAAAGAGCGCGAAGGCGGTGGCTTCTATTTCATGGGCGCGGATCACTGCCTGATCCACGCCACCTGCCGCACTCACGTGTGCGCCAATATATTTCATGCCTTTCTCCTGGGGCTGTGCACGGATGAGACGGCATGATACCCGATGCCGCTAGCCCATGAAATGTTGCACCAGCAGATTGATTGCACCGCCGCCCGCGATTAACCAGACAAACACCATCGCACCCAGCAGCAGCGGTTTAACGCCTGCCTCACGCAATGCCCCGAAACGGGTGGTCAATCCCAGCGCCGCCATCGCCATCGCCAGCAGCAGACCCGCCAGCTGATTCAGCGACGCCACCACCATGGCAGGCAGCAGCTGCAGCGAGTTAAACAGTGCAACACCGATAAACAGCAGGGCGAACCAGGGAAACGTCACAGCCTGGCGCGCGTTGCTCCCTTGACGTTTACCGCGTATCACGGCGCTCAGGCAGAGCAGAAAGGGAGCCAGCATCATTACCCGCAGCATTTTGGCAATGACCGCGCTGTTCTCGGCTTCCGGGCTGATGCTGTGTCCGGCGGCCACCACCTGCGCCACTTCATGGATGGTTGAGCCGGTAAAAACCCCGAACTGCGCCGCACTCAGTCCCGGGAACAGCTCATGCGCCAGCGGCCACAGCAGCGGATAGATAAAGATCGCCAGCGTGCCGAACAGCACCACGGTCGCGATAGCCACCGCAACTTTCGACGGCGCGGCTTTCACTACCGGCTCGGTCGCCAGTACAGCCGCAGCACCGCAGATACTGCTGCCCGCACCAATCAGCCAGACGGTATCGCGATCCAGCTTCAGCAGCCGCATGCCCAGCAGGCAGGTTATCAGGAAGGTGCTGGTCAGGGTCAGCGCATCAATCAGGATGCCGCTGAAACCGACGTCAGCAATTTGTTGTAAAGTGATGCGAAAGCCAAACAGGACGATCCCCAGCCGCAGCAGTTTCTGCTTAGCCAGCAGCACGCCGTTGTCGCAGCGTGACGCCAGCGGCGAATAGATGCTGTTACCGACCAGGATGCCCAGCATAATCGCCAGAGTCAGTGAACCCAGCCCCAGGGCGGCAATCATCGGTTGCTGCGCCAGCCAGCTGGCTGCCCCGGCAATCACGGCGGTCAGCAGCAGACCCGGGATCCAGAGCGGAACGGGATGATGCGGTTTAGCGATGCTCAGTTCAGTCATGGTGGTCACTCCTCCTGGTTGAGATCCGATCATGACGGCGACTAGCTTAAAAGTGAAATTGATAATATATTTATAATTAACCAGAATAAACGATAAGGCAGCAATCATGATAGTTTCGCGTCTGCGCCGCTGGGCGACGCTGATCAAAAGAGATGTGTTTGTGCTGGGGTTTGCCTTCCGCGATCCCCGCACACCCTGGTGGAACAAGCTGGGGATGCTGGGGCTGGTCGCCTATGGCATCAGCCCGATCGATCTCATTCCTGATGTCATCCCCTTTGTCGGTCTGCTGGATGACGCGGTGATTATTCCGACGGGCGTCATGGTGCTGCTGCGTTTACTGCCGAGAGAGGTGCGCATCAGCAGCAGCGAGCGGGCGCAGTCTCAACGTACGCGCGGCAAAAAAATTGCAGGCTGGCTGGTGGCGATAGGACTGATCTGGCTGGCATTAATCATTTACCTGGTCAGGCAGTCACTGAGTTAAGAGGCAACGATGCACATTACGCTGCGGCAAATTGAAGTTTTCACCGAAGTGCTTAAGAGCGGCTCCACCACTCAGGCTTCGCAACTGCTGGCGCTGTCGCAGTCGGCGGTGAGTGCAGCGCTGGCCGATCTGGAGAGTCAGCTCGGCGTGCAACTGTTTGACCGGGTTGGCAAACGGCTGGTGCTGAATGAGCATGGACGGCTGCTCTATCCCCGTGCAGTAGGGCTGCTGGAGCAGGCGGGCGAAATCGAGCAGCTGTTTAAAGAGGATAACGGCGCGATCCGCATCTTTGCCAGCAGCACCATCGGTAACTATCTGCTGCCAGGTATGATGGCCGCTTATCGTCGCGATTTTCCCCGCCTGCCGCTGGAGCTGAGTGTCGGCAACAGTCAGGATGTGATTCAGGCGGTTTCCGATTTCCGCGTCGATGTCGGATTGATTGAAGGGCCGTGCCATATGACCGAGCTGGTCAGTGAACCCTGGCTCGAAGATGAACTGGTGGTTTTTGCCGCACCAGACGCGGCGATTCTGCAACAGCCGGTGACGCTGCAAACTCTGGCTGACGCCCCGTGGATCCTGCGCGAACGCGGCTCCGGCACCCGTGAAATTGTCGATTATCTGCTGCTGTCGCATCTGCCGAGTTTTCAGCTGGGCATGGAGCTGGGCAATTCCGAGGCGATCAAGCATGCGGTGCGGCACGGCATGGGCATCAGCTGTCTTTCGCGCCGGGTGATTGCCGATCTGCTGGAGGCGGGCACGCTGGTTGAACTGACGATTCCGCTGCCGCGTCTCATCCGCACGCTCTATCGCATCCATCACCGGCAGAAGCATATTTCCAAAGCACTGACGCGGTTTTTTTCCTATTGTCGCGAGTAATTACTAATAATTCCGGCGCGATCATGAAGTTAACTAATAACAGGTTGGCATTCGCTATACAGAGGCGATCTGGCTGCTACAATCGCGCCTCATTTTTACCCAGCGTAGCGTTAACACATGCATAATGACTCAAATACAACACAACAACCTGCATTACGACGTGCGTTAAAAGCCCGTCACCTGACGATGATCGCCATCGGCGGCTCCATTGGTACCGGCCTGTTTGTCGCCTCCGGTGCCACCATCGCTCAGGCTGGCCCCGGCGGAGCACTGCTCTCCTATATCCTCATCGGCCTGATGGTCTACTTCCTGATGACCAGCCTCGGCGAACTGGCTGCGTTCATGCCGGTATCGGGTTCCTTCGCCACCTACGGCGCGAAATATGTCGAAGAGGGCTTTGGTTTCGCACTCGGCTGGAACTACTGGTACAACTGGGCGGTGACCATCGCGGTTGACCTGGTGGCGTCCCAGCTGGTGATGAACTACTGGTTCCCCGACACGCCTGGCTGGATCTGGAGCGCGCTGTTCCTGGGGCTGATGTTCCTGCTCAACTACATTTCGGTCAAAGGCTTTGGCGAGGCGGAATACTGGTTCTCGCTGATTAAAGTGGCCACCGTGATTATCTTTATCATCGTTGGCGTGCTGATGATCACCGGCATTATGCGCGGTGCTGAACATGCGGGCTGGCAGAACTGGCAGGTGGGCGACGCGCCGTTTGCGGGCGGCTTTGCGGCGATGATTGGGGTGGCGATGATTGTGGGATTCTCCTTCCAGGGCACCGAACTGATCGGTATCGCGGCGGGCGAATCTGAAGATCCGGCGAAAAATATTCCGCGCGCTGTGCGGCAGATTTTCTGGCGTATCCTGCTGTTCTATGTGTTCGCTATCCTGATTATCAGCCTGATCCTGCCATACACCGATCCGCAGTTGCTGCACAATGATATCGACGATATCAGCGTCAGCCCGTTCACCCTGGTGTTCCAGAATGCCGGTCTGCTCTCTGCCGCCGCCGTCATGAATGCGGTGATCCTGACGGCTGTGCTGTCAGCGGGTAACTCCGGGATGTATGCGTCAACGCGTATGCTTTACAACCTGGCCAGCGAAGGTAAAGCGCCACGGATTTTCGCGAAGCTCTCAAAGGGCGGCGTGCCGCGTAATGCCCTGTGGGCCACCACCGTGGTGGCCGGACTGTGCTTCCTGACCTCAAAATTTGGTAATCAGGAAGTCTATCTGTGGCTGCTGAATACCTCAGGCATGACCGGGTTTATTGCCTGGCTGGGTATTGCCATCAGTCACTATCGCTTCCGTCGGGGCTATGTGGCCCAGGGACGTGACCTGAACGATCTGCCTTACCGTTCCGGCTTCTTCCCGCTGGGTCCGATTTTCGCCTTTGTGCTCTGCCTGATCATCACGCTGGGTCAGAACTACCAGGCATTCCTTAACGACAGCATCGACTGGTATGGCGTGGCGGCAACCTATATCGGCATTCCGCTGTTCCTGATTATCTGGTTCGGCTACAAGCTGACGCGCGGCAGCCGTTTCGTTAAGTACAGCGAAATGGAGTTTCCGGTTCACAAAGATTAACTCTGCGTCATCGCCCGCACAAAACCCGCCAGGGATGGCGGGTTCTGCGTCTTTGCGAAAGGCGCAGGCTCCCTGAGCCATTCTCCTGCCTGCAACACCGTTTTTTACTGTTTTTTCACGTCTCGCTTATGTTCTCGAATTGATAATTATTATCACCTGCACTATTGTGGCTGCGTTTTCTGACGTGATAGCCACACAGGGTTCAAACATGACTACCGAAACTTCGCTGCTGGCGGGGGAAGAGACGCTTCACCACACCATGCAAAACTATCATCAGGTGCTGCGCCGCCGCTTAATCTGGATTGGCGTGCTGTTGCTGGCGATACTCGCCTCGCTGATCCTCGACTTCACGCTGGGTCCGGCGGGACTCTCACTTGAAACGCTGTGGAATACGCTGCTCAGCCCCGAGAGCGTGGATGCCGGCACGCGCGTCATTGTCTGGGACATTCGTCTGCCCTATGCGCTGATGGCGCTGGTGGTGGGGCTGTCGCTGGGTCTGGCGGGCGCAGAAATGCAGACCATCCTGAATAACCCGCTGGCCAGTCCGTTTACCCTCGGTGTCTCATCGGCGGCGGCGTTTGGCGCCGCGCTGGCCATCATCCTCGGCGTGGGTATTCCCGGCATTCCCGATCAGTGGTTAATTTCTGCCAACGCCTTTGTCTTTGCTCTGTTTGCCGCGCTGATGCTGGATGCCGTGACCCGCTGGACTCAGGTCTCTTCGGCGGGCGTGGTGCTGTTCGGTATCGCGCTGGTCTTCACCTTTAACGCTCTGGTATCCATGATGCAGTTCATCGCCAGCGAAGATACCCTGCAGGGCCTGGTGTTCTGGACCATGGGCAGCCTGGCGCGCGCCTCCTGGGAGAAGCTGGGCGTGCTGAGCGTGGCGCTGGCCATTCTGGTACCGTTTTCAATGATGAGCAGCTGGAAGCTGACGGCGCTGCGTCTGGGCGAAGACCGCGCGGTAAGCTTTGGCATTGACGTGCGTCGTCTGCGCCTGACTACGTTACTGCGCATCAGTATCCTCTCTGCCCTGGCGGTCGCGTTTGTCGGCCCGATCGGTTTCATTGGGCTGGTCGCTCCCCATATCGCCCGCATGATGTTTGGTGAAGATCACCGTTTCTATCTGCCCGCCAGTGCGCTGGTCGGCGCGCTGGTGCTGTCGCTGGCGTCGGTCGCCTCGAAAAACCTGCTCCCTGGTGTAATCATCCCGGTTGGCATTGTCACCTCACTGATTGGCGTGCCGTTCTTCCTGAGTATTATTCTGCGTCATCGGGGGACGGTATGATGGAACAGGGTCTGACGTTACGCGGCTTCAGTGCCGGGTACCCAAAAAATAAAGTCATTGATAATCTTAATATCGCGCCGCTGCCGCGCGGCGAGATCACCGTGCTGCTGGGGCCGAATGGCTGTGGTAAATCGACGCTGCTGCGTGCACTGGCCGGTCTGAATAAAGGCCAGGGCGAGATGTGGCTCAACGGTGAGGATCTCATGACCCAGCCGTTTGCCCGGCGTGCGAAGAACGTGGTCTATCTGCCGCAGTCGCTGCCTGCGGGCGTGCATCTGCATGTGCTGGAGTCGATCATCGTGGCGCAGCGTGCCTCCGGGGGTCTGCACAGCGCCAGCAGCGAAGCGGAAATCATGCATCTGCTGGAGCAACTTGGCATTGCCCATCTGGCGATGCGATATCTCGATCAGCTCTCCGGCGGACAGAAGCAGCTGGTCGGGCTGGCGCAGTCACTGATCCGTCGCCCTAAGCTGCTGCTGCTGGATGAACCGCTGAGCGCACTGGATCTCAACTACCAGTTTCACGTAATGGACCTGGTGCGGCGCGAAACCGCCCAGCGTAACATCGTGACGGTGGTAGTGGTGCATGACATCAATATTGCACTGCGTCATGCGCAACATGCGCTGATGCTGAAGCAGGGCGCGCTGGTGGCGGAAGGGCAGCCGGATAAGGTGATCACGCCTGCCACTCTGGCAAAAGTGTATGGCGTCGATGGTCGTATCGAACACTGCTCGCGTGGTATTCCGCAGGTGATGATCGACGGGCTGACAGGCCCGGCACTGGTCTGATATTGAGCAGGCGTCCGGTAGGGCGCTGAGCATCACTGTTCTGAGAAAGGAATTTTACAGGGCAGGCTGGCAGGACGCTGGCTCTGTGACAGAGCGTTAGCCAGCAGAGCAGGCATAAAAGTTCAGGGCCGCGAATGCGGCCCTGATTGTTTACGCCAGCAGATGCTGCGCATGGAAGCGCAGATGATCTTCCACAAAGCTGGCTATAAAGAAGTAGCTATGGTCATAACCCGGCTGAATGCGCAGCGTCAGCGGGAAACCCACCTCATTCGCGACGTCTTCTAACCGCTCCGGTTGCAGCTGATCGGCCAGGAACTGATCGCTGTCGCCCTGATCGATCAGCATCGGCAGCCGATGCGACACCTCTGCCATCAGCTGGCAGCTGTCATATTCCCGCCACGTTGCACGATCGTCGCCCAGATAGGCCTGAAACGCTTTCTGGCCCCAGGGTACCTGCATCGGATTCACAATCGGAGCAAAAGCGGAAGCCGAGGCAAAGCGGTTACCCAGACGCAGCGCCAGCATCAGCGCGCCGTGTCCGCCCATGGAGTGACCCATAATCGACTGACGTTCACTGACCTTGAAGTTATCCGCAATCAGGGCGGGTAACTCGCTGCTCAGATAATCGAACATGCGGAAATGGCTGGCCCAGGGCTGTTGGGTGGCATTGAGATAAAATCCCGCGCCCTGACCCAGATCGTATCCTTCATCATTCGCAACCCCTTCGCCGCGCGGGCTGGTGTCCGGCATAATCAGCACCAGACCCAGTTCCGCTGCAACCCGCTGTGCGCCGGCTTTGCTGGTGAAGTTCTCATCGTTGCAGGTCAGCCCGGCCAGAAACCAGACCACCGGCGGCGGCGCATCACCGTGCGGCCCAGGCAGATAGATGCTGAAGGTCATCGGGCAATTCAGCACCGCAGACTGATGACGCCAGCGCTGCTGCCAGCCGCCAAAAATACGGTGTTCTTCCAGTAGCTCCAGAGTGGATGCCATAACGCCTCCTGATTACTTGTTAAAGTGCACGACCGAGCGAATCGATTTTCCTTCGTGCATCAAATCAAAGGCGTCGTTGATCTCTTCCAGCGGCATGGTGTGAGTGATGAAGTCGTTCAGCGCAAATTTACCGTCGAGGTAATCCTGCACAATGCCAGGCAGCTGCGAACGGCCTTTTACGCCGCCAAACGCGGAACCGCGCCAGACGCGACCGGTCACCAGCTGGAACGGACGGGTGGAGATCTCTTCACCAGCACCGGCGACGCCGATAATCACGGACTCGCCCCAGCCTTTGTGGCAGCACTCCAGCGCGGAACGCATCACGTTGACGTTACCAATACATTCAAACGAGAAATCCACGCCGCCGTCGGTCAGCTCGACGATCACATCCTGAATCGGCTTGTCGTAATCTTTCGGGTTGATCAGATCGGTGGCACCCAGTTTGCGTGCCAGATCGAATTTGCTGGTGTTAAGGTCGATGGCAATGATGCGGCCCGCTTTCGCCATCTTCGCGCCGATGACCGCAGAGAGGCCAATGCCGCCGAGACCGAAAATCGCCACGGTGTCGCCTTCTTTCACTTTGGCGGTGTTCATCACCGCGCCCATGCCAGTGGTCACGCCACAGCCCAGCAGACAAACCTCTTCCAGCGGCGCTTCTTTACTGATTTTCGCCAGCGAGATCTCCGGGATTACCGTGTACTCAGAGAAGGTTGAGGTGCCCATATAGTGGAAAATGGGTTTGCCATCTTTAAAGAAGCGGGTGGTGCCATCCGGCATCAGGCCTTTGCCCTGAGTGGTACGGATCGCCTGGCAGAGGTTAGTTTTGCCTGAAAGACAATATTTACATTTGCCACACTCCGGCGTGTAGAGCGGAATGACGTGGTCACCCACTTCAACGCTGGTCACGCCTTCGCCCACGGCTTCGACGATACCGCCGCCTTCATGGCCAAGAATCGCCGGGAAAACGCCTTCCGGGTCGGTGCCGGACAGGGTGTAGGCGTCGGTATGACAGACGCCGGTCGCGACGATACGCACCAGCACTTCACCTTTCTGCGGTGGCATTAAATCAACTTCTTCGATTTTCAGCGGTTCGCCAGCAGCCCAGGCAACAGCGGCACGGGTTTTGATCATATTCATGCAATCCCTCTTCCAGTCAGATTGTGACGCGCAGTGGCGCCGGGTGGTCGTGATGATTCAAAGCCTGGTGGGTCAGGCTCTTAAACATAGCGTGGAACGCTTATTCCGCCGCCTGTAATGGGTAAATCAGCTCATCGTTGAGCGGACGATCGTCAAATTGTTCAATAATCAGGTACTTCAGTGCTTCAACATTCGGCGTAAAGGCGTCGCGTCGCCACATCAGCCAGGTGGCGGTGTCGCGATAAGCAGGAGGTAACGTATGCGCCTGCACCCGTGACCGATCCGCCATCTGTTTCAGCACCGAGGCCGGGATCATCGCTACGCCCGCACCGCCTGCCACGCAGGCCAGCATGGCGTGATAGGACTGAATCTCCATCACACTGTTGGGCGCGGTCTGGCTGTCCCGATACCAGCTCTCCAGCTTCACCCGGTAAGAGCAGCTGTTGCGAAAGGCAAACAGGGTATCGTCCTGCACGTCGCGCGCGGTGGCGATTGGCGCATGATCGAGCCCGGTGATCAGTATCATCTCTTCGCGAAAGGCGATGCAGCCATTGAGATCGTCATGGGAGACCGGGCCATCCACCAGCGCGGCCGCCAGGGTGCCTTCACGCACCCGATCGATGATTTCGCCCGAGGTGCCGGTAATCAGCGATAGCGCCACTTTGGGGAAGCGCTGGTGATAGGCGGCGAGCAGGCCGGGCAGACGCGTCGCCGCGGTGCTCTCCATTGAGCCCAGCGCAAAGTTGCCCGCCGGTTCACCGGTGCGGGTCATGCTCATCGCTTCTTCACTTAATGCCAGGATACGCTGCGCATAATTCAGAAAATTATGGCCCATTGGTGACAGGCGAATGCGCTGTTTCTCACGAATAAAGAGATCCACACCTAATTCTTCTTCCAGCTGGCGCAACCGCGTGGTGAGATTAGAGGGGACGCGATGCAGCTGTTCTGCTGCGCGCGCCAGCGAACCCGTTTCGGCGACGGAACAGAACATACGCAGCTGAACTAAATCCATATCTTCTCTTCCTGTAAGCAAGTTGGTTAAAATTATTCACTTTCCGTGAGTTTAATCATCCTGCATGCTGTTAGCAAGTCAGAAGAGATCTCAGGGCAGAACAACAGGAGTTCAGCAATGGCGTTACGCGTCGCGCTCAGCGCGTTTTTAACCTTATTTGTCGCGATGGGCATTGGCCGGTTTGCCTTTACGCCCCAGGTGCCGCTGATGATTCAGGCACACCAGCTGACACTCACCAGTGCCAGCCTGGTCGCGGCACTTAACTATCTTGGCTATCTGTGTGGCTCATTTGATGCCATGCGCGCACACCGGCGGGTTGAGCTGCGATTGCAGGCGGGCGTATGGGGCGCGGTGATCCTGACCCTGCTCTCAGCATTCGCCAGCGGACCGTGGCTGCACGGCGCAATCCGCTTTCTGATTGGCTGGTCCAGCGGCTGGGCGATGGTGCTGGTGGCGGCCTGGAGCAATGAACAGCTGCATCGTCATGGCCGGGCAGGGCTGTCGGCGGCCGTTTTTGCCGGGCCGGGCTGCGGCATTTTTGTCAGCGGTCTGCTGGGGGTAGCGCTGCACACATTGCAGGTTTCTGCCGGTCTGGCCTGGGCCGCTTACGGTGCGCTGGCGCTGCTGCTGATTGCGCTGATTACCCGTAATCTGCCGCGTCGGGGCGAACTGCATCGCCCGGATCAGGCACCCGAGCCGCTGGTGCTGGATCGCAACCTTAAACGGCTGGTACTGAGTTACAGTCTGGCAGGCTTTGGCTACATTCTGCCCGCCACCTTTTTGTCGCAGATGGCCGCCACGCGGTTTCCTGACGGCATCTTCGCGCAGTTTGTCTGGCCGATTTTTGGCGGCGCGGCGATGATCGGCATCCTGCTGGGGATCCTGACGCGACGCTGGGGGCACAGCCACGTCCGCCTGGCACTGGTGCTGTGGGCGCAGGCGCTGGGCGTATTTGCCGCGGCGCTGCTGCCAGGCTTTAGCGGCCTGCTGGCCGGTGCGCTGCTGGTGGGGGGCGGTTTCCTCAGCGTGGTGCAGCTGTCGCTGCTCTGCGCCCGTGAGCTGGCACCCAATCATCTGCGCTACATGGCTGGCCTGCTGACCACCGGCTATGCTATCGGACAGCTGGTCGGCCCGCTGCTCTCTTTTCTCTCCACAGCCCTGTTACATCGGCTGGAGCCTGCCCTGTGGGTTGCAGGGGTTAGCCTGGTCTGGGCCGGCCTGCTGGTGTGGCGGCGAACCGGGTGAAAAGCTTTCATCACCAATCTGATTGATTGCTGGATTCCCCGCAAAGAAAGTTTCACAATACGCGCCTGATTACAGGGCCCGCTGGCAAAAGCTGGCGGGCGCAACACCAGCCGGAGAAGAGTAAGATGAGCACCCTAAGTCAGGAAGCTGCCCTGGTTCACGAAGCGCTGCTGGCGCGTGGACTGGAAACGCCGTTACGTGCACCGACGCGCGATATAGATGACAACACACGTAAAAGTCTGATTGCCGGGCACATGACCGAGATTATGCAGCTGCTGAATCTGGATCTTGAAGATGACAGCCTGATGGAAACGCCGCATCGCATCGCCAAAATGTATGTGGATGAAGTCTTTTCCGGTCTCGACTACGCCAACTTCCCGAAAATCACCGTCATTGAGAATAAAATGAAGGTTGATGAGATGGTGACCGTGCGTGATATCACGCTGACCAGCACCTGTGAACACCACTTTGTGATCATCGATGGCAAAGCGACCGTCGCCTACATTCCCAAAGAAAAGGTGATTGGCCTGTCGAAAATCAACCGTATCGTGCAGTTCTTTGCCCAGCGCCCGCAGGTGCAGGAGCGTCTGACGCAGCAGGTTCTGGTCGCACTGCAGACACTGCTGGGCACCAACAATGTGGCTGTTTCTATTGATGCGGTGCATTACTGCGTGAAAGCGCGTGGCGTAAAAGATGCCACCAGCGCCACGACGACGACCTCTCTGGGCGGCCTGTTCAAGTCCAGCCAGAATACCCGCCAGGAATTTTTGCGCGCGGTGCGCCATAGTTGAGTCTACGGCGGGCGCATAACGTTGCCCGCCTCAATGGTGCAGGTGCCGCATGCAACGCTATCACGCGCTGGATTTCATTCGTGGATGTGCCATTCTCGGCATTCTGCTGCTCAATATTGTCGGCTTTGGCCTGCCTTCTGCCGCCTACCTTAATCCGGCCTGGCAGGGCAGCGTCAGCCTGTCCGATGTCTGGACATGGGCGATCTCTGACGCCTTTGCCCAGCTCAAATTCCTCACCCTGTTTGCGCTGCTGTTTGGCGCAGGTCTGCAAATGCAGCTGCCACGCGGCAGTCGCTGGCTGACTGCCCGGCTCTCACTGCTGGTGCTGATCGGTTTTCTGCACGGCGTTTTTCTCTGGGAGGGCGATATCCTGCTGGACTACGGCATTATCGGACTGGTGGTCTGGCGGGTAGTGCGCGATGTCCCTTCCACCCGCAGCCTGATGAATACCGGCATTCTGCTCTATCTGGTGGGCTGTGGCGTTCTGCTGGTGTTTGGGTCAATCTCCGATCCTGAACCGACCCGATCCTGGCTGCCAGGTGCTGCCGATCTGCAATATGAACAGTACTGGAAACTGACCGGCGGCTGGGAAGCGATACAGAACCGGCTGGATCATCTCTCGTCAGGACTGATGGCGCTGGCTGCGCAGTATGGCTGGCAGCTGGCGGGCCTGATGATAATCGGTGGCGCACTGCTGCGCAGTGGCTGGCTGATTGGCGAGTTTTCAGCGCAACATTACCGTCAGGCGGCGGCGCTGCTGCTGACGATGGGGTTGTTGATTGCGGTGGCCGGTGTGGCAGCGCAATGGCTGTTACATTGGGAATTCCGCTGGACCGCTTTTTATCTGCAAGCCCCGCGCGATCTCGCCAGCCCGCTGATTAGCCTGGGCTATGCCGCGCTCTGTCTGGCTTACTGGCCGCAGATAGCGCGCTGGCGCATCAGCTATGCCATTCAGTGCGTGGGCCGCATGGCGCTGACCAACTATCTGCTGCAGTCGCTGATCTGCACCACGCTGTTCTATCGCTTCGGCTTCTATATGCACTTCACCCGGCTGGAGCTGGTGCTGATGGTGCCTGCGGTCTGGCTTATCAATATCCTGTTTTCACTCATCTGGTTACATTTCTTCGCCCAGGGTCCGCTGGAGTGGCTGTGGCGGCGGCTCACGCTGATCTCAGCCGGTAAATCGCGCATCACTGACAACGCCAGATAATGACCGCCATCACAAAGGTTACAGAATTGTATGTAACCGTTTTCATTGATGTGACGCAATTCACGCTGTACGCCTCCTGCCCCTGACAAAATAGCGCCGGTGTTCAACCCGGCGTGATGCCTTATTTTTCCTTTGTGGAACTGCTGCATGATAACAATTCGTGATGTTGCCCGTCAGGCTGGCGTGTCGGTGGCGACCGTGTCGCGCGTCCTCAATCAGAGCAGCGCCGTCACCTCTGACACCCGCGACGCCGTGTTACAGGCGGTGGAAGCGCTGGGCTATCGCCCCAACGCCAATGCGCAGGCGCTGGCGACGCAGGTCAGTGACACCATTGGTGTGGTGGTGATGGATGTTTCGGATCCCTTCTTCGGTGCACTGGTTAAAGCGGTGGATACCGTGGCGCAGCGCGTGCACAAACATGTGTTAATCAGCAACTCCTGGCATCAGGAAGAGAAAGAGCGTCATGCCATTGAAGTGCTGATTCGTCAGCGTTGCAGCGCCCTGGTGGTGCACGCCAAAACACTGCCTGACGCTGAGCTGGCGGATTTTATGCGCCACGTTCCGGGCATGGTGGTGATTAACCGCATCGTGCCCGGATTTGAACACCGCAGTGTCAGTCTGGATAACGTCACGGGTGCATTGATGGCTTCACGAACCCTGCTACAGCAGGGGCATAGCCGGATTGGATACCTTTGTTCCAGCCATCCCATCGAAGATGTGGCGCAGCGCCGTGAAGGGTGGATTCAGGCGATGGCAGAGCAGGGCATCCGGCCCCAGGAGAGCTGGATAGCCAGCGCAGAGCCCGATATGCAGGGCGGCGAAGCGGCGATGGTGGAGCTGCTGGGACGCAATCTCAACCTCAGTGCGGTGTTTGCCTATAACGACGGCATGGCGGCTGGTGCACTCACTGCGCTGAAAGACAACGGCATCCAGGTGCCACAGCATTTTTCTGTCATTGGCTTTGATGACATCCCCATTTCCCGTTACACCGATCCGCAGTTAACCACTGTGCGCTATCCCATTGTATCTATGGCAAAAATCGCCACTGAACTGGCGCTGCAGGGCGCAGCCGGACTGCTGGATGACACGGCAACGCACATCTTTATGCCAACGCTGGTGCGGCGTCATTCGGTGGCGCAGCGGCAAAATGTGGAGTCCGTCACTAATTCAGGCGATTCAGCCATGTAACCGTTTTCAATCTGTGATTACATTCACAGTTAATTAACATTGCTCTCACTATGATGGCAGCGTCTTACCGGACTGAAACATTATGTAACGCCAGTGTAACGGCATCAGTTGTGGTCTCAGTAGCCGGTTAAAGGGTTTATACCCTCTTCATGGAAGCATTCTGTCACAGGGAAGTCAGGTTTTAGACGGTGTTCAATGGCTTAACATCCTCATTACGTTAACCGACGCGCCGATCTGTTTTACCGATTGCTCTCCCGCCTTTATGGCGCGGTAGCGCTAAAAAGACCCTGCATAATAAAACCGGAGATACCATGAATAAGAAGGTTTTCACGCTTACAGCACTGGTTGCCAGCATGATGTTTGGTGCAACCGCTCACGCAGCTGACACCCGTATCGGCGTGACCATTTACAAATATGATGACAACTTCATGTCAATGGTGCGCAAAGACATCGAGAAAGAAGCGAAAGCGATCGGTGGCGTGCAGTTGCTGATGAATGATTCACAGAATGACCAGTCCAAACAGAACGATCAGATTGACGTGCTGATGGCAAAAGGCGTGAAAGCGCTGGCGATTAACCTGGTTGACCCGGCTGCGGCTGCGGTGGTAGTAGACAAAGCGCGTGCCAACGACGTGCCGGTGGTCTTTTTCAACAAAGAACCTAACGCCAAAGTGCTGGCCGGTTATGACAAAGCTTACTATGTCGGTACCGACTCTAAAGAGTCAGGCATCATTCAGGGTCAGCTGATTGAGAAGCACTGGAAAGCCACACCAGCGTGGGATCTGAACAAAGATGGTCAGATTCAGTTCGTGCTGCTGAAAGGCGAACCGGGCCATCCTGATGCAGAAGCCCGTACCAAATATGTGATCGATACCCTGAACAAAGATGGTCTGAAAACCCAGCAGTTAGCGATGGATACTGCAATGTGGGATACCGCTCAGGCCAAAGATAAGATGGATGCGTGGCTGTCAGGCCCGAATGCCAAAAAAATCGAAGTGGTGATTGCCAACAACGATGCGATGGCGATGGGTGCGGTTGAAGCGCTGAAAGCGCACAACATGACCTCAATTCCGGTCTTTGGCGTCGATGCACTGCCAGAAGCGCTGGCGCTGGTGAAATCCGGTGCGCTGGCCGGTACCGTGCTGAACGATGCGGAAAACCAGGCGAAAGCAACGCTGGATATTGCCAACAATCTGGCTAACGGCAAAGCCGCCACCGACGGAACAAACTTCAAGATGGTTGATAAGATCGTCCGCGTTCCTTACGTGCCGGTTGATAAAGAAAATCTGTCTCAGTTCGTGAAATAAGATCGATTACGGGCGCGACCGCTGTCGCGCCTTTTTTATGTCACCACCGTTTTTTAGCCAGGTAAAATATGGCCAGTGATAATACGACCGCGCAGCGAGAATATCTGCTGGAAATGACGGATGTCTCAAAATCATTTCCCGGCGTTAAAGCGTTAGATAATGTGAATTTAAAAGTGCGGCCTCACTCTGTTCATGCATTAATGGGCGAGAACGGTGCCGGGAAATCCACCTTATTAAAATGCCTGTTTGGTATTTATAAAAAAGATACCGGCAGCATCCTGTTTCAGGGTAAAGAGATCGACTATAAAAGTTCCAAAGAGGCGCTGGAAAATGGCGTGTCGATGGTGCATCAGGAATTAAATCTGGTCCTGCAGCGTACCGTGATGGACAATATGTGGCTTGGGCGTTATCCGCGCAAAGGCTTCTTTGTCGATCAGGATAAAATGTACCGGGATACTAAAGCGATTTTTGACGAGCTGGATATCGATATCGATCCGCGCGATAAAGTTGCCAATCTTTCTGTATCGCAGATGCAGATGATTGAAATTGCCAAAGCGTTTTCCTATGACGCGAAAATTGTGATTATGGATGAGCCGACCTCCTCGTTAACCGAGAAAGAGGTTAATCACCTGTTCACGATTATTCGTAAGCTGAAAGATCGCGGCTGTGGCATTGTTTATATTTCGCATAAAATGGAAGAGATTTTCCAGCTGTGTGATGAGATTACTATCCTGCGTGATGGTCAGTGGATCACTTCTCAGCCGCTGGAAGGGCTGGATATGGATAAGATCATCTCCATGATGGTTGGCCGTTCACTGAACCAGCGTTTCCCTGACCGTACCAACGTGCCAGGCGAGACGATTCTTGAGGTGCGTCATCTGACGTCACTGCGTCAGCCATCGATTCGCGACATCTCATTTGATTTGCGTAAAGGGGAGATACTCGGCATTGCCGGGCTGGTGGGCGCCAAACGTACCGATATCGTCGAAACGCTGTTTGGCATTCGCGAAAAATCGGGCGGCACCATTAAACTGCATGGCAAACCGATTAATAATCACAGCGCCAATGAAGCCATTAACCACGGTTTTGCGCTGGTGACTGAAGAGCGTCGCTCAACCGGTATTTATGCTTTCCTCGACATTGGTTTTAACTCGCTTATTTCCAATATCAAAAAATATAAAAACAGTATGGGACTGCTGGATAATAAACGCATGAAGAGTGATACCCAATGGGTGATCGATTCTATGCGTGTAAAAACGCCAGGCCACCATACTCAGATTGGTTCGCTTTCGGGCGGTAACCAGCAAAAAGTGATTATTGGCCGCTGGTTATTGACCCAGCCTGAAATCCTGATGCTTGATGAACCCACTCGCGGTATTGATGTTGGTGCAAAATTCGAAATTTACCAGTTAATTGCTGAGCTGGCGAAAAGAGAAAAGGGCATCATTATTATCTCATCCGAAATGCCGGAGCTGTTAGGCATTACCGATCGTATTCTGGTAATGAGTAATGGTCTGGTAGCAGGCATAGTTGATACCAAAACGACCACGCAGAACGAAATATTGCGTTTAGCGTCATTACACCTTTAATGAAGCAAGGGCTGTTAACATGAAAGCGACTACAAAAAAGAATGCGCTAACCTGGTTAAAAGAGGGCGGCATTTATGTCGTGCTGCTGGTATTGCTGGCTATTATTATTTTCCAGGACCCCTCATTTTTAAGTTTAATGAACCTGAGTAATATTCTGACCCAATCTTCGGTGCGCATTATTATTGCACTGGGTGTGGCGGGTTTGATTGTGACGCAGGGTACTGACCTGTCAGCCGGACGTCAGGTCGGTCTGGCGGCGGTGGTCGCCGCGACGCTGCTGCAGGCGATGGATAACGCGAACAAGGTTTTCCCGACGCTGGATACGGTGCCGATTCCACTGGTTATTCTGACCGTGTGCATCATCGGCGGCGTGATTGGTCTGGTCAACGGTGTGATTATTGCTTACCTCAAGGTAACGCCATTTATCACCACGCTGGGCACCATGATCATCGTTTACGGTATTAACTCACTTTATTACGACTTTGTTGGCGCATCACCGATTGCCGGTTTTGATACAGGGTTCTCGAAATTTACCCAGGGCTTCTTACGCTTTGGTGATTTCAAGCTTTCGTTCATCACCTTTTACGCCGTGATTGCCATTATTTTCGTCTGGGTGCTGTGGAATAAAACCCGTTTCGGCAAGAACATTTTTGCTATCGGCGGTAACCCGGAAGCGGCGAAAGTCTCAGGCGTTAACGTCAACCTGAACCTGATCATGATTTATGCCCTGTCAGGTGTGTTCTATGCCTTCGGCGGGATGCTGGAAGCGGGTCGTATCGGTTCGGCCACCAACAACCTCGGCTTTATGTATGAGCTGGATGCGATTGCGGCCTGTGTGGTCGGCGGTGTCTCCTTCGCCGGTGGTGTGGGTAGCGTGGCGGGCGTAGTGACCGGTGTGTTGATCTTCACCGTCATCAACTATGGTCTGACCTATATCGGCGTTAACCCTTACTGGCAGTACATCATTAAAGGCGGCATCATCATCTTCGCCGTGGCGCTGGATTCCCTGAAATATTCTCGTAAGAAGTAAGTCTTCTTCAGTGCTCATAAAGCGACCTTCGGGTCGCTTTTTTATTATGTGGAAGTGGTGGGTGTTGCTGTGAGATCGAGTATGCGAAGGGAACACGGTCAGATCGGAAAGTCGCTAAGGCCAGTAAATGATCTGCCCGTATCATTCCTCCGCAGAACGCTTTTTATAGCGGAGAGTGCTGGGGTCGTTGCTGTGAGATCGAGTATGCGTAGGGAACACGGTCAGATCGGAAAGACGCAAAACCTGTCATCCATGACACGCTCGTCCCGCGTCGTCCCTGACGCGGGACGCTTTCCTCTTCTGACCCTGTTCCCTGCGCGCTGAGCTGATTTATTGCTGTTGGATTCATCCTAATTCAGACTGATAAGCAGTCAGCTTAAAAATCGCTGCGGAATGGTCTTCTGTCAGACGGCGACAAAAGCTAAAGCGATAGGAGCATACGCCTGTAGCAAAGCGTTGGCCCGTTTACGGGCGCACCTCAGGGAGGGTGTGCGTACTAAAAAGGCCGGGAGCGTTTTTGAACAACGCAAAGCGTTGGCCGGTTTACGGGCGCACCTCAGGGATGAGGTGCGTCATCGCCCACGCTGAGCCCGCCAGGTATAGAGGTCTTGCGTCTTTGCGGAAGGCGTATGCTCCCTGAGCCAGCATATTACCGTCAGCTCCCTGAACCCTGCACGTTACTGCCAGACTTCGGCACAGCAGTAACCAGCATAAAGAAGCCGCAGCGCGTGAGCTATTTCCGCAGCTTCTGTTCCAGCTCCAGCAGCTGCTCCGGCGTCACTGCCGGGTAACTCTGCGCATCTTCAGGGACATCGCGTACGGCGGGGATCGGCACCAGTGGGCCCAGGAAGCGGGGTTCGCGCTTTAGCAGGAAGAGATCCACCAGCGCGCCCAGCCGGGCACCTACCTCACGGAAGCGCACGCTAAGCATGTTCTTCGGTGAGGGCACCGCATAACACTGCGCCTGAATACCCAGCTGTAAGGCGATAAACAGCGCACGCTCGCAATGGAAACGCTGCGTGATAATAATGAAGTCGTTGGTATCAAACACTTTGCGGGTGCGCACAATCGAATCCAGCGTGCGGAAACCGGCATAGTCCAGCACGATATCGGCCGGATCGACACCGGCTTTGATGAGATCGCGGCGCATCGTCATCGGCTCGTTATAGCTTTGCAGCGCGTTATCACCGCTTAGCAGCAGATAATTGACCTTGCCGCTGTTGTAGGCATTCAGCGCGCCCTGCATACGATAGAGGTAATACTGATTGATGACGCCGGTGCGATAATATTTCGCCGTACCCAGTACCACACCGACCTGACGATGTGGCAAAGAGGCGACATTTTCGTAGATAAAGGGCGCAGTTTTCCAGCTGATCCAGCGATCAAGGCCGAGCGCCGTTGCCATCATCAGTAAGATGATGAAAAGCAGACCAATGAAAACGCGTTTCAGCATGCGCCTGGAGACTCGATGTCAGAATAGTGAGATGGGACAAGGCTACTTGAGCTATCACTGTGAAGCAAGTTACTGCCGGCTGGCTGTGCTCTTTTTGAACACTGCCGGATCGGATGCAATCCGGCAGTCTGAAGATTAAATCGAGGTACGACGATAATGACGGTACTGCGGCAGCCAGAAGTTGTTGGCGATAGCCTGTGACAACACATCTTCAGAGGTCACCACGGCGACACCCGCCAGCTGAGCAGCTTTACCCACTTCCATCGCAATAATTTTCGATACACCCTGGATATCTTTAATCTCAGGCAGCACCGGGCCTTCACCTTCATTCACCAGCGGAGAGCAGTCAGCGAGCGCGCGGCTGGCGGTCATCAGCATGGTATCGGTAACGCGGCTGGCACCCGAAGCAATCACACCCAGACCAATGCCCGGGAAGATGTAGGAGTTGTTGCACTGCGCAATCGGATAGGTTTTACCGTTCCAGCTCACCGGCGAGAACGGACTGCCGGTTGCGACCAGTGCGGCACCGTCAGTCCAGGCGATGATATCGGCTGGCGTCGCTTCCACGCGTGATGTCGGGTTCGACAGTGGCATCACAATAGGGCGCTTACAGTGCTTGTGCATCTCGCGGATGATCTCTTCGGTGAACAGGCCCGGCTGGCCAGAGACACCAATCAGAATATCGGGCTGCGCATTGCGCACCACGTCCAGCAGCGAGATGGAATCATTGGTGACATCCCACTGCTGCAGGTTTTCGCTCTTCTGCACCAGCTTGCTCTGGAAATCGAGCAGGTTAGGCAGCTTGTCAGTGAGCAGACCAAAGCGATCCACCATCATTACGCGGCCACGCGCTTCCTCGTCACTCAGACCTTCGGATTTCATCTGTGCGATGATCTGTTCAGCGATACCACAACCCGCGGAACCGGCGCCCAGGAACACCACTTTCTGCTCGCACAGGCGGCTGCCGGCGGCGCGGCTGGCGGCAATCAGGGTGCCCACGGTCACGGCGGCAGTGCCCTGAATATCATCATTAAAGCAGCAGACTTCATCGCGATAGCGGTTCAGCAGCGGCATGGCATTCTTCTGGGCGAAATCTTCAAACTGCAACAGCACTTTCGGCCAGCGGCGTTTAACGGCCTGAATAAAATCGTTCACGAACGCATCATACTCTTCGCCAGTGATGCGCGGATGACGCCAGCCCATATAGAGCGGATCGTTCAGCAACTGCTGGTTGTTGGTACCCACATCCAGCACCACCGGCAGGGTGTAAGCTGGACTGATGCCGCCACAGGCGGTATAGAGTGAAAGCTTACCAATCGGGATACCCATACCACCGATGCCCTGATCGCCGAGGCCCAGAATACGCTCGCCATCGGTCACCACGATCACCTTCACATTCTGCTTGGTGGCGTTTTGCAGCATATCTTCGATATGGTCGCGGTTAGGGTAGGAGATGAACACGCCACGCGCACGACGGTAGATTTCAGAGAAGTGTTCACAGGCTGCGCCGACGGTCGGGGTGTAGATGATGGGCATCATCTCTTCGAGATGGTTATCCAGCAGGCGGTAGAACAGCGTTTCGTTGGTGTCCTGGATGTTACGCAGGTAGACATGCTTATCGTTATTGTTTTTGAAGTCCTGGAACTGACGCCAGGCACGCTGCGCCTGCTCTTCAATCGATTCCACTGCTTCTGGCAGCAGACCGTTGAGGTTGAATTCGTTACGTTCTTCGATGCTAAAGGCGCTGCCTTTGTTCAGCAGGGGAAATTCCAGCAAAATCGGGCCAGCATAAGGGATATACAGCGGGCGTTTACTTTCGTAGTCGAGTTCCATGCGGTAATGCTCCGGTTGCAGTGTTGTCTGGCGTCACGCCGGAAAGGTAGCGCCAGTTTTCTTACCCGTTATAGCTCAGACTGCAGGCCTGGCAGCGGCAGGGTAACCGCTGCAGAAACATTCACGACCGTGCTGCTATCCTGCAACCTGAATTATTCAGAGTAATTTGTAATGACGTGAATTCTGGCGCCAGATCCTATGAAATTTCCCGCAGAAGTACAGCGTTTGTTCATAAAAGCTCACAAAACTGTGGCCTCTCTGACAGCGGGTTATGCTTTGTACAGCGTCACCTGCAGCAGCTCACCGCAACCAAATGTCTCAAGTGTCGCCTGTGTGGCGGCGAACTGGCTTAGCGTGGCATTTTCTACTTCGGCTAATACCGCTTTTTTTATCTGACGAACATCGCCACCCTGCATGTTCAGCAGGACCAGCGCCGCCTGAAGGGGCGGGAAACTCGGGTTAAAGGCGGCATTTTCCGCATAGCGCCCGGTGACAATCGCGTCGTTTGCGGTCAGCAGCGCAACACCGGCGTGTGACTGGCTGTAAGGCGCGTGGCTGGCATTGGCAGCGGCAACCGCGGCCTGCACCAGTTCATCGCCTTCGGCTACATAACCGTGATCCACGCTGTCCATCAGGAAGGTCGTGATGTCCAGATCGCGCGGTCCAAAGGCATCCGGCAGATAATCGGCCAGGGTGCTGATCGCGCGTTGTGGCAGGCTGATGCGAATGTTCGTGCCGCTGTTCAGCTCGTTCATAAACTGACGGCAGTGACCGCACGGCGTGTAGTTAACGGTGATCGTCTCAAGCTGACTTTCGCCACGCAGCCACGCATGAGTAATGGCGCTCTGCTCGGCGTGAACCGTCTGCTGCAACGGCGTACCGATAAATTCCATGTTGGCCCCGAAGTACCAGTTGCCGCTGACGCCACGGGCGATAGCCCCGACGTTAAAATGCGACACGGTAGCAACGGCACAGGCCGCCGCCAGGGGCAGCAGCGCCAGCGCCAGAGCATCGGCATCCATCTGTGTCTGTTGCTGCAGTGAGGCGACCTGGCCGGCGCTCAGCACCGCCTGAAAGCCAGGATCGTCCAGCAGCGGAGCGAGTGCGGTTTGCAGCGTTGACGGCAATGCCTCAAAGGCAGAGAGGAAACGGGATTGCATGTGAGCCTCATTAGATTCAGCAGGGCGATGTGCCAGTCACCGGTTTATATGTGATCCACATCGCTCTGACAATGTAACCTGTGTTGCATGTTTCAACTTTGCGAGATCTCTCGCAAACTTTCAGCCAAACCAGTGCAGCAGCAGCGGAAAAATAAACGGCGCCAGCAGTGAGGTGATGATGCCGCAGATCACCAGCGCCAGTGAGCTGAATGCCCCTTCCTGATAGTCGAGTTCAGCGGCGCGCGCTGTGCCGAGGGCGTGCGACGCGTTACCTATCGCCAGTCCGCGCGCTGCCTTAGATTTCACGCCAAGCAGATTCAGCACGGTATGTCCGAACACCGCACCCAGTACTCCGGCAATCAGCACGCAGATGGCGCTGATGGCGGGAATGCCGTGCAGCGAACCGGAGACGGCCATCGCAATGGGCGTGGTAACGGATTTAGGAACAATGGTAGCGGCGATTTCAGGCGTGGCACCCATCCACAGAGCAATAGCGGTGCCAGAGGTCATGGCGGTCACACTGCCGATAAAGCAGACGCCAATAATCGATTTCCAGCGGGCTCGGATCTGATGCATCTGCTCATACAGCGGCAGTGCCAGCGCGACAACAGCCGGTTGCAGCAGCTGATTAAGAATCTGACTGCCCGCGAAATAGCGCGAATAGGGCAGCTGCAACAGCAGCAGAATCGGGATAATAATCGCCATCGCGACCAGCAGCGGATTAAGCAGCGAGATTTTCAGCCGTATCGCCAGTTTGCGCGCCAGAAAAAATGCCGCCAGGGTCAGTGGCAGTGACCACCATATTTCACTCATCGCCTGACTCCCCGGCTGGACGGCGACTATGAAGCTGGTGGGCGCTTACGCCGACAATAGAGAGAACCAGGAAGGTGCTGACGACGCAGGAGATCACGATAGGGCCAAACTGCGCGGTCAGAATATCGGTGTAGCTCATCACCCCGACGCTGATTGGCACAAACAGCAGCGCCATATAGCGAATCAGCAGATGGCAGCCCGGTTTAACCCAGCTGACAGGCAGGATCTGCGAGGCGAGCAGGGCAAACAGAATTAACATCCCAAGGATGCTGCCAGGCAGTTTGATGGGCAGCAGCGAGGCGATGCCGATTCCGGCGTATAAACAGAGATATATGATGATAAAGGCGCGAAGATAGCGCCCGCAGACAGACAGCACGGTGAGCATGGCAGGCTCCTGTTTTCACTGAGCTTCATCATACGCATTAACCGCTTAGCGTGCTAGCGATCACATTTATGCAGCGGTGTGGCCGCAGCAGATACAGTTTTTCTGGGGCGGGAGTGGAATGGAAGCGGTGCACATTCAGAGCGAGGAGTGATAACCCTTCGCGCCCGTGATGAGGCACGAAGGGTTTGAGAACGGCACTGCGCTAAGCGGTTAAAGCCGCAGAATGCAGAGTGTTACTTAACGGGCATTCCCGGTACAGCACCGCTGTCGACGGACAGCACAAACAGATCTTTGCCGCCAGGACCCGCTGACAGCACCATGCCTTCAGAGATACCAAAGCGCATTTTACGCGGCGCGAGGTTGGCCACGATAATGGTCATTTTACCGACCAGCACAGAGGGATCGGGATAGGCGGCGCGGATACCCGAGAAGATCTGACGCTTTTCACCGCCCAGGTCGAGCTGCAGGCGCAGCAGCTTGTCCGAACCCTCAACCAGTTCCGCCTGCTCAATCAGCGCCACGCGCATATCAACTTTGGCGAAATCGTCGATGGTGATGGTGTCACCTACCGGCGAATCTGCCAGCGGGCCGCTTGCGGCCGGTGCACTGGCGGCAGCGGCATCCTCTTTCGAGGCCTCAATCAGTCCTTCAACCTTTGCCATCTCAATGCGGCTGTAGAGCGCTTTGAATGGCGCAACCTGGTGATCCAGCAGCGGTTGCGCGATAGCATCCCAGCTCAGTTCGCCGTTCAGGAAGCCTTCTGCACGGGCGCTCAGTGACGGCAGCACCGGCTTCAACCAGGTCATCAGAATGCGGAACAGGTTAATGCCCATTGAGCAGATCGCCTGCAGATCGGCATCACGGCCTTCCTGCTTCGCCACCACCCACGGAGCCTGCTCATCGACATAGCGGTTCGCCAGGTCAGCCAGCGCCATGATCTCACGGATAGCACGGCTGTATTCACGACCGGCCCAGGCGTCACCAATCTTCTCTGACGCGTCCACAAAGGTCTGATAGAGCGCCGGATCGGCCAGCTCAGCCGCCAGTTTGCCGTCAAAGCGTTTAGTGATAAAGCCCGCGTTACGTGACGCCAGGTTAACCACTTTGTTGACGATGTCGGCGTTTACGCGCTGGACGAAATCTTCCAGATTCAGGTCGATATCGTCGATACGTGAAGAGAGTTTCGCCGCGTAGTAGTAACGCAGGCTGTCCGCATCCAGATGCTGCAGCCAGGTGCTGGCTTTAATAAAGGTGCCGCGCGACTTCGACATCTTGGCACCGTTGACGGTGACATAGCCGTGCACAAACAGATTGTTCGGTTTGCGGAAGTTGCTGCCTTCCAGCATCGCTGGCCAGAACAGGCTGTGGAAGTAGACGATATCTTTACCGATGAAGTGATAGAGCTCGGTAGTGGAGTCTTTACGCCAGAATTCATCGAAGTCGATGTCGCCGCGCTTGTCGCACAGGTTCTTGAACGAGCCCATGTAGCCGATAGGCGCATCCAGCCAGACATAAAAATATTTGCCTGGCGCGTCCGGAATTTCAAAGCCGAAGTAAGGCGCATCGCGGGAGATATCCCACTGCTGCAGGCCCGATTCGAACCACTCCTGCATTTTGTTCGCCACCTGATCCTGCAACGCACCCGAGCGGGTCCAGGCCTGCAGCATGGCGCTGAACGAGGGCAGATCAAAGAAGAAGTGTTCAGAGTCGCGCAGAACCGGTGTCGCGCCAGAGACCACCGATTTTGGCTCGATTAACTCGGTCGGGCTGTAGGTCGCGCCACACACTTCGCAGTTATCGCCATACTGATCGGCAGATTTACATTTCGGGCAGGTGCCTTTTACAAAACGGTCCGGCAGGAACATCCCTTTTTCCGGATCGTAAAGCTGGGAGATGGTGCGGTTTTTAATAAAACCGTTCTCTTTCAGACGGCCATAAATCAGCGCAGAAAGCTCACGGTTTTCGTCGCCGTGGGTCGAGTGATAGTTGTCATAGCTGACGTTGAAACCGGCAAAGTCGGCTTCATGCTCGCTTTTCATTTCTGCAATCATCTGCTCCGGTGCAATCCCTAACTGCTGAGCTTTCAGCATGATAGGCGTGCCGTGCGCATCATCGGCGCAGATGAAATAAACCTGATTGCCACGCATTCGCTGATAACGCACCCAAATGTCGGCCTGGATATGCTCGAGCATGTGGCCGAGATGGATTGATCCGTTCGCGTAAGGCAGTGCGCACGTTACCAGAATTTTTTTAGCGACTTGAGTCATAGTTTGCGTAGCTTTCTGTTGATTGAAAAAACGGGCTTAGATGGTAACTGAAGGCTTCTCCTGCGTAAACACAAGGGATTCACCCCCTCCGGTCACCGCAGATCCACGAGCATCTGATATCATTGACAATACATCGCTGAAACACAGCGTAAGCACAGCAGAAATAAGGAGTAGGGGATGACAGCACAATCCCGGGAACCGCAGACGCCAGAAGGCCTGCGCGCCATCGTGGCTGGCGTATTGAGAAGCTTTGAGCATCCGACCCTTAAGCAGAATCTCACCGCCCTGAAGGCGTTACATCACGTGGCACAGCTTGACGGTACGCTGCATGTGGAGCTGCTGATGCCGTTTGCCTGGGCCAGCGGGTTCGACGTCCTGAAAGAGCAGGTCAGCGCCGAACTGCTGCGTCAGACCGGCGCGGGTGCCATCGACTGGCGACTCAGCCATGACATTGCCACCCTGAAACGGGTGAAAAACCAGCCGGGCGTCAACGGCGTGAAAAATATTATTGCAGTCAGCTCTGGCAAAGGCGGCGTGGGTAAATCCAGCACCGCCGTGAACATGGCGCTGGCGCTGGCAGCAGAGGGGGCGCGGGTCGGCATTCTTGACGCCGACATTTATGGCCCGTCAGTGCCGAACATGCTTGGCACCCAGGATCAGCGGCCTACCTCGCCGGATGGCACCCACATGGCGCCGATCATGGCGCACGGGCTGGCAACCAACTCTATTGGTTATCTGGTAACGGACGACAATGCGATGGTGTGGCGCGGGCCGATGGCCAGCAAAGCGCTGATGCAGCTGCTGAACGAGACGCTGTGGCCTGAGCTGGATTATCTGGTGCTGGATATGCCACCCGGTACCGGCGATATTCAGCTGACGCTGGCGCAGAACGTACCAGTCACCGGCGCGCTGGTGGTGACCACGCCGCAGGATATCGCCCTGATTGATGCCCGCAAAGGGCTGGTGATGTTTGAAAAGGTCAATGTGCCGGTACTTGGCGTGGTGGAAAACATGAGCCTGCATGTCTGCAGTCAGTGTGGCTTCCATGAGCCGATTTTCGGCACCGGCGGCGCACAAAAACTGGTAGAGGATTACCAGACGCAACTGCTGGCCCAGCTGCCGCTGCACATTGACCTGCGCGAAGATCTCGATGAAGGTCAGCCGACGGTGATTCGCCGGCCCGATAGCGAGTTTACCGCGCTTTATCGCCAGCTGGCCGGACGCGTTGCTGCCCAGCTTTACTGGCAGGGCGAAGTCATCCCCGGCGATATCGCGTTCCGCGCGCTTTAAGCCCGACCCGACCCGCTGGCATATTGCGAGGCCAGCGGGTAGTGCATTAACACGTAGCCGCCATGTTCGCCTTCGCCCTGTGAAATCATCTTCCAGCCATGTTTCAGGTAAAAGGCCTGCGCCGCTTTATTCTTCTGCAGGCACTTCAGCGCACCGGTTGAGGTAAAGTGCGCCTCTGCCGCCTTAAGCAAAGCGCTGCCCACGCCGCGCCCCTGCCAGTCAGGATCGACATAGAGGCTGTGCAGGAAGTTATCGTTCTCCAGCAGGCCGGCAAATCCGACCCGCTGTCCATCAGCTTCCGCGACCAGCACGGTTTCACCCAGGATTACCCCATCAAAATCTTCCAGCTGCCACTCGCTGCCGTCCAGCCAGCGCCAGTTATGCCGACGCGCCGCCAGAAACAGCGTACGCAGAAAAGGACGATCGGCTTCAGTAAACGGACGAATCTCCACAAGTCAGCTCCCTTTTAATCCGGTCTTACAAAACTAGCAGCGATTCGCGGAGAGGGGCGGAAAAGATAAAGCGGGTTAAATGTCACGTAAATCGCTGTACACTGCCTGCCGGGCCAGAGAGCATCAGGCTCTTAGCGTTTGATAGCTTTCGTTAATCAAATTGATAACGACTGCATATTAGATGTTGGCCCGGAAATTATGTAACCTGCATCACATATTTTAACGGAGGCCACCAGATGTCTATTATCAATACCAAAATCAAGCCGTTCAAAAACGCAGCATTCAAAAACGGCGAATTCATCGACGTAACCGAGAAAGACGTTGAAGGTAAATGGAGTGTGTTCTTCTTCTATCCAGCTGACTTCACCTTCGTCTGCCCGACCGAGCTGGGCGACGTGGCTGATCACTACGAAGAGTTCCAGAAACTGGGCGTAGATATCTACTCCGTTTCTACCGATACCCACTTTACCCACAAAGCCTGGCACGGTTCTTCTGACACCATCGCGAAAATCCAGTACACGATGATCGGTGACCCGACTGGCGCGCTGACCCGTAACTTCGAAATCATGCGTGAAGACGAAGGTCTGGCTGACCGCGGTACCTTTATCGTTGACCCGGAAGGCGTTATCCAGGCAATCGAAATCACTGCTGAAGGCATTGGCCGTGACGCCTCTGACCTGCTGCGCAAAGTGAAAGCGGCTCAGTACGTGGCTTCTCACCCAGGTGAAGTGTGCCCGGCTAAATGGAAAGAAGGTGATGCAACACTGGCTCCGTCTCTGGACCTGGTTGGCAAAATCTAATTCCGCTTCGGCCTTTCGACCATTCTCCAATCGGGTGCTGCGGCACCCGATTTTTTGACCAGGATATCACTATGCTCGACACAAATCTGAAAACCCAGCTCAAGGCTTACCTTGAGAAATTAACCAAACCTGTTGAGTTGATTGCCACGCTGGACGAAGGTGCAAAATCAACCGAGATCCGTGAACTGTTGGTTGATATCGCCGGTTTGTCTGACAAAGTCAGCTTCCGCGAAGAGAACGATCGTCAGGTGCGTAAGCCCTCATTTCTGATCACCAACCCAGGTTCGAACAGCGGCCCGCGTTTTGCCGGTTCACCTCTGGGTCACGAATTTACCTCACTGGTGCTGGCACTGTTACAGACCGGTGGGCATCCGTCGAAAGAAGCACAAAGCCTGCTGGATCAGATTGCCGCGCTGGACAGCGACTTCCATTTCGAAACCTACTATTCACTCTCATGCCATAACTGCCCTGACGTCGTACAGGCGCTGAACCTGATGGCGGTGATTAACCCGCGCATCAGCCACACCGCTATCGACGGTGGCCTGTTCCAGAACGAGATTCAGGAACGTAACGTGATGGGCGTGCCAGCGGTTTACCTCAATGGTAAAGAGTTTGGTCAGGGTCGCATGAGCCTGGCGGAAATTGTCAGCAAAGTGGATACCAATGCCGACAAACGTGCAGCGGAAGAGCTGAACAAGCGTGACGCCTATGAAGTCCTGATTATCGGCAGCGGCCCGGCGGGCGCAGCGGCAGCCATCTACTCAGCACGTAAAGGTATCCGTACCGGCCTGCTGGGTGAGCGTTTTGGCGGCCAGGTGCTGGACACGGTCGATATCGAAAACTATATCTCCGTACCGAAAACCGAAGGGGCCAAACTGGCCGGTTCACTGCGCGCACACGTGGATGATTACAACGTGGACGTCATTGAAAGCCAGAGCGCCATCAAACTAATCCCGGCAGCGAAAGAGGGCGGAATGCACGCCATCGAAACCGCCTCCGGCGCAGTATTGAAATCACGCAGCATCATCCTGGCGACCGGCGCACGCTGGCGTAACATGGGCGTGCCGGGTGAAGAAGAGTATCGCACCAAAGGCGTGACCTACTGCCCACACTGCGATGGCCCGCTGTTTAAAGGCAAACGCACGGCGGTGATCGGCGGCGGTAACTCCGGCGTGGAAGCGGCCATTGACCTGGCCGGTATCGTTGAACACGTTACGCTGCTGGAGTTTGCCGGTGAGATGCGCGCCGATCAGGTGCTGCAGGATAAGCTGCGCAGCCTGAAGAACGTGGATGTGATCCTGAACGCGCAGACCACCGAAGTGAAAGGCGACGGCACCAAAGTCACCGGCCTGCACTATATCGACCGTACGACGCAGACCACTCATGAGCTGCCGCTCTCCGGTATCTTCGTTCAGATCGGTCTGTTGCCGAATACCCCATGGCTGGAAGGCGCGGTTGAGCGTAACAAAATGGGTGAGATCATCATCGATGGTAAATGCGAAACCAGCCTGAAAGGCGTGTTCGCCGCGGGCGACTGCACCACCGTACCGTACAAGCAGATCATCATCGCCAGCGGCGAAGGTGCTAAAGCCTCACTGAGCGCTTTTGACTATCTGATTCGTACCAAATCGGCTGAGTAACATTTAGTTAGCCAGACAATAGCCCTTCAGCACGTGTGCTGAGGGGCTTTTTTGTTAATAGCCCGCCAGCGTCATCAGCATCATCCAGATTGGCGTTGTAACCGCCGCAAACACGGTAGAAAAGAGCATGCTCGCCGCCGCCGGGCCGGTAATGACATTAAACTTCTGCGACATCAGATAGACGTTAACCCCGACTGCCATCGATCCCAGCAGCACCACCACTTTACTCTCCAGCGGCGGCAGATCGGTCAGCCACGCGATAGCCCATACCGTCATCGGTTGCAGCACCAGCTTCAGCAGGCAGATGGTATAGCTCTCTTTTAAGCCATCCCGCACCCGATAGTGCGCCAGGCTCATGCCCAGCGTCACCAGCGACAGAGGTGCAGCCAGTGAGGCCAGCATCTTTAGCGGTTCAGCGGCCAGCAGCGGCAAGGGACGTTGCAGAAAGCTCCAGGCTGTACCGCTGAGAATACCGATGATCAGCGGATTCTTCAGCACGCCGAGCAGGGTGCGCCAGAGTCCTTCCAGCGAGAAGCTGCCCTGTTTTGCCCACTCGACCGAAACGGTCAGTAAGGTCCAGAGGATCAGGCTGTTAAACACCAGCACCAGCGCCACCGGGGGCAGGGCTTCTGGCCCCAGCAGTACCGTGGCCACTGGGATCCCCAGCATGACGTTGTTGGAAAAGATGCCGCCCAGCGCAAAAACCGACGCCGCTACGCCATCCAGATTAAACAGCCTTGTTGCCAGCAGTCGCCCCACGATAAACACCAGCAGGCAACTGCCGAAAAAGGCCAGCAACAGGCGCGCATCCACCGGCGGACTTTGCGAGAAGGTGCTCATCACCCGAAACAGCATGCAGGGCAGAGCAACGTTAAACACAAAGCGGTTCATCCCTTCACTGATGCTGGCGGGCCATTTCCCGAGGCGCGTCAGGCAGTACCCCAGCAGGATCAGGATAAACAGCGGGGCTGACAGGTAAATTTGATGGCTTAAGCTTTCAAACAGCAGTGGCATAGAGAGAGTCTGGTCAGACGATGATTAGTTACCAGACTAACAAATTGCTAACTAACAGTTAACCTGAACTGTGTCCGGAATGACCGTTACCGGGACGCTAACCTAACCAGCGGCGCGCCTGCCGATCGCTGATGTCGCGATAATAGACCCGGTGAATAATTTCGCCACAGCCTGTGCAGCGGGCGGAAATATAGGTGGAGAGGTACTGTCTGCCATTGGGTGCCACGGCACCCTTGCGTTCAATATTAATATCCTGCCATCGATGGCGGTGTGGAATAAGCGCTAAAAATCGCATCATACATCCTGAATAGTATGAAGTTCCGCTTCAGGAGTTTTCTGACTCCATGAAATAAAGTGTTTTTTACGATGATGCTGCAAGCAGGTTAATTATTATGGGGTGACCAGAGTCACTGCGGGAAATATTACCTATCCGGGTAATAAGCGGGGCTACCTATAAAGAGGTATCTCGTTAACCCGCAGCATTAAGCCTTTTTTTGCACCCTCAGGCGTTGATCGGGATCATGTGAATTGTTTCAGCTCTGATTATTTCCCAGGCGGGAGTCGCTTGCTTTCGCTGCGCGGCTTGCCTATGCTGCAAGCCGTAACACGACTCGGGGTGCCGCTTTCCACACGGAAAGGGCTGAGAAAAACCCGCTGACCTGAACTGGATAATGCCAGCGTAGGGGTGTTAATACCTTCAAGTTTCATATAGATAGCACTTATTCCATCTTGTATTTATTAGCCACTGGCACAAGATGAGGAACACCAATTGCTGTCTAAACGCATCCGCTACACGTTCAAACGCCATTCAATTTATTACGTCCAATTCTCCCTCCCTGCTGGGAAGATGTATCGACGTTCTCTTGAGACTGATAGCTACAGAGAAGCCAATGCATTGATGCTTGCTGAAGCATGGGAGAAATACAAAGCAGAACGTGGGATGAAATGGACTATAGCTATAGCCTCAGCTAATGAGCGTTACATTAAGCCATTGATAGCCCTAATTGGACCTCAGAGCGATGTAGAGAAGATAACAACACGTGACATACGTCAGGTTATGGAGGCTGTAGAAAACCTCCCTAAGCGCGTTATACAGCCCTATAGGTCTATGACAATTCAGCAGCTATTAGCCTGTGATAATGTGCCAGAGAAAGATGTGATAGGCTCTGAAGCTATACATAAACACCTGAAGATTTATAAATCCCTGTTCAAAACTTTCCTGACAGATGAGAAGGGGATATTAACCAAATCTCCTACGGACGGAATAACGGCCCCTCCATCAGCAAAACGCTTTGGAGCCTATACGCCTAATGAAATGCGCTCATTCGTTTCATACGCCATCAATGAGGCTGAGGGCTGGCTGAAATGGGTTGTCCTGCTGCTTGCTTATACAGGAGCCAGACGCAGTGAGATAGCAACGCTCACTAAAGGGCAGGTGTATTTTGATGATGATAGCAATCGACACCACTTGCTAATCAGGGATGGTAAGACAGACAACGCTACAAGGCAGATTCCCATTCATCAGCATCTGATTGATTTGGGATTTCTTCAGTTTGTTGAAGTAAGTAATGATGCGCTATTCCCTGAAGTGTCAGGAACCAACATGGCTAAGATTGGCAAGGAGCTAACCACCATCAGGGAGACGCTAGCTATCCCGTATCTGGACATACACAATCAAAGACGTATTGTGCATAGCTTCAGGCATAGCGTTGTAACTGCTGCTTCTGGATGGATGAATAACGTTGCTCATTTACAGCAGGTAGTTGGGCATGAGAAAACAGGAACGGGAATCACGAGAAGATACATGCACGACTTCCCGCTATCTGTTGTTTGTCATATCATTGATAATCTGAATTGGCTCTAAGCCATTACACGGCGCAAACTCAGCATAGAAAGCAGGGGCAAAAATGGCTAGACGATTCTCCCAACGATATGGATATGTGAAAGTTGAAGACGTAATCCAAATTGAAAGCCTGAACAATGATTCGAGAATAGGTATCTGGAATTGCATTCATAGAAACTTAGGGTTAGGGGGAGTTACAATCGCAGCAGATACCCAGTATTGTCTGAGGGGAATATGGACTGACTACTTAAACCGGCCAATCGATGATATACCATCTTTGGTGAGAGGTAATATCTACTCTCCTTCTATGGCTGATATGCTAAAGAACTCAATATCCAATGATGATTGGTACAGCGTATTGGATGTAATTGAGTTTATAATTCAAAGTGTTAATGAGACAAATAAAAAAGCCCTTTTAAGGGATATGAATCAAACTTTTAGAAAATTTGGTGTTGCTTATACTATCATCAACTATCTTGTCACTCCCATATCAAGTGAGGTTGAAGTACAGAGCATACAAGAGGCCATTGCTAATAGTCCCGAATCTTCAGGTTTGCACTTTGAAAGGGCGCTTGAATTAATGGCTGATAGGGAGCAACCTGATTATCGAAATTCCATCAAAGAATCTATATCAGCTATTGAATCACTATGTAAAAAGATCACTGAGGATGATAAAGGTACGCTAGGAAAGTGTCTTACTTTAATTGAGAAGCAAGGGTATATCCACCCTGCAATGAAACAAGCCTTCACTCAGTTGTATGGTTACACTAGTGACCAGCCAGGAATACGCCATGCATTAGGCAATGATTCCCCTGAACCTAGCTTAGAGGATGCGCGATTTATGCTGATTGCTTGTAGCGCATTTAATAACTATCTACTTGCGAAGACAGGCTCATAACAATACATGTTGACGCTAGGCAATATCTCGCTTCAGCGTCAGCAGTAATAAACGTGCTTTAGCACAGAGGATGAGAAAACACCTATATCGATACCCGCTTCGCTCCTATGTATCGTGGGGTGTCCTATCAACCCCATCTAATATAACGCAGCAAAGCTGCGAGAATAGTCACTATGTTCATTCTCCATTCCCTCATTCACCAGCTATTCGCTGGCTCATTCAGGGTGACATACGTCACGGAGAATACGCCTTAATACAACCTGTCTCGCCGTAGGCGTTATAGAATGACAAACAATAGGATATACAGGGGGAATGATTTTCAGGAGGGAGGAATAACATAAATGGAATGTGTATGAAAGGAGAGGGGAGAGTAGGGTCAATGGCTTATTTTACTCTGACTAACAAATGCTATTATAGGGCACGCAGCAGAGCTGCAAAGGTCAACAGAAACGCACCAATCTCCCTCACAGCTGGGGCTGTTCGTTAGCTTGTACATTCCGGAGGGTAGTTGTTATTCACTGTTCCTGACTAACGCTCCGTTTCCCCCTGAGAAGCCTTTAAATACTATTGCGGTAATTAATTTAATACTTTGTGCACGGTAGTGCGTGAGATAGAAAGCTCCTTACTAATAGCCAACTTATTCATTCCCCCTCATATAGCTCACGTATACGTGTATGAAGAGCTTCATCAGGCTTAGGGCCAAAAACTACGCCTCTCTCCTTAGCAGCCTTCTTACCCTCATTGGTACGCTCTAATATACGCTTACGCTCAAACTCTCCCACAGCTGCAATCACTGTGTAGATAACACGTCCAATGTCAGAGTTAATATCTGTTTGCCCTAAGTCCATACACACTAAGCCTACTCCCTTAGCCTTCAGCTCATCAGCAATAGACAGAGCATCACGTGTATTACGTGCTAAGCGGTCTAGCTTCATCACAACAACAGTGTAGCCTTCCTGCACATCAGCAAGCAGGCGTACCAGCTCAGGCCTCTGAGCATTCTTACCAGAAATGTTCTCATGATACACACGCTCACAGCCCAGCTCTGTGAGAGCAGTTACCTGTATGCCTGTGTTCTGCTCCTGTGTACTAACACGTGCATATCCATATTTCATTTCGCTCACTCCAGCCTGTTATTAATGTGTATAGAGTGATTGAGTGTCCATAGTTTTACTCAGGATTTCACCTGTAGCTTTATCAATGGCAAACATCATGCCATCTACTTTAATCCATTCAATTTTCATTATTATTGTTATCCTTGAAAGGGTAGTTTATTTCGGCGGTAGTTATTAAGGGCTAATAGCGAGGTAGTTATTAAAGGATTCTATACCCTCTTATCTATCTGCATACATGATACATATCATGGGCATTTCCTGCGGAGCCTGCCCATGCGGGGAATGTCAACAGAATGCCTACGGCGTTACGCTGAGAACTCATTCAGCTAGCAATAAGCTAGCCTCACTTCGTTCAGAAAGAATAAAGGCTGTTGCTGGGAGCGTGGCGAGCACGAGAGTGCGAGATAGCTTCAGGCGTTTCTTTTAGCCTGCCCGGCTAGGGCGTTAGGATGTTATTCATTTCTATTAGGATTAATAGATAATAATTAATAGTACCTATACTATGTATTACCGGGTGAACAGGTAAAAAGTAACGAATTTTCTTCATAAGGACAATAAAAAAATAATGTCTCTATATAGTAATATCGAATTTTTAAGAAAAATACTGCAAACTATTTTAATTATCTCGCCTGAATCCTCTAACTTATTGATAGGTAAAGAAGGGAAAATTCAGGACAAAAAGCTTCCTAACTATTCATTATAGCATTTAATTGTTAGCCACTGTTCAGCCAGTCTATGGCAACAGGTATGCGTGCCATTTAAACGCCCTGTAACGCATTAGGAGGAGAGGTAATATAAAGGGCAGGGGTATGTGTTATTTTAAGCGAGATACTGCCAGAATGCCTCTGAGAGCGTTAGAGGGTAAATGTCTTTTCTTCTTCTAATTTTACTACACTTAGTAGTTCACACACCATACAGATTCATCCTATGATGCCAGCTTACATTGTACACAAAAACAAGGGATCATCAATGTCAGCCTCCTCCGATAACTCTCCTGTCCTGCCTTCTTCAGAGGATTTTTACCTTAAATACGCTCTTTATGATAGCGTTGATATCCGCAACGTAAATAAAAACTTGTTTGAATTATTAATTTCAGCACCGGACACTATTGATTCATATTGCCATGGGTGTAAGTCACATAGCGTTTTTAGCAGAGAGTCTCGCAGAAGCAGTTCTATACTCGAGGGGTTCGACATTAGCTATGGCTATAAACAGCAACAATTTTATTGCGCAAGGGAACAGAGTCACAAATTAGTATTTTTCTTGTATGTGTCAGAAGTAGATTTTACGCTTCAGAAAGTTGGTCAAAACCCAAGTGTAGCTGATTTGAATATGCATGATGTGAAAAAATACTCATCTGTGCTTAGCAGGCAATATTTTAATGAATTAAAGAAAGCTATTGGTCTTGCGGCTCATGGTGTAGGCGTAGGTTCATTTGTTTATCTGCGTAGAATTTTTGAAAGCCTGATTGAAGAGGCTAAAGCAGAAGCATTAAAAGATGATAGCTTTGATGAGCAAGCATTTAAAACGGCCAGGATGAATGACAAGATAAAAATGCTTAGCGGACATCTTCCCCCCTTCCTTGTTGAGAACCATCAGCTTTATGGAATCCTTAGCAAAGGGGTGCATGAGCTAAGCGAGCAAGAATGTTTAGACGCCTTCCCTGTGGTTAAAGTCGGCATTGAGTTAATTCTTGATGAGCACATTGTTGAGAAGCAACGCAGGGCTAAAATTGAAGCCAGCAGAAAAGCGCTAGCTGCATTGGCTATTAAGAAATAAATATTCTTGACTTTTAAACCTTAACAGCATTAACATTAACACAAGTGCGTTTAGCAAGTGTATGCGTAGGTTCGAGTCCTACCTCAATGCTTGCTCTTCTGGCCCTTCTCTTAATCTTAAACCTAATACGCTATATCAGCGTTTTGTTAAATGATTATGCTAATAAGGGGGTGCCTATGAATAAACTTTTGCGTCACATCGTGTTGTTTGTCGCTTTATTTTTTGAAACGTTGTGGGCTGGAATAGTGAGCGTTGCCGCTGGCGGAATCACAGGCGGAGTCCAGAATGTCTGGACACTAGCTAAGCGCATTTGATTATGGCTAATCCCTTAGCCTTCTCTTCATCATCCCATCAAATCAGCCACACTACTCGCCTTAATGTGGCTGTATCTGACTGATTAATTTCTGAAATTTTAACATTTCCCTCATGCTTATATATCACTCTATCTTTATCTTAAGTTAATCCTTAGTAGAGGGATGATATATAGCTGTTAATAGGTACTGATAACAAATCCTGAGGATGGTCACCGCCCCAGGTTGCAATCTTACTTGAACCATTAATTACCGAAGAGCTTAGCAAAGATAAATCTGATGATTTATAAATAGCTAATTTTATCTCGATTTTATCAGGCTTCATTGACCATTCAGTAGCCCTGTCTTCCCAATGTAGAATCTGAGGTACTACCAAGTATGTATAATCATTAGAGTTATTCTTTAGGCATTGAATATCTGAGCACTGCTGAGAAATGCTGACATTATCTGAATGCCGTGTAAACGCGGCCTGTATAGCACTGGCTGTTTCCTGCCCGGAACTACGATAAACTGTTGTGTCATAGAAGCCATCTTTAGGCATGGCAATGAGTACAGAACCTTTCCTATCTAAAAGTTCAGTAGTTTGCTTTACGTCAATTTGATTATATTTAGCAGAGCAGCCAGCTAACATAATAGCCGCTAACGACAGGGCAGTTCCTTTCATGATCTTCCCAAATAAGATTGTAATATTGCATTGCTCTAAGAGTTTTCCTAAGTATCCAATTTTTAAAGCATCAAAAGCAAGCAATTGATTGTTTTGAAATGGGTAGGTGAGTTCGATGCATGTCACAAACACTGTGATAAAATTGGCACAAAACTGTGACATTCCCTTTCGGCGTAATCAATGCGGTCAGGCATCAGGACACAGGCTTGTGCAAACAAGCCCCTTCCCGTAAGCTGCTAATAGATGGAGTAATATCTATATGACTCGGGGTGCCGCTTTCCACACGGAAAGGGCTGAGAAAAACCCGCTGACCTGAACTGGATAATGCCAGCGTAGGGAAGTCTGATGCCTGACCGCATTCGCCTTCTTGTTCGCCGGTTGGGAGCTACGATGACACATCAATCTCAACACCTTTCTGCCGCGCACTTCGCGCCCATTCTGCACGCTTTCCGGCGCCAGTCACCGCTGGTGCACTGTATGACCAATGACGTGGTCCAGAACTTCACCGCCAACGTGTTGCTGGCACTCCATGCCTCACCGGCGATGGTGATCGATGCCGCTGAGGCTGCCCAGTTCAGTAGCATGGCCGATGCACTGCTGATTAACGTGGGCACCTTAACCCGCGATCGCCAGCAGGCGATGCAGGCTGCCGTCACCGCGGCTAATCAGGCGGGCACGCCCTGGACACTCGATCCGGTTGCCGTCGGCGCGCTGACGCTGCGCAGTGACTTCTGCCAGCAGTTGTTAAACCAGCAACCGGCGGTGATTCGGGGGAATGCGTCAGAGATTCTGGCGCTGGCACAACAGGCCAGCGGCGGGCGCGGTGTCGACACGCTGCATCAGGCGGATGCAGCACTCGATGCGGCCCAACAGCTCGCGGAAACCTGGAGCACGCTGGTGGTCGTCACCGGTGAAGTGGACTACGCCACCGATGGTCAGCGACTCCTTGCTGTACACGGTGGAAGCCCCTTAATGACACAGGTAGTCGGGACCGGCTGCGCCCTCTCGGCAGTGGTGGCGGGTTTCAGCTCTCTGCCTGGCGATCGGCTGATGAATGTCGCGGCCGCCTGTCAGGTGATGGCGCTGGCGGGTGAAAAGGCGGCGGCGCAGGCTGCCGGACCCGGCAGCTTTGCCACGGCGTTTATTGATGCACTCTGGACGCTGGAGGGTAATCATGAAACGTATTAACGCTCTGACGATTGCGGGTACCGATCCCAGCGGCGGCGCAGGGATTCAGGCCGATCTCAAGACCTTCTCCGCTCTGGGAGCCTATGGCACCAGCGTCATCACCGCGCTGGTGGCACAGAACACCTGCGGCGTGCAGTCGGTTTATCGCATTACGCCTGACTTTGTGGCCGCCCAGCTCGATTCGGTGCTCAGTGATGTGCGCATCGACAGCGCAAAAATTGGCATGCTGTCAGAAACGGCTATCGTGGAGCAGGTTGCGGCCCGGCTGAGCAATGCGGCAATCCCGTTTATCGTGCTGGACACGGTCATGGTTGCGAAAAGTGGTGATGCGCTGCTCTCGCCAGACGCCGTAGCCAGTGTACGAGAGCTGTTATTGCCGCAGGTCTCGCTGATCACGCCTAATCTGCCGGAAGCGGCGGCGTTGCTGGATTGCGCCATTGCGGCAGATGAAGAGGAAATGCGCGAGCAGGGACGGGCATTGCTGGCACTGGGCTGTCAGGCCGTGCTGATGAAGGGCGGTCACCTTACGGCGGCGGAGAGCCCGGACTGGCTGATCACGCACTCAGCAGAGCAGCGATTCAGTACGCCGCGCGTGAATACCCGTCATACGCACGGCACCGGCTGTACGCTGTCGGCAGCCTTAGCCGCGTTGCGACCACGTCATGCTGACTGGGCAGAGACGATCGGGGAAGCCAAAAACTGGTTACAGCAGGCGCTGCTGCAGGCGGATTCGCTGGAGGTCGGGAAGGGTATCGGGCCGGTTCACCATTTTCATCAATGGTGGTAACGACGAAGGCCCGCATCGACCTGGTAATCAGGTGGTGCGGGCGGTTTCAGGTTCAGGGTGCTTCAAACCAGGCGCTGTTACGCTCGGCAATCGGGGTGATAGAGAAGATCATCTCCTGCAGATGACGACGCATTGCCGCTTCGGCTGCATCGGCGTCATGACGCTTCAGCGCCGCAAAAATCTCTTCATGCTGCTCAATCAGCTTGTCCGGTGGAGAGACTTCACTCAGCGTCAGAAACCGCACCCGGTCCATGGCCGCTTTGATGTTCTCCACCGTTTCCCAGGCCAGCTTACAGTCAATGCTTTCAGCAATCAGGCGATGAAACTCATCGTCCAGAGTGAGAAAAGCCTGGCTGTCATGCCGTTCAGCGGCCATGCGCTGCAGCTGCAGGTTATGCTCCAGCGCCATCAGAGCCGGATCATCAATCTCCAGTGCCGCACGGCGAACCACCGACACCTCGACTGCCTCCCTGATAAAACGGCCATCCGCCACCCGCTTAGCGGAGATTTTGCGCACGAAAGTGCCACGCTGCGGCAATACCTGTACCAGTCCGGCTTCGGCCAGCTTGATGAACGCTTCACGCACCGGCTGGCGTGAAACGTTGAAGCGCGCGGACACCTCTTTTTCCGAGAGCAGCGAGCCCGGCTGAATTGCGCAGGTGACGATATCTTTGCGCAGATACCGGTAAATCTGCTGATTTACCGGTTCGCTGGTAGTAATGGTATAGGCGATCGACATGCAGCAATATCCATATTACGGCTGGCAGGGGCCAGCGCGATGGGAAAGTGTCAGTCTAATCAGCGCGCTGCATCTGCGCCAGCGCTTTGTCACCAGGCTATTATGCCTGACTCATACACTGTTGCACCGTCGCCCGCGCGCCCTGAGTCGTCAGTTGCTGGTAATACGTCGTCAGTCGGGCCACCAGATCGGCGTTCTGCGCTAAATCTTCGCCAAAGATGTCGCGCAGACCCAATAGCGCACGGACACGCGCTTCGCCTTCTTCGCTTCCGGCAACCGTCTCTGCCAGCGTGGCTTTCAGCGGATCGCGGATCTCAATCGGCTGACCCTGTTCATCGATGCCGCCGACATAGCGCATCCAGCCCGCCACGCCCAGCAGCAGCAGGTCGCAGCGGCTGCCGCGCTGCAGATGCCAGCGCAGGCTGTCGAGCATGCGTTGTGGCAATTTTTGCGATCCGTCAGTGGCGATTTGATATGTGCGATGTTTAATGGCACGGTTTTCGTAACGGGCGATCAGCGAATCGGCATAGGCGTTGAGATCCACGCCCTGGGTACGCAGCGTCGGCGCCTGCTCATCAATCATCAGTGAACGGGCGGCGGCGCGGAAATGGGGATCGGCCACGCAGTCGCTGATGTACTCATAACCGGCCAGGAAGCCGAGATAGGCCAGAAAAGAGTGGCTGCCATTCAGCATGCGCAGTTTCATCTCTTCATAGGGCAGAACGTCACTGACCAGTTCTGCGCCCGCTTTTTCCCACGCCGGACGGCCATTGACGAAGTTATCTTCAATCACCCACTGAAAGAAGGGCTCCGCTTCAACCGCAACCGGGTCATCGGAACCCAGACGCGCGCCTAGTGCCGCAAACGCCGCATCGGTCATGGCCGGAACGATACGATCGACCATGGTGGAGGGGAAGGTAATGTGTTGCTGAATATAGTCTGCCAGGGCCGGATCCTGATGCTGTGCCAGTTGCACAACAACGTTGCGGGTCACGTGACCATTTTCCGGCATGTTGTCACAGGACATCACGCTAAAGGCGGGTAAGCCCTGATCCCGTCGGCGGCGAATCGCGGCCAGAATCAGACCGGGCAGCGAACGCGGCGAATGCGGATTCTGCAGGTCATGCACGATGTCAGGGTGATCGGGATTTAAATTGCCACTGGCAGGCTGGTGGCAATAGCCTTTCTCGGTGACGGTCATGGAGATAATCGCCACCTCAGGCTGGCTCATGGCATTGATCACCGCCTCAATACCGTCACTTTTGCCGTGCAGTGCCTGAGTAATGACGCCAATCACCCGGGTATGCAATGAATCATCGGCCATCTCGGTGAGGGTATAAAGCAGCTGCTGCTCTCGCAGGGCCTCAATCAACGCGCCGCTGTTGAGGTTCACTTCACAATAACCCCAGTCGCTGCCCTGTTCAGCCAGCTTATCGCTGCAGAGCGCCTGATGGGCGCGGTGAAATGCACCAAAACCGATATGTACCATGCGGGTTTTTAACTGGCTGCGGTCGTAAGCGGGGCGCTTGACCTCAGCGGGCAGGCGATCAATCTGTAACATAGTCCATCCTTATGGCAAACGGGGCGCAAAGCGCCCCGAAATCATACATCTGTTAACGAAACAACACTCAGACCGAAACCGGTTTATCCTGGGTTTTCGGACTGCGAATCACAAATAACACCAGGAAGGCACCCAGCGCGGCGACACAGCCCGCCAGGATAAAGGCGCTATCGAATTTACCGGTGTGATGAACAATAAACCCGGTGACGATGGGCCCGATGATGCCGGAGAGGCTACCCACCAGATGGATAAAGCCGCTGATGCTGCCGATACGGCTCTTGTGCACCACATCCTGAATAATCGCCCAGTAGATTGCGCCGGTGATATAGAGAAAGAAAATCGACACCGACATCATAATTACCGCAGGCACCACATCTTTTATCGTACCCGCCAGCGCCACACAAATTGCGGCGGCCAGCAGTGAGACCACCAGCACAATTTTGCGGGACAACAACAGCTTGCCGGTGATGTTAAAGATCTTATCGGAGATCCAGCCACCCAGCGCCAGGCCAACGAAACCGACGATCCACGGGATCATGGTGGTGATGCTCATCGATTTGATATCCAGGCCGTGCGCCTGCACCAGGTAGGCCGGGAACCAGCTCAGGAAGAAAAACAGAATGTAGTTGTAGCAGAAGAAGGCAAAAGCGGTGACCAGGATAATCGGCTGGCGCAGGTAGTAGCCAAACGGATGTGACGTTTCCGACAGATCAACTTCATCATTCGGGTTCGTTGCTTTCAGGCGATCAATCAGCAGACGTTCCTCTTCGCTGACACGCTTGCTCTTCGCCGGATTGTCAGCGGCGAAGAAGAGCCAGAACGCCATCCACACCAGTCCGATACAGCAGACAATTACGAACGCCGGACGCCAGCCATAGGCGAGCGCCAGATAACCAATGATCGGGCCAGCGACCGCGCCACCCAAAGGTGATCCGGCACTCAGTAAGCCCATGGCCGTCGCGGCCTGTTTTTTCGGGAACCAGCCGTTAATCGCTTTGTTGGCCGAGGAGCAGATCGGGCCTTCAGCCATGCCGAACAGCACACGCAGGATCAGCAGCGACCAGAAGCCGGTGGCCAGTGCGGTCATGCCGCAGAAAATGGACCAGGCTCCTACCGCCACAGCCAGCACGATTTTAGGGCCATAGCGGTCAGTAGCAAGGCCGCCAAGGAAGTTAAACAGGGCATAGCCAAAGAAAAAGCTGCCGAAGATCATGCCAAACTGCTCAGCATTGATCGCCAGATCTTTTTCCACCAGCGGCACCGTCAGCGACAGGGCGACACGATCGAGGTAGTTAATCATGTAAACCAGGAACAGCAGCAAAACGAGGGTCCAGCGCAGATTCTTGAACATACAAACTCCGTGATCTGTTTTATCTTTATAGTCATGCCGGCGGGTACGCACCGGCTGAGGAGACCTGGTGTTCAGCGGATAATTAACCCATCTGAAGTATGACTTTGCAGCAGGTGCGCGGATCTTTTTCAAACAGGGTCATCGCACGCTCAATCTCCTGCAGCGGGAAGTAGTGCGTGACCAGTTTCTCTGGCTGGATTAACCCTTTTTCCATCCATTCGATCACCTGGGGGAAACGATTGCTGTTAAGACGTGAGGTAAACAGCGACAGCTCCTTGCTGGTCAGGCTCTGCTGAGTAATGCTGCACGGCTCGCCGGAGAAACCCAGCAGGCCAATGCGCGCGGCCGGTGAGGCGAGGGCAGCTGCTTCAGCCAGAATGGTGGGATGGCAGGCCGCGTCGATAATCAGCGTAGGCTGCACGCCCTCAAGCTGTGCCGCCAGCGGGATTTCGCTGTTATCGAACAGTTGATCGGCACCGCTCTGCTCTGCAAGTGCCAGCCTTTCCGGCAGGCGATCTACCACCATCACCTTTTTAACCTTATAGACGCCCTTCAGCACCTGAATCGCAGTGAGCCCCATCGGACCGGCACCGTAAATCAGCGCCACATCGTCTGGCTGCGGCTTGAGAAATGCGGTGATATTGGCGGCGATCGTGAAAGGCTCAACCAGACTGGCGAGCCGATCGGGGATGCTGTCCGGCAGGGAAAAAGCATTTTTTGCCGGAGCCAGCGCAAACTCGCTGAAGCCGCCGTCACGGTGCACGCCAATCACCTGCAGTGTGGTGCAGACATTGGGACGGCCTACCGAGCAGGGATAGCAGCTGCCGCAGCTCACCACCGGATCCACCGCCACGCGGTCGCCCAGCCGGGCCGGATCAACACCGTCGCCCACCGCGTCAATGACGCCGAAAAATTCGTGACCAATTACCCGTGGATATTTCGCGAACGGGTTATGCCCGTGCCAGATATGCACATCAGAGCCGCAGATACTGGCATAAGCCACTTTGACCCGGACTTCGCCCGCCGCAGGTTGTGGCAGCGGACGTTCAGCCACCACCAGTTCACCCGGCTGTTCAATAACAACGCTTTTCATCAGCTTCTCCTTACCAGTTCCACAGGGTGCCATCTTCAAGACGGGCGACCGGGAGATAGGCAGGTTCATAGGGATATTTCGACGCCAGTTTCTCGTTGAATTCAATGCCGAGACCGGGTTTGTCGCCTGGATGCATGTAGCCCTGGTCAAAGGTCCAGTTAGCATCAAACAGCTCCATCATCTGTTCGGAGAAGCCCATGTACTCCTGCACACCGAAGTTCGGCACCCAGAGGTCAAAGTGCAGTGCAGCCGCCATGCAGACAGGGGAGAGATCAGAAGGACCGTGCGAGCCGGTGCGCACCTGATAGAGCGAGGCAAAATCAGCGATACGCCGCATACCGGTAATGCCGCCCGCATGCGTAATGGTGGTGCGGATGTAGTCGATCAGCTGTTCTTCAATCAGCTGCTTACAATCCCAGATGCTGTTGAACACTTCACCCACGGCAATCGGCGTAACGGTATGCTGGCGGATCAGGCGGAAGCACTCCTGATTCTCAGCAGGCGTCGGATCTTCCATCCAGAACAGGCGATAATCTTCCACGCTCTTGCCAAAACGCGCCGCTTCAATCGGCGTCAGGCGATGATGCATGTCATGCAGCAAGTGCTCGTCGAAACCAAACTTGTCACGGATGGCGGCGAACAGTTTCGGGGTGAAATCGAGGTATTTCTCGGTTGACCAGAGCTGCTCTTCCGGCCAGTTGCCTTTGGTTGCAGGCTCATAGGCCAGACCTTTACCTTTCGCCATGCCGTAGGTGGTTTTCATGCCCGGAACGCCGCACTGCGCGCGAATCGCTTTGAAGCCCAGCTCTTTGTGCTTCGCGTAGTCATCCATCACTTCATCAATGGAGTGGCCGGTGGTGTGGCAATAGACCATCACGCCGGTGCGTGATGCGCCACCCAGCAGCTGATAAACCGGCATATTGGCGGCTTTGCCTTTGATATCCCACAGTGCCATATCGACGGCCGAGATAGCGGACATGGTGACCGGGCCACGACGCCAGTAAGCGCCCTTGTAGAAATATTGCCAGATGTCTTCGATCTGATGCGCATCGCGGCCAATCAGCTGCGGGCAGACGTGATCTTTCAGGTAGGAGGCGACCGGTAATTCACGGCCATTCAGCGTTGCGTCGCCAATGCCGGTCAGACCCTGATCGGTGGTGATCTTTACGGTGACAAAATTTCTGCCTGCGCAGGTTACAAATACTTCTGCCTTAACAATTTTCATCCTGGTTGCCTTAAGTCAGCGTTTAATGATGAAAAAGTACGCTCTTTAATACTACCATACAAGTTAGGGTGGCAGAGTTGTGAACGGAATCACAGAGTGTTTATATTGCCTGAAAACGCCCGTTAAGGCGTGATAAAGCGAGGCAGCAGGAGGGATGTTACGGAGAAAATGGGCGCTAATGGGAGCAGAAGAAAAAGGGGCTTTCGCCCCTGATGTCGGTTCAGGCAAGCAGCGCGCACTGCGGCGGCAGGCGGCAGCTCAGCGCGCCCGCCATCACCTCAATCACGAATTCGCGCCCGGAAAGCGGCTCGCCATCGAGGTTAAAGGTCATCTCATGCGGAGAACGGATCGTCAGTGACTCCAGTTGCGTGGTCACGATGCCGGGATTGTCATCGTCGCCGGTCAGCGAGTGCAGCAGGGTAGGCAGCAACTCCTGCGCGGTGACAACACTGACGTCAAGTCGGCCATCGTTGATCAGGGCAGAAGGGCATAACCGCTGACCGCCGCCCGCCTGACGACCATTACCGATACCGATCACCAGCGCATCACCCTGCCAGGCAAAATCGGGGCCGCTGATCTCGCAGGTATCCGGTTTCAGCGTATCCATGCGCATCAGGCCGTGAATAAAGTAGGAGACGCCGCCCAGCGCCGACTTCAGCTTTTCCGGCGTTTCAGTCGTGATACGGGTGCCAAACCCGCCGGTCGCCATATTGATGAAGTAGTGGCTCTGGTTTACCCTGGCCAGATCGATGGCACTGGCTTTGCCCTGAATCGCCAGTCGCAGTGCCGGTTCCATCTCTTCCGGGATGCCGACGCTGGTGGCAAAATCGTTGGCGGTACCCAGCGGCAGGATGCCCAGCACCGGGCGATGATCCGCTTCAGAAGAAGCCAGCGCTGTCGCAATTTCATTGATGGTGCCATCGCCACCACCGGCCACCACGGTCGCGGCCTGCAGCGCAATGGCCTCTTTAACGTACCGATCGCCGTCACCTTTTTCAAACGTGACACGCACCGCAATGTCGAAGCCTTCTTCACGCAGGGTCGTAATAGCTTCACGCAGATCATCATTACCCGCGCCTTTCCCATTCAGGATGAGCAGCGTAAGCGGTTTATTATCCATTTTGCGTTCCTTGAAGATCTACAGAGTAAGAAGGGATTTATAACACAGCTGCCAGCAGTAAATTATTGGCGAAAGAGAGAAAAAAGAAAACCCGCACGGGGGAGCCGGGCGGGTAAATGAGGTGGTTCCTGGTAAATCTGCCGTTTATTGTTACTCGTTAGCAGCAGGCGGGACTATAAAGCAGCGCCGCGCAGGGGTCTGTGATCCTGTTCTGATTTCCTCAAAATGTTTCCGTTGGTAAACGATTATGAGGGTCCCGGGTATCTTCACCGTGATCGAAGTTGCGCAGCAGCAGTGCAAAACGCAGATCCACCTCCTCTGGCACCCGCAGCCAGACGCGATGGCCATCGCCCGGGGCAACTTCAGTGGGCTCACCACGTGCATTCTGCAGCGCGTCCAGCTGGCAATTCAGGTTCCCCTGAGGCGTCATGATCTCCACGCTGTCGTGCAGCATAAACTTATTCTTCACCGCCACTTCAGCCCATTCGCCCCGGCGTTCGCCGGTGAATTCGCCGACAAACTGCTGGCGGTCGGACACCGAAAAGCCCTGCTGATAATTCTGGTAGCTGTCGTGAGTGTGGCGACGCAGGAAGCCTTCGGTATAGCCACGATGTGCCAGGCCTTCCAGGGTTAACAGCAGTGAGGGATCAAACGGCTTACCGGCAGCGGCATCATCAATCGCCCGGCGATAAACCTGAGCGGTGCGGGCGCAGTAGTAGTAGGACTTGGTGCGTCCCTCAATCTTCAGCGAATGAACGCCCATCTCGCTGAGCCGCTCCACGTGCGCAACCGCGCGCAGATCCCGCGAGTTCATGATGTAGGTTCCGTGCTCATCTTCGAATGCGCTCATCACCTCGCCGGGCTTCATCTTCTCTTCCAGCAGAAACACCTTGTCGGTGGGCTGACCAACGCCCAGCGTTGGCGTCACATCCTGTACGGCGACAGGCTGGTGGATACCGACGATATTCCCCACCTCATCCTGCTGACCCTCCGCCACTTTATACTCCCAGCGGCAGGCGTTGGTGCAGGTTCCCTGATTCGGGTCGCGTTTGTTCATATAGCCGGAGAGCAGGCAGCGACCGGAGTAGGCCATGCAGAGTGCGCCATGGACAAAGACTTCCAGCTCCATCTCCGGGACCTGCTGGCGGATCTCGGCGATCTCCTCCAGCGACAGCTCGCGTGACAGAATCACCCGGCTCAGCCCCATCTGCTGCCAGAATTTTACCGTGGCCCAGTTAACCGCATTGGCCTGCACCGACAGATGAACCGGCATCGTCGGGAAAGCGTCGCGCACCAGCATGATCAGGCCGGGATCGGACATGATCAGCGCGTCGGGCTGCATCGCCACTACCGGCGCTAAGTCACGAATAAAGGTTTTCAGCTTGGCGTTGTGCGGCGCAATGTTCACTACCACGTAGAATTTTTTACCCAGCGCGTGCGCTTCACTGATGCCCAGCGCGAGGTTTTCGTGGGTGAATTCGTTGTTGCGCACCCGCAGGCTGTAGCGCGGCTGGCCGGCATAGACGGCATCGGCACCATAAGCAAACGCGTAACGCATGTTCTTCAGGGTGCCAGCGGGGGAAAGCAGTTCGGGTTTCATGATTTTCTCACTGATGTCAGGTCAGCATGTCGCCTCAGGCGGCAGGTGCAGGGCAGTGAAGCCCTGCAAAAGGTGCGGAATTGTAGGCAGTGAGAAAAGGGAAGTAAATTGATCGGGATCAAACTAGATCAAATGACAGGCATCGGCTTCCCAGCGATAGCCCATGCCGTAGACGGCGCGGATAAAAGGTTGCTCGCTATCGAGAGTCTCCAGCTTGCGCCGCAGGTTCTTTATATGGCTGTCGATGGTGCGGTCCGTGACCACGCGGTAGTCATCATAGAGATGGTTAAGCAGCTGTTCGCGTGAAAAGACCTTGCCCGGCTCCAGCGAAAGCGTTTTCAGCAGACGGAACTCCGCCGGCGTGAGATCCAGCGGCTTGTCGCGCCAGCTGGCGAAGAAGCGGCTCTCATCGACGCGAAGTAACGAGGCGCTTTGCGGCTCTTCCGCCGACCGTTTTACCCGGCGCAGAATCGTTTTAACTCGCGCCACGACTTCACGCGGGCTGAAGGGTTTACAGATGTAGTCATCCGCGCCCAGTTCCAGCCCCAGCAGCCGATCGATCTCCTCGGTGCGGGCGGTGACCATAATAATCGGCAGTTCGGAATGACGACGGATTTCACGGCACAGCGTTAAACCGTCGGTGCCTGGCAGCATCAAATCCAGCAGCATCAGGTCCGGTGGCGTCTGGCGCACGTACTCCAGCACCGCGTTGCCGTCAGCAATGTGATGGGTACGGTAGTTCGAGGCATGCAGATAATCGATCATCAGCTGCGCCAGTTTCGGCTCATCTTCGACCACCAGAATCAGCGGGTCGTGGTTTTCCAGGCTCATAAGCGTCTACACAAGGGGAACATAGCGCAAGTGTAGCGCGATTTTCAGTCCACCTAAATCAGAGTGCGCCGCATGAATATCGCCGCCATGCGCGTCAGCGATATTTTTACAGATGGCCAGGCCCAGGCCCGAGCCACCGCTGGCGCGATTGCGCGAGCCTTCGGTGCGGAAGAAGCGCTCAAAAATCTGGGCCTGATGTTCCCCATCCACGCCCGGTGCGCTGTCATCAAACTCGATGCGCCAGTTGGGTGCCTCATAGTTCAGCGTCACTTCAACCCGGCCCCCGCTGTCGGTGTAGCGCAGGCTGTTCTCCAGCAGATTAGTGAACAACTGCATCAGGCGGTCGGGATCGCCAAAGAAGGGGGCGTTATCGGGCAGATTGAGTTTCAGCGTCAGCCCGTGTGCACGATAGCGTTCGGCAAAGCTGCCTGCCGTCACTTCCAGCAGCTGCACCAGATCGGTTGCCTGTTTGCGGTAGGCAAGGGCGCCCTCATCGGACAGCGACAGCTGATGCAGATCGTCGACCAGCTTGGTCAGCACCACCACTTCGCTTTGTAGCGAGGCGATCGCTTCCGGCGTCAGTTTGCGCACGCCATCCTGCATCGCTTCCAGTTCACCGCGCAGGATCGCCAGTGGTGTGCGTAATTCATGGGAGATATCGGCCATAAAGGCGCGGCGCATGCTCTCATTTTTCTCCAGCGAGCTGGCAAGGAGGTTAAAGTCCCTGGCCAGCTGGCCCAGCTCATCCCGGCTGCTGACCTCAACGCGGGTGGCAAAATTACCGGCCGCCAGATGATGGGTGCCGTCAACCAGTCGTTTGACCGGAGCCAGCAGACCGCGCGCCATCAGCCAGGTTGCCAGCGCCGCCAGCAGCGTGGACAGCCCGACGATAATCCAGCTGGTGCGCCGCTGCTGCTGATCAAAGTTAATGTCGGTGCTGCGCGTCAGCCGCTCCGGCGGCGAGCCGATGACCCAGCCGACCACTTTATTATTGCTGGTGGTGATATTGCGTCGCGTGCCTTCGGGCGGCACCGGCGATTTTGGCCCGGCCAGCACTTTATATTGCTGATCGAGGATCCAGAACTGGGTGCGCCAGCCGTGCGGCGGCAGCTGACTGTTACTGTCGGGATTCTGCTCCAGCGAACGCAGCATGGTGAACACCAGCCGGTCGTTGTGGCGCAAAAAATCCCAGTTGCCGTGCTGCTCATACTGATCGGCCAGAGCATCGCTGAGCAGATTTAACCGCTGCTCGTTGCCGCGCTTAATGTAGTCGACAAAGCCATGCTCGAAACTGAGGCGAACCCCCCAGTGCATGGTAATCAGCACCAGCATGCAGGTGGCGAAAATCGCCATAAACAGTTTGGCCCCGATGCCCAGGCGCAGGTTATCTCTCATTTTTTTCTCCGGCGTCGCAAATCAACGTTGGTACTCACCTGTGGCGGCACGCGCCAGAACACCAGCGCGGGCAGGATGATAATCAGCGACATGCAAAGGTAGGTATAAATAAACATCTGATGTTCCGCCGTGCTGTTCGCTGCGCTTTCCTGAGCAAATGCCCCCAGCAGCAGCCCGGCCACGGTAACGCCGATACTCATCGACAGCTGCATAATCATCGACAGCAGGCTGTTGCCGCTGGACGCCAGCTCATCGGGCAGCTCCTTCAGCGTCAGGGTATTCATTGAAGAGAAGCGGATGGCGTTGACCATGCCCTGCAGAAACAGCACCAGTGGCAGCAGCCAGACCCAGCCCAGAATTGCCACCAGCGGGAACAGCAGGACCACCAGCGCCAGTGCCACGGTCGACATCACCAGCACGTTGCGGTAGCCAAAGAGATTGACGATGCGCACCACAATGCGTTTCATCCCCATATTCCCCAGCACCATCGGAATCATCATCAGACCGGCGTGAAACGGGCTGTAACCCATGCCGAGCTGCAGAAAGATAGGCGTCATAAAGGGCAGCATGCCGCTGCCGATGCGGCCGGTAAAACTGCCGAGCAGGCCGATGGAGTAGATGCGATTATCAAACAGCTTCAGGCTGAACAGCGCATTATCATTGCCGCGCGCATGCATCAGGTAGAACAGCAGAGAGAACATACCAATGAGGATCATGGCACCCAGCAGCAGCGGAGAGCCGCCACTGCTGCGCTGACCATCCAGCGCCAGTGTCAGGGTTGCCATTCCGGCGGCCAGCAGGATAAAACCGCCGAAATCAAAGCGCCGCGTCTGCATGCTGTAGTTGGGCATCAGCATCAGGGTGGCGATAGCGCCTGCAATGCCGACCGGGATATTGATCAGAAAGATCCAGTGCCAGCTGGCGTACTCCACCAGCACACCGCCCAGCGCCGGACCCAGCAGCGGGCCAATCTGGCCGGGCAGAGTGACAAACGTCATGGCGGACATATACTGTTCGCGCGGCACGATTTTCATCACCGTCAGGCGACCCACCGGCACCATCATGGCCCCGCCAATCCCCTGAACCACCCGCGACAGCACCAGCTGGTCCAGGGTGCCGGAAAGGGCGCACAGCAGTGATCCCAGGCTGAACAGCACAATCGCGCAGAAGAAAATGTTGCGCACGCCAAAGCGATCGGCCAGCCAGCCGCTGACCGGCAGCATCACCGCCACCGTCAGCACGTAATAGACGATGACCGAGTGCATGTGCAGCGGGCTGACACCCAGATCGTGCGCCATCGACGGGATCGCGGTATTCACGATGGTGGTATCCAGCGTCTGCATAAAGAAGCCGATGGCAACAATCCACAGTTGCCAGCGGACGTTAGTGCTTTGCGTACTCATCGATCCCCCCGATAAAGGCGTCACGTCCGATGCCTGCTGCTGCCATACCTGTTACGGCTGCTGCGCGGCGGCCAGCGGGCGTTTTTTACGGCGCAATTTATTCATCATTAAATAGACCACCGGCGTGGTGTAGAGCGTCAGTAACTGGCTCATTACCAGCCCGCCTGCAATGGTAATCCCCAGCGGCTGACGCAGCTCTGCGCCGTCGCCGCTGGTCAGCACCAGCGGCAGCGCGCCAAACAGCGCCGCCAGCGTCGTCATCATAATCGGCCGGAAGCGCAACAGGCACGCCTGGAAAATTGCCTCCCGCGCGCTGAGCTGGCCGTTGCGCTCTGCCTCCAGCGCAAAATCGACCATCATGATGGCGTTCTTTTTCACGATACCGATCAGCAGCAGAATACCGATCAGCGCAATCAGGCTGAAGGGCGTATCGAACAGCTCCAGCGCCAGCAGTGCACCGACACCCGCCGAGGGCAGGGTAGAGAGGATCGTCAGCGGATGGACATAGCTCTCATAGAGGATCCCCAGCACGATATAGACTGCCGCAATCGCCGCCAGCATCAGCCAGAGCTGATTGCTTTGCGACTGCTGAAACACCTGCGCCGTACCGGCAAAGCTGCCGCGCACGCTGGAGGGCACGCCAATCGCGGTCATGGTGCGTTCAATTGCCTCCGACGCCTGCGACAGCGACACCCCTTCCGGCAGGTTAAATGAGATGGTCGAGGCGGCAGACAGCCCTTCATGATTGACCGAGAGCGGCGCATTCGCGGGCTGCCAGTGGGCGAACCACGACAGCGGAATCGCTTTACCTTCGCTGTTTATCACGAACATCTGCGACAGGGCGCTGATATCCTGGGTGTAGCGCGGATCGACCTCCATCACCACTTTGTACTGGTTAAGCGGCTGATAGATGGTGGAGATCTGACGCTGACCAAAGGCGTTATTCAGCAGGGCATTGGCCTGAGAGACATCGATGCCAAGCCGCGCCATACTTTCCCGGTCATAGGTCAGCGCCATTTCGCTGCCTTTATCCTGCTGATCGGAGTTCACATCCGCCAGCTGTGGCAGGGCAGAGAACGCCTGACGGATTTTTGGCTCCCACTCACGCAGGGCGTTAAGGTCGTCCGACAGCAGGGAATATTGATAACCGGCATTCGATTCCCGACCGCCGACGCGCAGATCCTGCACCGCATTCAGATAGAGACTCGCCCCGGGTTCTTTCGCCAGCTTATTGCGCAGGCGGGCGATAATCTCCACTGCGCTCTCTTTCCTCTCCGACAGCGGCTTCAGCGAGATAAACATAGAGCCGCTGTTGGTACGCATCCCGCCGGTGAAGCCCACCACGCTCTCTACCGCCGGATCGGCCCCGACAATCTCCATAAAATCCTGCAGCTTACTGCGCATCGCCTGAAACGAAATGCTCTGGTCGGCAGAGATAAAACCGGAAAGTCGTCCGGTATCCTGCTCCGGCATAAAGGTTTTCGGAATATGGACAAACAGCCAGCCGGTCAGGACGATGGTGGCGAAAAACAGCACCATCACCCAGCGCGCATGGTTCAGTACCACGCTAAGCGAGCGGCCATAGCCCTGCTGGATCGCCATCAGTAACCGGCCCGCGCCGCGCTGACGCGGCTGACTGCGCGGCGCGTGCGGCTTCAGCAGATAGGCGCACATCACCGGCGTCAGGGTGACCGAGATAAACAGCGAGATTACGATAGCCACCGACAGCGTAATGGCAAATTCTGAGAAGAAGCGGCCAATCAGTCCGCCGATCATCAGCAGCGGCAGGAACACGGCAATCAGTGACAGGCTCATCGACAACACGGTAAAGCCGACTTCACGCACCCCTTTCAGCGCGGCGGCCAGCGGCTTCATGCCCGCTTCTACGTGTCGGGCAATGTTCTCCAGCACTACAATCGCATCATCCACCACAAAGCCGGTGGCGATGGTCAGCGCCATCAGCGACAGGTTGTTGAGGCTGAAGCCGCACAGGTACATCGCGGCGAAGGTGCCGATCAGTGAAACCGGCACCGCGACGGCGGGGATCAGCGTGGCGCGGCCCGAACGCAGGAAAACAAACACTACCAGAATCACCAGCGCCACGGCGATCACCAGCGACTGCTCCACCTCATGCAGCGAGGCGCGAATGGTGGGTGAACGATCCTGAGCGATCTGCAGATCGATGGCGGCCGGGATCACCTCATGCAGCAGTGGCATTTCGGCGCGGATGCGGTCCACCGTATCGATGACGTTGGCTTCAGGTGTTTTGCGGATCAGCAGCAGCACCGCCGGTTTACCGCGCGACATCCCGGCGTTGCGTACGTCCTGCACTGAATCTTCGACTGTCGCCACATCCGACAGCCTGACCGCCGCGCCGTTGTTGTAATGCACTATCAGCGGCTGATACTCACTGGCGGTCTGCAGCGCGTCATTGGTACGCAACTGCCAGCGCTGCTGCGAATCATCCAGTGCGCCCTGCGGCCGTCGCTGATTGGCGTTGGAAATGGCGGTGCGCACTGCATCCAGCGAGACGCCCTGATTAAACAGCGCCTGTGGATTCAGGGCCACGCGGACCGCAGGCAGCGAGCTGCCACCCACGGTGACGTCGCCCACGCCCTCAATCTGTGACAGTTTCTGCGCCAGCTGGGTCGAGGCGTAATCGTAGAGCTGACCCGGATTATAGGTATCCGAGGTCAGCGTCATGATCATAATCGGCGCATCTGAAGGGTTCACTTTGCGATAGGTCGGGCGCGACGGCATCCCGGTAGGCAGCAGGCTTTGCGCCGCGTTAATCGCGGCCTGAACATCGCGCGCGGCTCCGTTGATGTCGCGATCAAAATCAAACACCAGAATGATGCGGGTGCTGCCCAGCGAACTGGTTGAGGTCATTTCACTGACGCCCGCGATGCGTCCCAGTGAACGCTCCAGCGGCGTGGCCACCGACGACGCCATGATCTCCGGCGCGGCACCCGGCAGCGAAGCCGAGATAACGATCACCGGAAAATCAACCTGCGGCAGCGGCGCCACCGGCAGCAGCCGGAAACCCAGCATCCCCGCCAGTGCGATGGCCAGCGTCAGCAGCGTGGTGGCGACGGGCCGGTTGATGAACAGGGCAAAGAACTTCACTCTGCGGCCTCCGTGCGGGCAAAGCGGCGGCGGGTGGCGTGCGCCAGTCGATCAAACAGCAGGTAGATCACCGGGGTGGTAAACAGGGTCAGCACCTGGCTCAGAATCAGCCCGCCGACCATGGCAATCCCCAGCGGATGACGCAGTTCGGCACCGACGCCGGTGCTGAGCATCAGCGGCAGCGCGCCGAGCAGGGCGGCCAGCGTGGTCATCAGAATCGGGCGGAAGCGCAGCAGGCAGGCCTGATAAATGGCATCAACAGGCTTCATACCCTGTTCACGCTCGGCCGCCAGCGCAAAGTCGATCATCATGATGGCGTTCTTTTTCACGATGCCGATCAGCAGGATGATGCCGATTATCGCCACGATATCCAGCTCATTGCCGCTGAGCATCAGCGCCAGCAGCGCGCCGACACCCGCCGTAGGCAGCGTTGAGAGAATTGTGATGGGGTGAATAAAGCTCTCATAAAGCACGCCCAGCACGATGTACATCGCCACAATAGCCGCCACAATCAGCCAGACAGTGCTGCTCAGCGCCGCCTCAAACGCCAGCGTGCTGCCCTGGAACTGCGTCATCAGCTCTGCGGGCATGCCAAGCTCGGCTTCAGCCTGCGACACCGCTTTCACCGCATCTTCCAGCGAATAGCCGTCAGCCACGTTGAAGGAGAAGGTCGCCGACGGGAACTGGTCGAGGTGGTTAATGCTGAGCGGCGTGTTGCGCTGTTCAATGCGGGCAATGGCGCTCAGCGGTACGCTGCCGCCGTCGCTGCTGTTAAGGCGAATCGCCTCCAGGCTCTCCATGCCTGGAGTGGCACTATTGTCCTGCTCCAGCACCACCCGATACTGGTTCGCCTGAGTATAAATGGTGGAGATGAGCCGCTGACCAAAAGCGTTGTACAGCGCGTTATCGACATCCGCCATGCTGATGCCGAGGCGGCTGGCGCTGTCGCGGTCCACTTTGACATAGGCTTCCAGTCCCTGATCCTGCCAGTCACTGCTGACATCGCGCAGCTGTGGCAGGGTGCTGAGCCGGGTCAGCAGCGCCGGAACCCAGGTGCTGAGCGACGACAGTGAACCCGATTGCAGCGTGAACTGATAGGGCGTACGGCTCGCTTGGGTATCGATGGTGAGATCCTGCACCGCCTGCAGCCACAGCTGCACGCCCGGTACCTCACTGACCTGCTGTTGCAGACGCTGCTGAATAGCAGGAATGCGGTCGTCGCGTTGATCCAGCGGTTTGAGGTTGATCTGCAGACGCGCGCTGTTCAGCGAGGCATTGGTGCCATCCACGCCGACAAACGAAGTCATGCTCTCCACTGCCGGATCTTTCATGATGATGGAGGCGACATCGCGGGTGCGCTGCGCCATGCTGGCATAGGAGACCGACTGCGGTGCCTGCAGCGTGCCCTGAATAATGCTGTTGTCCTGCTGCGGGAAAAAGCCTTTCGGAATGATCATCCACAGCACCAGCGTCAGCACCAGGGTGCCAAGCGCCACCGACAGCGTGAGCCAGGGATGATTAAGTACCCGTTTCAGGCCGCGGCCATAGGCGGCCACGATACGATCAAACATCGCTTCGCTGGCCCGCGAAAAGCGGTTCTGTTTGCGCAGCGACTCCGCGCTCAGCATCCTGGCGCACATCATCGGCGTCAGGGTCAGTGACACCACCGCTGAAATCAGAATCGCCACCGCCAGCGTCACGGCAAATTCGCGGAACAGACGGCCGATCACGTCGCCCATAAACAGCAGCGGGATCAGGACCGCAATCAGCGAGAAGGTGAGGGAGATGATGGTAAAGCCGATCTCGCCGGCACCTTTCAGCGCGGCGGTCAGCGGCTTTTCCCCTTTCTCGATATAGCGTGAGATGTTCTCAATCACCACGATGGCATCATCGACCACAAAGCCGGTGGCGATGGTCAGCGCCATCAGCGTCAGGTTGTTAATTGAAAAGCCGAGGAAGTACATCGCCGCGAAGGTGCCGATCAGTGACAGAGGCACCGCAACCGCCGGGATCAGCGTGGCGGGCACGTTGCGCAGAAACAGATAGATAATCATCACCACCAGCGCCATCGCCAGCATCAGCTCATACTGCGTGTCGTTGACCGAAGCACGAATATTGGTGGTGCGGTCGGTGAGCAGTTTAACCTCCACCGACTTCGGCAGGGCTGCGGTCAGGGCGGGCAACATGGCACGGATATTATCTGCTGTGGCGATGATATTGGCACCAGGCTGACGCTGAACGTTGAGCACAATCGCCGCATCGCGGTTGGCCCAGGCGCCGAGCCAGCTGTTTTCTGCTCCCTGTTCTATGGTCGCCACGTCGCCAAGACGCACCGGTGCGCCGTTTTTGTAGCTGATAATCAGCTGGCGATAATCCTCCGCTGATTTCATCTGGTCATTGGCTGACAGGGTAACTGAGCGGGTCGGACCATCCAGGCTGCCTTTGGCGGAGTTAACGTTGGCATTGCTGATAGCGGTCCGCACCGTTTCGCTGGTCAGACCCAGCGCAGCCAGCGCCTGCGCATTCATTTTCACCCGCACCGCCGGACGCTGACCGCCCGATAGCGTCACCAGTCCTACGCCGCTGACCTGAGAGATTTTCTGCGCCACCCGCGTTTCCACCATGTCCTGCACCTGCGTCAGCGGCATGCTGCGCGTGGTGACGGCAAGCGTCATGATCGGTGGATCGGCAGGATTCACTTTGCTGTAGACCGGCGGATTAGGCAGGTCGTTGGGCAGCAGGTTAGTGGCGGAGTTAATGGCAGCCTGCACCTCCTGCTCTGCGACATCCAGCGGTAGCGTCAGCTGGAACTGCAGCGTCACCACCGAGGCACCGCCGGAGCTTTGCGACGCCATCTGTTTCAGGCCAGACATCTGACCAAACTGGCGCTCAAGCGGCGCGGTGATGGAGGAGGTGACCACATCCGGGCTGGCACCCGGATAGAGCGTGACGACCTGGATCGTCGGATAGTCGACTTCCGGCAGCGCCGAGACCGGCAGGAAGCGGTAGCCCAGCACCCCGGCCAGCAGGATCGCAATCATCAACAGCGTGGTGGCGACCGGCCGCAGGATAAACTGGCGTGACGGTCCGCCACTGTGATCGGGAGGCATGACCTGCATTACTCACGCTCTCCTTTTGACGGCAGGGTGGCGCGGGTAGCGCGCGGTGCGTTGCTCTGCGGCGCGACCACCTCGACTTTTGCGCCTTCCGTCAGGCGATCCAGCCCATCGGTCACGACGCGTTCGCCCGCCTCCAGACCGGCGCTGACCACCACTTTCTCGCTATCCTGCAAGCCGGCAATCACGCTTTTCTTGCTGACCTTGTTGTCACTGTTAACCACCCAGACAAAGTTGCCTTCGTTGCCCATCTGCAGCGCGGCAGGTGGGATAACAATCGCATCCTGCAGGGTGTTGACCTTCAGCCGCACATTCACGAACTGATTGGGGAACAGCGTGTCGTCCTGATTATCAAAACGCGCTTTGATTTTGATGGTGCCGGTGGTGACATCAATCTGGTTATCAAGGCTTAGCAGTTTGCCGCTGGCGATCAGATTCTGATTACTGCGATCCCAGGCCTCCACCAGCAGCGATTCACCGCTTTTCTGCGCCTTGAGAATGGAACTGATGCTGTTCTCAGCCAGGGTAAAGACCACATCAATCGGGTGCGTCTGGGTGATCACCACGATACCGGTGGTGTCGCCGCTGGTGACGTAGTTGCCGACGTCCACCTGTTTCAGCCCGACCCGGCCGGCAATCGGCGCAGTGATCCGGCTGTAGGTAAGATTGAGCTGCGCACTGGCGACGCTTCCTTCATCCGCTTTCAGCGTGCCGAGCGTTTCACTGACCAGTGAGCGCTGGGTATCCAGCTCCTGTTGCGACACCAGCGAGGTTTTTGCCAGCTTCTCGAAGCGCGCCAGGTCACGACGGGCGTTGGCCAGCGTCGCCTGATCTTTTGCCAATTGGCCCTGCGCCTGCGTTAACGCCACCTGATAAGGCCGCGGGTCGACTTCTGCCAGTAGCTCGCCCGCTTTCACCTGCTGCCCTTCGGTGAAGTGGATTGCCAGCAGATCGCCATTGACCCGGCTGCGCACCGTGGCCGTGTTAGCCGCGGTCACCGTACCCAGTCCACTCAGATAGTGCGGCACGCTCTGGCTGGTGGCCGTAGCGGCCTGAACCGGCGCGAGGGGACGACGGGCACCGTCACCGCCGCCTTTGCCGCCACGTGGCGCAGGTGCGTCACTCTGACTGCTGCTCTGCGGCTGGGCATGGCGCTGCCAGGCATAATAGCCGCCAGCGGCCACGGCGATCAGGGCCAGCACGATAAGGGTTTTCTTCATAACAGGATGTCGGGTGCTCATGATTGTTGGTGCTCTCCAGCAGTGACGTAGTCCCAGGCGCAGGCATCAAATGGGTAGCCTGCAAACGACAGAGTGTAGCCGCCTCTGACGGGCAGAAGTTGAAGGAAATAAGGATATCTGTCAGGGCGGGGTAATTATGCCTGTTCTTTCATTAATCGCATCACAATCGTCATAAAGCCGTGAAATCACTTTGCTATGCTGAAAGACAGACGGTTTTTTCAGGCAAATAAGGAGCAGTAAATGAGTCAGAATCAAACCCGGCAGTTGGGTGACAGTGGTATCGCGGTGCCGTTGCTGACGTTTGGCGGCAACGTGTTTGGCTGGACAGTGGATCAAACCACCTCCTTTTCTCTGCTGGATGCGCTGGTGGATCGAGGCCTGTGGTTTATCGATACCGCCGACGTCTATTCCCGCTGGGCACCGGGCAATAAAGGCGGTGAATCGGAAACCATTATGGGTGAATGGCTGAAAAAAAGCGGCAAACGCGACCAGATCGTGCTGGCAACCAAGGTCGGCATGGAATTGTCGCCGGAGAAAACCGGGCTGAAACCGCAATATATCCGTCAGGCAGTTGAAGATTCACTGCGCCGGTTGCAGACCGACTATATCGATCTCTACCAGGCGCACCGCGACGATCAGGATACGCCGCTGGCAGAAACCCTGAGCGCCTTTGACAGCCTGATCAGAGAGGGCAAAGTGCGGGCGATTGGTGCTTCCAATTACAGCGCGGCACGGCTGCAGGAGGCGTTGCAGGTCAGTGAAACGCAGGGGCTGGCGCGCTATGAAACCCTGCAACCTGAATACAACCTTTATGACCGCCAGCCCTATGAGTCGGAGCTGGAGCCGGTGGTGATGGCGCAGGGGCTGGGCGTTATTAACTACTATTCACTCGCCAGCGGCTTTCTCAGTGGCAAATACCGCGAGGCGGCGGATGCCGGTAAAAGCGCGCGCGGTCAGGGTGTCGTAGATAAATACCTTAACCCGCGCGGTTTGCGGATCCTGGACGCACTGGATGCTATCAGCGAAGCGCATCAGGTGACGCCGACGCAGGTGGCGCTGGCCTGGCTGATCGCCCGTCCCGGCATCACCGCACCGATTGTCAGTGCCACCTCGCTGAAACAGCTCGACGATCTGACTGGCGCGATGCAGCTGACGCTGACCCCGGCGCAGATTGAACAACTGAATCAGGCAAGCCAGTAAACACAAGGGGCGATAGCGCCCCTTTTTACGCTGCACCTGTCAAAAAATACGCACCCCGCCCAGAGAATAACCAATCAGCGATCCCGATCACAAATGCGTTAATAAACGGATGTTACGGGTAATTATGCGCACGTATTTACAAAAAACAGAGGTTATCCAGCACTATCCTCTGCGCGTCATTTTCCGTAACTTACATAAGAATAAGCAAGATGAAAAACAGAAAAGCAGAGCAGCGTTTCCCGCTGCGCCGTGTGGCAACCGGCACCCTGATCCTGGCCATGTTTTCCGCGCAGGCGTTGGCCGCTGACGCCCTGAGTCCGGACTCCGAATGGATGTTTGGTGACTGGGGCGGGTACCGAACGCAGCTGCAGGACGACGGCATTAAGTTTGACGTTAACTACACCATGGAAAGCGCCGCGAATTTAGGCGGCGGGGCAGATACCAATACCACCATGCGCTACAGCGATCAGTGGTCGTTTGGCACCAATTTCGATCTGCAGAAGCTGCTGGACTGGCAGGATGCCGAGTTCCAGATGACCGTGACCAGTCGTAACGGACAGAATCTTTCTGAACAGGTCGCGGATCAACGCACCGGTATGCTCTCCTCGGTGCAGGAGGTTTACGGTCGCGGCCAGACCTGGCGTCTGACCCAGTTCTGGTTACGCAAAGGATTGTTTAACGATGTGGTCGATGTGAAAGCCGGGCGGGTGACGGTAGGGGAAGACTTCGATAACTTCGATGGCAATCTGTTCCAGAACCTGGCGCTGGGTAGCGGGCAGGCGGGTAACTGGCGCGGCGATCGCTGGTTTAACTGGCCGGTCTCGCAGTGGGGCGGCCGGGTGAAATTCAATATCACGCCGGACGTTTTCTTCCAGGTCGGTTTCTATAATCAGAACAGCGCTAACTACGATCGCGGTGATGGTTTCCGTCTGGATACCAGCAATTCAGAAGGGAATCTGGTGCCGGTCGAACTGGGCTGGAAACCAACCTTCGGGCCGGAGAAATTACCGGGTAACTACCGCATCGGCTATTACTATTCCTCAGTGGATGGCGATGTTTATGGCAGCTGGCGCAACGGCGGCTATCAGGATCAGGCCCATTCCTATGGCGGCTATCTGCTGTTACAGCAACAGCTGACCGCGCAGGATGGCGATGTGAATCGCGGTCTGGGCGTGCGGGTGCAGGCGGTGATGAACGATCACAAGACCTCAAAGACCGACAACTACCAGTCTATTGCGTTTACCTGGACAGGCCCGTTTGATGCCCGTCCTCAGGATGAGATCGGCGTGGGCGCATCACGTGTTCATGTGAACAGCGACTATACCCGCTCACTGCGTCAGCAGAATCAGGCTAATGGCGAGAGCCGCTTTGACAGCCCGACCTATCTGCCGATTCAGGAAGGCTCAGAGTACAACTATGAGGTTTACTACAACGCTAAAGTAACTAACTGGATGTCACTGCGTCCTAACCTGCAGTATGTGGTTGCCCCTGGCGCAGTCAGTGAAGTGAAAGATGCGTTTATCGGCGGTATCAGCGCCAATATTGCATTCTGATTTTCCGGGCGAGCGAGCCGCAGTACGGGCCTGAGCACCTCTGCTGCTGCCGGGCCGTCCTCGCGCCGCTCACGCGGTACCTTCGGCTTTGACGTCGTGCCGACGAACCGT
>NZ_JAALEU010000017.1:0-46574 GCF_011800685.1 Pantoea sp. EKM10T
CGCTGAACAGAATGAGTCTGCCAGGAGAGCCCGCAGGACGCGGGCGAAAGGCGGGGCGGCACAGGATGTGCCATCCCGCCGGTCCGTCAGGCAGAGGAATGAAGTGAAGGAACCGCGCAGCGGCGCGAGGACCGCCAGCCCCTGCGCGGCACCAGACTGCGTTATCACCTGTCGCTTAACTGACTGGCATCAGAGCCGGGGCTCCACTTTTTATCAGGCAGACTTAACGAGTCAGATCATCAAAGAATTTTTTCACGCCGTCGAAAAAGCTCTTGGATCGTGGGCTGTTATGCTCGCCGCTCGGGCCGCCAAAACTCTCTTCCAGTTCACGCAACAGCGCTTTCTGTTTCTCATTCAGGCTGACCGGTGTTTCCACCACGACACGACACAGCAGATCGCCGATCGCGCCGCCACGCACAGATTTTACGCCACGTCCGCGCATGCGGAACAGCTTGCCGGTCTGAGTTTCTGACGGCACTTTCAGCTTCACGCGACCATCCAGGGTCGGTACTTCAATCTCACCGCCCAGCGCTGCCATCGCAAAGTTGATCGGCACTTCACAGTAAAGATTGTTCTCTTCACGCTCGAAGATCGGGTGTTTCTTCACCGAGACCTGAACGTAGAGATCGCCTGCTGGTGCGCCCTGCTCGCCCGCTTCGCCTTCGCCGCTCAGACGAATGCGATCGCCGGTGTCGACCCCTGCCGGGATTTTCACTGACAGCGTTTTCGACTTCTCAACGCGGCCATGACCATGACAGGCGTTGCACGGATCTTTAATCACCGAGCCGCGACCATGACAGGTCGGACAGGCCTGCTGAACGGTGAAGAAGCCCTGGCGCATCTGCACCTGGCCTGCACCGTGACAGGTTGAACAGGTTTGTGGCTGCGTTCCCGCTTTCGCGCCGCTGCCGTGGCAGACGTCACACTCTTCCAGCGTTGGAATGCGGATCTCTTTGGTCACGCCGCGTACCGCTTCTTCCAGCGACAGCTCCATGTTGTAGCGTAAATCGGCGCCACGGGATGCGCGCTGACGGCGTCCACCACCAAAGATGTCACCGAACACGTCGCCAAAGATATCGCTGAAGTCTGCGCCGCCGCCGCCAAAGCCGCCGCCGCCGTATCCACCGCCACCCATACCGCCCTGTTCAAAGGCTGCATGACCATATTGATCGTAGGCCGCACGCTTCTGCGCATCGGTCAGGATTTCGTACGCTTCCTTGACCTCTTTGAATTTGGCTTCGGCTTCTTTGTCACCGGGATTACGGTCCGGGTGAAATTTCATTGCCAGGCGTTTGTAAGCCTTTTTGATTTCACGCTCGTCCGCGGATTTGGCGACGCCTAAAATCTCGTAGTAATCACTCTTCGCCATGTTTATTTAGCCCTTAACATGATCGCACGGGCGTGGAGAGATCTCCTACGCCCGTGCTGGTTTCAACGGCTGTCAGGCCAACCGTCGCGCCCGGTCAGGGGCAATTATTTCTTGTTGTCTTTCACTTCTTCGAATTCAGCATCGACAACGTCGTCATCTTTCTTCGCTGACGCGTCACCGGCATCCGCTGCACCCGCCTGAGACTGCTGTGCTGCTTCCATCAGTTTGCCGGACACTTCCATCAGCGCCTGCATTTTGGCATCGATTTCCGCTTTGTCTTCGCCTCTCAGCGCAGTTTCCAGCGCGGCCAGAGCGGCTTCGATTGGCGCTTTGTCATCAGCTGACAGTTTGTCGCCTGCTTCTTCCAGCTGCTTACGCGTGCTGTGGGCAATCTGATCGCCCTGGTTACGCGTCTGTACCAGCTCTTCGAACTTGCGGTCAGATTCAGCGTTCGCTTCCGCATCACGCACCATTTTCTGGATCTCTTCATCGCTCAGACCTGAAGAGGCTTTGATGGTGATTTTCTGCTCTTTACCGCTGTTCTTATCTTTCGCCGACACGTGCAGGATACCATCCGCATCGATGTCGAAGGTCACTTCGATCTGCGGCAGACCGCGTGGCGCGTTCTGGATACCGTCGAGGTTGAACTGGCCCAGTGACTTGTTGTCATTGGCGCGCTTACGCTCACCCTGCAGCACGTGAATGGTCACGGCTGACTGGTTATCTTCAGCAGTCGAGAAGACCTGGCTGTGCTTGGTTGGGATGGTGGTGTTCTTGCTGATCAGCGAAGTCATCACGCCACCCATGGTTTCGATACCCAGTGACAGCGGGGTAACGTCCAGCAGCAGCACGTCTTTCACGTCGCCACCCAGTACACCACCCTGAACCGCAGCACCGACCGCAACCGCTTCGTCCGGGTTCACGTCTTTACGTGGCTCTTTACCGAAGAACTCAGTCACTTTGGCCTGAACCAGTGGCATACGAGTCTGACCACCCACCAGGATAACGTCGTTGATGTCTGAAACAGACAGACCCGCATCCTGCAGCGCAACTTTCAGTGGCGCGATTGAGCGAGCAACCAGATCTTCAACCAGTGACTCCAGTTTAGAGCGGGTCACTTTGATGTTCAGGTGCTTAGGACCGGTCGCATCTGCCGTGATATATGGCAGGTTAACGTCGGTCTGCTGTGCAGAAGAAAGTTCGATTTTCGCTTTCTCTGCCGCTTCTTTCAGACGCTGCATCGCCAGTGGATCGTTGTGCAGATCGATGCCCTGGTCTTTCTTGAATTCAGCAACCAGATAGTTAATCAGGCGGCTATCGAAGTCTTCACCACCCAGGTGGGTATCACCGTTGGTCGCCAGAACTTCAAAGGTTTTTTCGCCGTCAACTTCGTCAATCTCAATGATTGAGATATCGAAGGTACCGCCACCCAGGTCATAAACCGCGATGGTGCGGTTACCCTGGCCTTTATCCAGACCGTATGCCAGTGCAGCAGCAGTCGGTTCGTTAATGATACGTTTGACTTCCAGACCTGCGATACGGCCGGCGTCTTTGGTTGCCTGACGCTGCGCATCGTTGAAGTAAGCAGGTACGGTAATAACCGCTTCAGTCACTGGCTCACCGAGGTAATCTTCGGCGGTCTTTTTCATTTTCTTCAGCACTTCAGCAGAGATCTGCGGCGGTGCCATTCTCTGACCTTTCACTTCCAGCCATGCGTCGCCGTTGTCAGCGCCGGTGATTTTGTACGGCATGATTTTAATATCACGCTGTACTTCTTCGTCCTGGAAGCGACGACCGATCAGACGCTTAATTGCGAACAGGGTATTCTGCGGGTTGGTCACTGCCTGACGTTTAGCCGGTTGACCGACCAGAATTTCGCCATCCTGTGTATACGCAATAATTGAAGGCGTGGTGCGATCGCCCTCGGCATTTTCCAGCACGCGTGCTTTAGTGCCATCCATGATCGCAACACAAGAGTTGGTTGTACCCAGGTCAATACCAATAATCTTACCCATCTAAACATCTCCCACTTAAATTCGTTGCCAATTTGGGTTGTGAACCTTTTATGTGGGCGGGTTGTTTGCATTCAACTGCCAGCACATGCTTTTTTTCCAACGTTCACAACGCTCGATGACAAGTAAATGGGGCCGCTTCGATGCGCATCAAGGGCTAAACCAAAAAAAAATTTTTACCTTTGGCCCTGTCGGGATCAAAGAACGCTGCCACAACGCTGAATATGATGCGTCGCCTTGTTCCCCTCAGGGAGCAGGACGGAATCCGTTTATTACATCAACGATCATCTTACTGCCGAGGAACTATGGCAAATTCAACGCTGGCTAACCCTGCCCCGCTGGGATTAATGGGATTTGGCATGACGACCATTTTGCTGAACCTGCACAACACGGGCCTGTTTGCCATGGACGTGGCGATTTTAGCCATGGGCATTTTTTATGGCGGGATTGCGCAGGTGCTGGCCGGTCTGCTGGAGTTTAAAAAGAACAACACTTTCGGGCTGACCGCCTTTACCTCTTACGGCATGTTCTGGTTAAGCTTTGTGGCGATCCTGCTGTTACCTGAAATGGGTCTGGCAAAAGCGCCTGACGAACGTTTCCTGGGGGCCTGGCTGGCACTGTGGGGCATTTTCACGCTGTTTATGTTCGTCGGTACGCTGAAAGGTGCGCGGATGCTGCAGTTTGTTTTCGGCTCGCTCACGCTGCTGTTTCTGCTGCTGGCCGTGGCTCATCTTATGTACCTGCCGGCGCTGGTGGTCTCCGCGGGCTGGGTCGGGATACTCTGTGGAGTCAGCGCCTGCTATCTGGCGATGGGTGAAGTGCTGAACGAAACCTTTGGCCGCACTATTCTGCCGATTGGCGCGAAATCGCTTTAAGCCTGCTTTTACACATAAAAAAGACGCGGAGCCAGGCTCCGCGTCCCTGTATCACAAAGAGTTAATCCCCTGCTGCAGGCCAGGCTCGTGGCTGACATCACGCCGCAGCCAGATCCCCGTCAGCAATCCCACCAGCGCCAGCGCCATCACATACCAGCAGGGTGCCATCTCTGAGACGTTCATCAGCAGCGACACAAAGATCGGTGTCAGCCCGCCGAAGATCGCATAGGAGAGGTTGTAGGAAAATGAGAGTCCGGTAAAACGCACTTCTGCCGGAAAGGCGCGCACCATCACAAAGGGCACTACGCCAACGATACCGACGCTGAGACCCGCCACGCCATAAAGCAGGAAGAGCTGCTGTGGATAGAGGGCGGTCAGGTGATAAAACTGCCAGCTACAGATCGCCAGCAGCAGGCTGCCGACACACAGCGTACGACTGGCACCAAAGCGATCGGCCGCGAGTCCGGCAATAATGCAGCCAATGCAGAGCATTACGGTGGCGATGCTGTTGGCCTGCAGGGTCAGCGCGGGCGCGATGCCCTGCTGTTTTTGCAGCCAGACCGGCGACATCAGGATCACCACCACGATGCAGGCGGAGAGCAGCCAGGTCAGCAGCATAGAGATGACAATCGACTTTTTATGCTCTGCCAGCACGGTCTTCAGCGGCAGGGTTTCCGCCAGCGCTTTACGCTGCTGCATCTCAATAAACACTGGCGTCTCATGCAACCAGCGACGCAGGTACATCGCGACCAGCCCGAACACGCCGCCGAGGAAGAACGGGATGCGCCAGCCGCCATCATGGATCGCCTGCTGCGACATTGAGGTATTGATCAGCGTGGCTACCAGCGACCCCAGTAAAATGCCGATAGTCAGCCCGGCCGTCAGCGTGCCGCAGGCGATGCCGATACGTTTATAGGGCACGTGTTCCGCGACAAACACCCAGGCGCCCGGCACTTCACCGCCAATCGCCGCGCCCTGTAACATCCGCATCAGCAGCATCAGCAGTGGCGCAGCAATGCCAATCGTCTGCCAGGTGGGTAAAGCGCCCATCATCAGGGTCGGCAGCGCCATCAGCAGAATGCTCAGGCTGAACATCTTTTTGCGCCCGAGCTTATCGCCAAAATGCGCCATCACGATGCCGCCCAGCGGACGAGCCAGATAGCCTGCGGCAAAAATGGCAAACGTCTGCAGCTGACGCAGCCATTCCGGGATATCCGAGGGGAAAAAGAGTTCGCCAATCACGGTGGCGAAGAAGACGAAGATAATGAAGTCGTAGAATTCCAGCGCGCCGCCCAGCGCGGCCAGCGCCAGGGTCTTGTAATCCTTACCGGTCAGACGCTGAGTGTGAGTCGGATTCATAATATTCCAGAGGCAAAAGAGATAAGGTTGTAAAGATCTTATTACTATACCGTCAATCTTTTGCCACACCAGCAAGGCTATAGCTTATGCCTGAAATGGGGAATATTTAGTTATTTATCTCACGTATAGCGCTTTTAGGCCGAAATGCTGCTACTACGCTGGAATGCGTTTCGACGTAAGGCCCTTCCAGCAACTGTAAACAATAAGGTACAGATGCAAAGATGCCGTGAACTTTTACGTTGCCCTGCTCATCCTTCAGCCCTTCCAGCGTCTCTTTGATCGACTTCGGCTGACCAGGCAGATTGAGGATCAGCGACTGCTTGCGGATCACCCCGACCTGACGCGACAGAATCGCGGTCGGTACGAACTGCAGGCTGATCTGGCGCATCTGCTCACCAAAACCAGGCATTTCACGATCGGCAACGGCTAAGGTGGCATCGGGCGTGACATCGCGTCGGGCCGGACCGGTGCCGCCGGTGGTTAACACCAGATGGCAAAAACGTTCATCGACCAGTTCGCAAATCGCCTGCTCAATCATCGGCTGCTCGTCGGGCACCAGTCGGGACTCAATCTCAAACGGGCTGCTGATTGCGCTGCCGAGCCAGCTCTCCAGCGCGGGAATACCCTGATCCTGATAAATGCCGTTCGCGGCGCGATCGGAGACCGAGATCAGGCCAATGCGTAATGTATTCATGATTAGCTTCGCTGTGATTTACCGCGGTGCGGTTGGAGTAAAAGGGGAATAGCCGAGAGGATAATATAAAGTGAAAGGGTCGGAAAAGGGAAAACCGTGGCAGCCTGCGCCGCCACGGTCAACAGATTACAGCAGTTCTGCCAGCATCTTCTCAAGTTTGCCCTGATCAACGGCAAAATTGCGGATACCTTCTGCCAGCTTCGCAACCGCCATCGGATCCTGGTTGTGCTGCCACAGGAACTCAGACTCGGTCATGCGCGCCGGACGCGCTTTCACTTCGCCGCTGTAGCTCAGTTTACGCTCCAGGGTGCCTTCGCTCTCCGCCAGCTCTTTCAGCAGCGCAGGAGAAATGGTCAGACGGTCACAGCCAGCCAGCTCGATGATTTCGCCGACGTTACGGAAGCTGGCGCCCATTACCACGGTTTCATAGCCGTGCTGCTTGTAGTAGTTGTAGATTTCAGAAACTGAAACCACGCCTGGATCTTCGTGCGCGGCATACTCTTTCTTGTCAGTATTGGCTTTGTACCAGTCGAGGATACGGCCAACAAACGGAGAGATCAGGAACACGCCCGCTTCGGCACAGGCACGCGCCTGAGCAAAGGAGAACAGCAGCGTCAGGTTACAGTTGATACCCTCTTTTTCCAGCTGCTCTGCAGCACGGATGCCCTGCCAGGTAGAGGCCAGTTTGATCAGGATGCGGTCGTTGCTGATACCGGCATCATTGTAGAGTTTGATCAGGCTGCGGGCTTTGGCGATGCTGCCTTCAGTGTCGTAAGAGAGACGCGCATCCACTTCCGTCGAGATGCGGCCTGGGATCAGTTTGAGAATTTCCAGACCAATGTTCACGGCCAGCTTGTCAGAAACCAGCTGCAGCTGCTCTTCTTTGTTGCTGCTCTGCTCACGCGCCCAGCCGATCGCTTCATCGATCAGTTTACGGTATTCAGGAATTTGCGCGGCGTTGAGAATCAGAGAAGGGTTGGTGGTGGCGTCTTGTGGCTGATACAGCTTCATGGCTGCAATATCACCGGTGTCGGCGACGACGGTGGTGAGCTGACGCAGGGAGGTAAGTTTGTCCGTCATGTTCTTTTCTCTTAGTTAACTGTCAGTGTGAAAAAAGGCTGTTGCGATAATATCACGCGGCAACGGTGGCGCAAGGTCAGGGAATGCCGTTTACGATAGCGCGAACAAATAGGTGTGATTCGTCATTCTTTGCGGCTTTTTTGGTACACTGCGAAGCCTGATAAGCAGCCAATGCCCTGTTAAACCAGGCATTAACCGAGGAAGCAACTATGTTGATGGTGATCTCTCCCGCCAAGACGCTGGATTATGAAAGCCCGCTGGCGACAACGCGTTTCACCCAGCCTGCGCTGTTAGAAAAGTCACAACAGCTGATTGAAATTGCGCGCGAGCTGTCACCCGCCAGCATCGCCTCGTTAATGGGCATCAGCGATAAACTGGCGCACCTCAATGCCGAGCGCTTCAACAGCTGGCAGCCCGATTTTTCCCCTAAGAATGCCCGTCAGGCGATCCTGGCATTCAAAGGTGATGTCTACACCGGTTTACAGGCAGAGACCTTCAGCGATCAGGATTTCGATTTTGCTCAGCAGCACCTGCGTATGTTATCAGGCCTGTATGGCGTGCTGCGTCCACTCGATTTAATGCAGCCTTACCGTCTGGAGATGGGCATTCGCCTGGCGAATCCGGCGGGCAAAGATCTCTACACCTTCTGGGGCGATCTCATCACTGAAACGCTGAATGCTGCGCTGGCGGAACAGGGTGATGAGGTGCTGATCAACCTCGCCTCGGACGAATATTTCCGGGCCGTTAAGCCGAAGACGCTGCAGGCAAAGATGATTAAGCCGGTGTTCCTCGATGAGAAGAATGGCAGTTACAAAGTGATTAGCTTCTATGCCAAAAAGGCGCGTGGATTAATGAGTCGCTATGTGATTCAGCAGCGTCTGACAAAGCCGGAACAGCTTAAGGCGTTTGATCTGGATGGCTATCGTTTTGATGCAGCCAGCAGCAGCGAGAGCGAGCTGGTCTTTAAGCGCGCAGAGCAGTAACACCCCGCGCCCTCTGCTTTCCACAAACAGGCTTCCCGCAACCGGGAAGCCTTTCACAGGTTTACTTCAGCAGAAACGCCCGCAGCGAGGCGAAATCACCCTTCATCTGATGCGACAGCAGCGGCAGGTCGGCGCGCTCCGCTAACTCCGGCGGCAGCGTCAGGGTCTGTTCAAGGATCGCTTCCACACTTTCGCGGAATTTCGCCGGATGCGCGGTTCCCAGGAACACACCATACTCCCCCTCCTGCAGCTGATCGCGCAACAGACGCCAGGCGATGGCGGCATGCGGCTCGGAAATGTAGCCCATCTCAGCCAGTTCACGCATGGCGGCGCGCGTGGTCTCATCCGAGACCGCACCACAGGCCAGATCGGTTAAGCGCCAGGTTTTACGGCGGAACAGCTCTTCCACACGCGGCCAGTTATTAGGCTGGCTGACATCCATGGCATTCGACAGCGTAGAGACCGTCTGGTTTGGCTGCCACTCGCCGTTGCCCAGGAAGCGCGGCACCGTGTCGTTGGCGTTGGTGGCGGCGATAAAGCGTTTGATCGGCAGGCCCAGCGATTTCGCCAGCAGACCGGCGGTCAAATCACCAAAGTTGCCGCTCGGCACTGACACCACCAGCTGATTACGTTTTTCCTGTGGCAGCTGCGCGACCGCTTCAAAGTAGTAGCAGATCTGCGCCAGCAGGCGGCTGATGTTGATGGAGTTAGCCGAGTTCAGGCCAATCGCGCGCTTCAGCTCTTCATCATCAAACGCCTGTTTCACCAGCGACTGGCAGGCATCAAAATCGCCGTCGATAGAGATGGTTTCGATGTTGCCGCCCAGGGTACAGAAGAGTTTCTCCTGCAGCGGACTGATTTTGCCCTGCGGATAGAGGATCACCACGCGCACGTTCTTCATGCCGTAAAAGGCGTGCGCCACGGCCGCGCCGGTATCACCGGAGGTGGCGGTGAGAATGGTGATCTGCTCATCTGAGCCTGAAAAATACGACAGCATCTGCGCCATAAAACGGCCGCCGAAATCTTTAAACGCCAGCGTCGGGCCGTGGAACAGCTCCAGACAGGCGATATCTTCGCTGACGGCTTTCACCGGGGCCGGAAAAGCAAAAGCGGCTTTAACACGCTCATGCAGCTGCTGGGCCGGAATCTCGTCACCAATGAAAGCCGAGAGAATTTTGCTGCTGCGGCTGACAAAATCCATCTCCAGCATCGCGTCGATGTCGGTCAGTTCAAACTCCGGCAGTTCCAGCGGAAAGAACAGACCCTGCTGCGAACCCAGACCCTGTTTCACCGCCTGGGCGAAGCTGACCTGCTCGTTGTGATCCTTAAGATTGTAGAGTTTCATGCGTTATCCCAATTGTCGTGCGCCAGCCGTGTCGAGACGGCAGATATGGACGAAGCCTTCATCATTCTGCAGATAGTGCTGGCTCAGCCAGTCAGCCATCCGCTGTGCCGTTTCCATCTGATTGCAAACGGCGAAAAGTGTCGGACCAGAGCCTGAGATACCGCACGCCAGTGCGCCAATATCTTTCGCGGCCTGCCGCGCCTCGGTGAAGCCTGGCAGCAGCCGGGTCCGGTAAGGTTCGGCAATCACATCCTGCATAAGTTTAGCTGCCAGCTGCGGCTGACGCGTATGGCAGGCGTGAATGAAGCCAGCCAGCAAGCGGCCATGCCTGATGCAGTCCTCTTTGCGGTACTGCGCCGGTAAAATGGCGCGCGCTTCTGCGGTTGAGACTTTAATGCCCGGATAGGCCATCACCCACAGCCAGTCATCAAAGCCCGGCACCGCCTGGCTGATAATGTCATTCTCCTGCAGCATCAGCTGAATGCCGCCGAGGAAGCAAGGGGCAACATTATCATAGTGCACGCTGCCGGAGATTCGCCCTTCCAGCTCACCCATCAGGGTCAGTAACGTGCTGTCGCTGAGAGGCTTGCCGCAAAACTCGTTCATCGCCATTAAACCGGCCACCACCGAGCAGGCGCTGGAACCCAGCCCGGAGCCGATGGGCATGTTCTTCTCCAGCGTCATCGCCACCGGGATCGCTTTGCCGATTTCCTGGCAGAAACGCTGCCAGCACTGGTAAACAATATTCTCTTTCGGATCGGCGGGCAGCTTACTGACAAAACGTCCGGCGTTGGTCAGTGAAAACTGCTCTGCCGCTTCCACGGAGACGCAGTCACCCAACAGGGAGCCATCTACCGGCGAAACCGCCGCGCCCAGCACATCGAAGCCGACGCTGACGTTACCAATCGAGGCCGGTGCGTAAATTTTTACCATGATTAAACTCCCAACTTCCATGACAGTGTCCGCAGCAGGTCGGCAAAGACACCGGCCGCTGTGACATCATTTCCTGCACCGTATCCGCGCAGCACCAGCGGAATCGGTTGATAGTAGCGGCTGTAAAACGCCAGCGCATTCTCGCCGTTTTTCACCTTATAGAGTGGATCGTTGCCGTCAACGGCGTCGATCTTCACTTTGCAGATGCCGCCCTCTTCAATCACGCCAACATAGCGCAATACTTTGCCCTCATCCTGCGCCTGCGCAACCCGGGCGGCAAAGGCGTTATCCAGCTCAGGCAGACGCTGCATAAACTGCTCAATGTCCTGGATTTCGGTCAGGCTGGCGGGCAGCAGCGGCTCAATCTCAATGTCGCTCAGCTCCAGCTGATGACCCGCTTCACGGGCAAGGATCAGCAGCTTACGCGCCACATCGGTGCCGGAGAGGTCGTCACGCGGATCGGGCTCGGTAAAGCCCATCTCACGCGCCATCGTTGTCGCCTGCGACAGTGACATTCCGTCATCCAGCTGGCCGAAAATGTAGGACAGCGAGCCAGAGAGGATACCGGAGAAGCGCAGCAGCTCATCACCGGCGTTCATCAGGTTCTGCAGGTTTTCGATCACCGGCAGTCCGGCGCCGACGTTGGTATCATAAAGGAATTTACGCCGCGATTTGGCAGCGGCGGCGCGCATCTGCTGATAGTAATTCCAGGATGAGGTGTTGGCCTTTTTGTTTGGCGTCACCACATGGAAACCTTCGCTGAGAAAGTCAGCATACTGATCGGCGACCGCCTGGCTGGAAGTACAATCCACAATCACCGGATTGAGCAGGTGATACTCTTTCACCAGACGGGTAAGACGACCGAGATTGAACGGCTCTTTCGCTTCGCCTAATGCCGCCTGCCAGTTGCTTAAATCAATGCCGTGGACGTGGGTTAACAGCGCACGGGAGTTAGCGATGCCGCAGACGCGCAGGTCGATATGCTTTTTCTTCAGCCACGCCTGCTGGCGATGTAACTGATCCAGCAGCGCGCCGCCGACGCCGCCGACGCCGACCACAAACACTTCGATTACCTGATCGGTGGCGAACAGCATCTGATGCACCACGCGAACCCCGGTGATCACTTCATCATTGTTCACCACCACCGAGATTGAACGCTCGGAGGAGCCCTGAGCAATCGCCACGATATTGATATTGGCGCGCGCCAGCGCCGAGAAGAATTTGGCTGAAATGCCGCGCAGCGTGCGCATGCCATCGCCCACCACCGAAATCACCGCCAGGTTTTCAATGATATCCAGCGGATCCAGCAGGCCATCTTTCAGCTCCAGGTAGAACTCCTCCTCCAGCACCTGACGCGCCCGCGCCAGCTCGCTCTGCGGCACGCAGAAACTGATGCTGTATTCGGAAGAGGATTGGGTGATCAGCACTACAGAGATGCCGGTGCGCGACATCGCCGCAAAGACTCTGGCCGCCATCCCGACCATCCCTTTCATGCCAGGACCGGAGACGTTGACCATCGCCATATTATTCAGGTTGGTGATGCCTTTTACCGGGTTCTCATCCTGTTCGCCTTCTGCTCCAATCAGGGTGCCGGGTGCCTGCGGATTGGCCGTGTTTTTGATCAGGCAGGGGATCTGGAACTGAGCAATGGGCGCGATGGTGCGGGGATGCAGTACTTTGGCGCCGAAATAGGAGAGCTCCATCGCCTCCTGATAGGACATCGACTTCAGCAGGCGCGCATCCGGCACCTGACGCGGATCGCAGGTATAGACGCCATCCACATCAGTCCAGATTTCACAGCAGTCGGCGCGCAGACAGGCGGCCAGCACAGCGGCTGAATAGTCTGAACCGTTACGGCCCAGTACGACCAGCTCGCCTCGCTCGTTACCAGCCGTGAAGCCTGCCATCAGGATCATGTTCTGCGGCGGAATCTGACTCGCTTCAATGCGGCGGGTTGATTCGGCGATATCGACAGTGGATTCAAGGTAGTGGCCGACCGCCAGCAATTTCTCCACCGGATCGATCACGCTGACCTCATGGCCACGCGCCTGCAGCAGCGCTTCCATGATCGCAATCGAGAGTTTTTCACCGCGGCAGATAATCGCCGCGTTGACGCTGTCCGGGCACTGTCCCAGCAGGCTGATACCGTGCAGAACCTGCTTCAGCTGCGCAAACTCCAGGTCAACGCGGGTTTTCAGTCGATCGTACTCAAAGCCCGGCTGCGCGTCAGCCAGTCCCTGCAACAGCTCGCTGAAGATGCGTTCGGCGTCGCTGATATTCGGCAAAGCATCCTGACCACTGATGGTTTTTTCAATCATCGCCACCAGATGGTTAGTGATCTTTGCTGGCGCAGAGAGCACGGTTGCAACCTGTCCTTGTTGCGCATTACTTTCCAGAATGTCAGCGACGCGAAGAAACCGCTCCGCATTCGCTACCGAGGTCCCGCCGAATTTCAGCACTCGCATAATATAAACTCTCCTGAATTTAAGCCGAAAAAAAAGCCCGCACTGTTTAGGTGCGGGCTTATTTTCTGTTTTTCCTGTATGCGTCAGCCCGCACCGTTACCTGTGGTAATGGTGGTGGTAATAATTGTGGTGTTCAGGCTGATTTTACGCATTTAGATTTATTTTCTGTCTGTTTTTGTCTGTCCGTCTTGCTTCCAGAAGTAAAGCAAAGCGCACATTAAGTCAACCCGATTTGTCCGGCGGACAGATTTCCACCACTGCGCACAGCCACCGGTGAAAGCGTAAAACGCTGTTCGATCGGTTGCTATGCAGAAATTCCCTGCGATCTGTTGCTGTAAAATCAGCTTTTTGCCGAGGATTTATCTGTGAGTTTTTTTTCAATATCGTGCAGCAGACGATGCAGCATCGCACTGTCGCGCTGTTCCAGCAGCCCCACCCGCTGATCAATCCAGTCTGACAGCTTCTCATCATCACTGACCTCCAGTTGCGCCAGCAGCTGATGGAAACGCTGACGCAGCGCCTGCAACTGCTGCCCATCCGCCGCAGAGGCTTTTGATGCCTCAACCTGATTCAGCTTCGACAGCTGATAGCAGTAGACCATCACCGCCTGTCCGAGATTGAGTGAAGGATAGTCATTCGCCATCGGGATGCCGGTCAGCAGGTCTACAAGCTCCAGCTCCTCGTTGGTCAGCCCGCTATCTTCGCGGCCAAACACCAGCGCCATACTGTTTACCCACTGGCGTTTCTCCAGCAGTTGCGTTTCAACCTGCTCCGGTGTGGCGTAATAACGAAACTTTGCCCGGCTGCGCGCGGTGGTCGCGACCGAAAAATCGATGTCCGCTAACGCGTCGGCCAGGGTTGCAAAGGTCTGAACGTTGTCGAGAATTTCGCCAGCACCATGTGCTACCCGGCGTGCGGCGGGATCCTGCCAGGCGTCACTGGCAACGATGCGCAGCTGGCTGAATCCCATGGTTTTCATGGCACGCGCCGCAGCGCCGATATTTTCTGGCCGCGCGGGCGAGACGAGAATCAGGGGAAAAAGCATATTTATTCCATTGGTCCATTAACATAACGCCATATTAACATGGCTGTTAATGATTCAGTCGCCAGAAGGTAATAAGAAAATCGTGTGTTAACCATGTTAAAACTGGTTAAAAGTGATGGCCTGAATCTTTTTATCCCTGAAACGAGCTTTATTAAAGAAATCATTATTAAACCATTTAACTTCAACGAGATAGAATGTGATTTCCGGCGGGTTTTATTTTGGCCCGACTGCGTAAAAAATGTAACGAAAATGATGCTTTTTGTGAGCTAAACAGGCAATCTGCGAGAAGTTTTTCACAAAAGTGTTAACGTGCTACAATTGCATTTGATATAAGTCAACGAAGCGTTGTTTTTATGCTTATCGGTTGTAGTTGGTGCTGTTAGGTTGCTGTTAATACAGTTAGGATATGCGCCATTATCATTAACGCCCGGGGCATGCAATTTTCATCCTGACTGGCTGAGCTAATACTGTTGTTGACGTTGATAGATGGCTTATCAAAATATGATTTCGTACAACGGTTCAGCGCGGCCCGCCGCTCTCGATGATGGAGAACGCCATACCGCTGTACGCCCTGTTTTCAATTTGTTGGCAAATTTTAGGTAGCTAAACATGCAGACCCCGCACATTCTTATCGTTGAAGACGAACTGGTCACGCGTAATACCCTCAAGAGTATTTTTGAGGCGGAAGGTTATGTGGTGTATGAGGCGACTGATGGTGCTGAAATGCATCAGGTGCTGACCGACAATGACGTTAACCTGGTCATCATGGACATCAACCTGCCCGGTAAAAACGGCCTGTTGCTGGCCCGTGAACTGCGTGAGCAGGCCAATGTCGCCCTGATGTTCCTGACCGGTCGTGACAACGAAGTCGATAAAATTCTTGGTCTGGAAATTGGCGCTGACGACTACATCACCAAACCGTTTAATCCGCGTGAGCTGACTATTCGTGCCCGCAACCTGCTGTCGCGCACCATGAATCTGGCCATGCCAGGCGAAGAGCGTCGTCAGGTAGAGAGCTACAAGTTCAACGGTTGGGAGCTGGATATCAACAGCCGCTCACTGATCAACCCGAACGGCGAGCACTATAAACTGCCACGCAGTGAGTTCCGCGCCATGCTGCACTTCTGCGAAAACCCGGGCAAAATTCAGACCCGTGCCGATCTGCTGAAAAAAATGACCGGCCGCGACCTCAAGCCACACGATCGCACCGTTGATGTCACCATTCGTCGTATTCGTAAGCATTTCGAATCAACGCCGGACACGCCAGAGATCATCGCCACCATTCATGGTGAAGGTTATCGCTTCTGCGGTGACCTGCAGGATTAAGCCCCTGTCAGACGCGGCAAATAAAAAACGCCCCTGCGGGCGTTTTTTTTGTCCTTAGTGTGACGGCATAATCAGTGCCACGGCATAATTGGCACAGCGCTAATCGCATTTTTCGGTGAGCCATCAACCACTTTATCGGAATAGGTCAGATAGACCAGGGCGTTGCGCTTTTTGTCGAAGAAGCGTACAACCTGCAGCTTCTTGAAGATCAATGAGGTGCGCTGGCGGAATACCACTTCACCCTCTGCTTTGCCCTGCGCGATTTTATCACTCAGCTCGACCGGACCCACCTGCTGACAGGAAATCGCGGCATCAGAGGTATCTTCTGCCAGACCCAGTCCGCCTTTAATACCCCCGGTTTTCGCCCGGCTGATATAACAGGTTACATTTTTAACGTCCGGATCATCGAAAGCCTCAACGACAATCTTGTGGTCAGGCCCGAATATCTTGAATACCGTATCAACAGAGCCAATCTGTTCGGCAAACAGCGGGCTGGAAAAGGTCAGCGTGGTCAGCGCAGCGATCATAAGTCGGAATATTGTCATGGAGTTACCATTGCAAATGGAATAGATGAGAATGTAATGTACTGTTAATCGAGTTAATGACCAAACCAAAACGGGTTGAAGCCCGTACTGATTTAGCACAACCTTCCCCGGAAAACGGCCCACGTCTTTTGAGCAATGAGTGCTAATATTCTTCGAATGCGTTTAGCTGCACCACCAGAGTATGAGGATGTTTTATGGACCAAGCCGGTATCATTCGCGATTTGCTTGTCTGGCTGGAGAGCCATCTGGATCAACCCCTTTCACTGGACAATGTTGCCCAGAAAGCCGGTTACTCTAAATGGCATTTACAGAGGATGTTTAAAGACGTAACCGGACACGCAATAGGTGCCTATATTCGTGCGCGTCGTCTGTCTAAAGCCGCCGTGGCGCTGCGCCTGACCAGCCGCCCGATTCTGGACATCGCACTGCAGTATCGTTTTGATTCACAACAGACTTTTACTCGCGCATTCAAAAAACAGTTTGCTCAGACACCAGCGTGGTATCGCCGCTCTTCCGACTGGAACTCATTCGGTATTCGTCCCCCTATTCGGCTGGACGATGAGACGCAGCCGGAACCGGCATACGTCACCCTGCCGGAGACGGTGCTGGTGGGACAAACCCAGAACTACACCTGTATTCTGGAGCAGATTTCCAGCTACCGCGACGAGATGCGTATGCACTTCTGGAAGCAGTTCCTGCTGGAAACCGATACGGTGCCGCCGGTACTGTATGGCCTGCATCAGGTGCGCGCCAGCCAGGACAAAGATGATGAGCAGGAGATTCTCTACACCACGGCGGTGCCTGCTGACAGCGCGGTCAACCTGCACTCCGGGCAGAACGTGATTCTGGAAGCGGGCGACTACGTGCAGTTCACCTATACCGGCCCGCGCGTCAATCTGCAGGAGTTTATTCTGCTGCTCTATGGCACCTGCATGCCGACGCTGGGGCTGACCCGCCGTCAGGGACAGGACATCGAACGCTTTTACACCGATGGCGGTAAAAAACGCGCTGAGCCACCGACCGAGATCCGTTGCGAATATCTGATTCCTATTCGCCGCCAGACCGTAGCCAGCTGACGTTAAGGCTGCCGTCATCGCGACGGCAGCCTTTTAAGTAAATCAGCGTTGAAGCTCGTCGAGTGCAGGCGCATCCAGATGGGAAATATCCCCCGCCGTCTCGACAATCCAGCCTTCTGCCAGCCAGGCGCTCTGCTGATAATCAACACGTGAGAGTGAGCAGTTACGCAGACGCAGACGACGTTCCGCATAGGCGGGCAGACCGAGGATCGTGCTGACCAGCGCCCCCAGCGCCATACCGTGACTGACGAGCAGTGGACGGCTTCCGGCTGGAAGATCAAGACAGGCATTCAGCGCGGCGTGCATACGCGTCGCCATCTCAGTCATCGACTCCCCTTCAGGAATACGGCCCCCTTCGGTACCGTTGACCAGCGTGGCGCGCCACTGCTCTTCTTCCGCGGTTAAGCCATCCAGCGGACGCTTCTCCAGCACCCCCATATTCAGCTCACGCAACCGCGGATCAAGCGTGACTGAGCAACCGCAGGCATCCGCAATAATCTCCGCGGTGCGGCGCGTACGCCCCAGATCGCTGGCAATAATGTGCGTAATGCCCAGATGTTTCACGCGCTCACCCACCTGCCAGGCTTGCTGCTCACCTTTTTCCGTCAGCGGACTGTCGGACTGACCCTGAATGCGACGCTCCGCATTCCATACCGTTTCACCGTGACGAACAAGATAGACCTGTAGCATGTTAGTTTCCGTTATACTGCGACAAAAATCGCTTTAGAGCTTACCCCATCAGGCGTCATTGTTGCAGTCAGTCTGCACACGGAGAGCGCGAAACAACCGGCGCGTACGGAAAGTACGTGAGGATTGTGAGCACTGCCCGGGTTCAGAATGACAAATCAAACAGCCCGATAGGCCAGGCGCTTAATCACCTGAGGGTTCAACCAATTATGTACCATGTTGTCGCAGCCACCACCAATCCAGCGAAAATTCATGCGATTGCTCAGGCATTCAACGACGTTTTCGGCGAGGGATCCTGCCATATTGAAGGGGTCGAGGTCGATAGCGGCGTAGCAGCACAACCGTTAACCCATCTCGAAACGCGAACTGGCGCACGTCAGCGCGTGATGAATGCCCGGCAGGTCCGGCCAGAAGCGGCGTTCTGGGTAGCGATTGAGGCGGGCATTGAAGATGACAGCGCGTTTGCCTGGATGGTGGTAGAAAATCAGAAGCAGCGCGGCGAATCGCGCTCGGCCAGTTTCACCCTGCCGCCGGTGGTGCTGGCGGGTCTGCGTGAAGGGCGGGAGCTGGGCGAAGAGATGGCGCGGTTAACCGGCATCGAAAATATTAAACACCAGGGTGGCGCTATCGGGGCGTTCACAAACGGCCTGCTCAGCCGCTCCAGTGTCTATCATCAGGCACTGATTCTGGCGCTCTGCCCGTTCATCCATCCGCTTTACCAGCAGTGATCAGGCGCGTCCCAGACGCGCCTCCAGCCAGCGTTTCAGCTCCGGCGGCGCCTCTTTCAGGCTGTTCGAGCCACGTGTAATGGTCGCAATGCCAACGCCGAGCTCATTTTTCAGTTCGCGCTGGCTCATCTCGCCGTTCATTAACTCTTCGATAATCCGCAGACGGGTGCCGAACGCTTCCCGCTCGTCGGGCGTCATCATCAGTTGCATCAGTGGCAGCGCATGACCATCAGCAAAGGCCTGCTGCATCAGCACGACAAAGCGTTGCCAGCTATCTTGTGCCGGATGCGCATCGGTGGGGGAATCAGAATGGGTCATGAAGAGGCTTCCGTACTCGCTAAAGAGTACGGAAGCTTAGCACAGCTAGTAACGGCGATTCCACTCAGCATCTGACAGGATCTTGTCAGGCTTGCCCATGAAGTGACGATAGTAAGCGTCGTACGCCAGCACATTCTTCACATAGCCACGCGTTTCAGAGAACGGGATGGTCTCGATAAACGCGACGGCATCAAGATTGCCTGCACTGGTTTTCTGCCAGCTTCGCACCCGGCCCGGCCCGGCATTGTAGGCCGCCGAGGCGAAGATCCGGTTCTGATTGAACTGCTGATAGACATATTCCAGATACTGGGTGCCGATCTGAATATTGGTTTCCGGATCGAGCAGCTGGCTGGTGTTGCTGTAGCCAGGGATGTTGTACATCTTCACAGTATGCGCCGCCGTGGCAGGCATAATCTGCATCAGACCGCTGGCACCAACCGGTGAACGCGCTTTCGGATTCCAGGCGCTCTCCTGACGCGAAATCGCCATCGCATAGCTCGGTGGGATCTGCTTCACCGCGGTGTTGCGCTCATAGACGCTCTGCCACGCCAGCGGGAAACGCTCTTTCAGGCTGTCCCACATTTTGGCAGTGATGGTCGCCTGCACGCTGAGATCCCACCAGTCCTGCTCATTGGCGTAGCGCGCCAGCATCTGCTGCTGCGTGTGCGTGCGGCTGCCGATGAGATTGCTCCACTCGCTGCGCGCCAGGTTATCCAGACCCCAGTACATCAGCTCGCGAACGCGGGCCAGCTCCGGTCCCTGCACCGTGGCACTGTCAGGCTTCGGCGCTTCATCCACCTGCAACGGGTAGTCAACGCCCAGCCGCTGTGCGGCCACCATTGGATAGAAGCCACGCGCCTGCATCAGTTTGCGCAGGATATCTTCCGCTTCCTCTTTGCGATCTTTCTCAAACAGCAGATCGGCCTGCCAGTACTGCCATTCATCTTTCTCTTTGGCTTCCAGCGGCAGACGGGCGATCCAGGTGTTAAGGCCGCGTCGGTCATGCTGAGAGAGTGCCAGTCGTACCCGGCGTTCTACCAGCGCGGTAGACTCGCTGTTCATCACCACCGCATCGCGCCAGCGTGCCTGCTCAGAGGTGAGATCGCTGCCCATCATGCGCCAGACCACAATCTCCTTCAGCGCCTGCTCATCCTCCGGTCCCATCTTCTGCGCCCGGACCAGGATCGGAATCAGGCTGCGGGCATTTTCCATGTCCTGCCGCGCCACACGCGTAAAGGCGTAAATCGTCGCCTGGCGGGTAAAGTCGGTTGGCCCGACGGCGCTGGCGAAGGTGCTGACCGTTAACGGGTCCTGCTGCAGGGCCTGTATCGCGTCAGACATGGTCTGATAGTCAGTTGGCAACGTTTTCGCCAGATAGCTCACCAGGCTGTCGTTGCCTGCTTTCATCGCCAGCCGGATACGCTCCAGGATCGTAATTGGCGAAATCTGACCGGACGCCTGCCAGACCGAAAAGAGCTTATCGCAGTCCGCGGGCAGCGCCGTGCCACGCAGCCAGATCTGCTTCGCGCCGTCAAACGCGGCCTGCTGCTGACCGGTGGCCCATTTGGCGTAATACCAGTTACAGCGTGCCTGCACCGGCTTAGGTTCGGTCGGACTGAAGTTCAGCACACCCTGCCAGTCCTGTCGGTAAGCCAGCACATTAATAAAGCGGGTGCTGAGCGAACGCGCGGGTGGCAACGTTGGATACTGGCGAATAAAGTTCTGTACCGCCAGAGTGGTCTCCTGATCGAGATCCTGTGCCAGCAGGCGATATTGCAGATAAGGATAGAGCGGATAATCCTGTAGCGTGGGCAACAGCTGATCCACGGTGGCCATCTGATTGCTGTCCCAGGCCTGTTTAATTTGTTGATAACGTTGCCGTTGTTGATCAAGCGAATCGGCCCATGCGCTGCTGGCCGTGCCGGCCATGCAGATCCCTATTATCCAGTTACGCCACTTCACCACGTAAATCTCCTCTGTTGCTGGGGCCGGCGAGTTGCCAGACAGTCTTCATGCTAACCAGGCCACCGGACTCTTGCCATGTTCTTCACAAAATTTACGCACACGAAAGGTAAACGCACCGTCATCGTTCAGCGCGCGCGCCGTAATTGTGCAAATTATCATCAGAAAATCTTATCACTACACGCATTAAACTGTTGAATCATTGCGTTAAAAAAGTGGCACAGCCTTTGCTCTGTTGAATTCCATCTTGTATACCAGCTGGAATTCTTCGTATGACTTCAACCTTTGGCCTGACGCTTCACGCCTGGCAGCAGCGCTATCAGCAGGCGCCGCAACAGATTACTTCGCTGCTGAGCGCACACCTGGCGGCTCTCGACACACACGATAATGCCTGGATCTATCTGGCGACACCGGATCAGTTAGCGGCTCAGATTGAGCCACTGCTGGCGCACTATCAGCGCGATCCCGGATCGCTGCCGCTGTTTGGTGTTCCCTTCGCCGTCAAAGACAACATTGATGTGGCGGGCTGGCCGACCAGCGCCGCCTGCCCCGCCTTTACCTATACCGCCAGCGAAGACGCGGTAGCGGTCACCCGGCTGAAAGCCGCCGGCGCGATAGTCATCGGCAAAACCAACCTCGATCAATTCGCTACCGGCCTGGTGGGCACCCGCTCCCCGTTTGGCGCGGTCAGTAACACTTTTGATGCCGATTACGTCAGTGGCGGCTCCAGCTCCGGCTCTGCGTCGGTGCTGGCGCGCGGGCTGGTCGCCTTTTCACTGGGCACCGATACCGCGGGATCGGGCCGCGTTCCGGCGGGCTTTAACAATATTGTCGGACTGAAGCCGACCAAGGGCTGGTTCTCTGCACGCGGCGTGGTGCCCGCCTGCCGCCTCAACGACACGATTTCCGTGTTTGCGCTGACGGCAGAAGATGCCTTTAGCGTCGCCAGCGTCATGGGTGGCTATGATGCCGGTGACGCCTATTCGCGCATTAATCCGCGCACCGCCCCGGCCAGCCTGCCGGTTCATCCCCATTTTGCGGTACCTTTGAACCCGGAGTTTTTTGATGATGCCGCCGCCGAAGCCGCCTGGGACCAGGCGCTGGAGGCGTTGCAGGCGGGTGGCGTGACGCTACACCCCATCGACTTCACCCCGTTCAGGAAGCTGGCTGAACAGCTTTACTACGGTGCCTGGGTCGCCGAACGCACGGCGGCGGTGGGCGGAATGCTCGATCGCCCGGCGGAGATGGATCCGGTGGTACACGAGATTATCGCCAGCGGCCTGAAATACAGCGCAGTCGATGCCTATAAGGCGGAGTATCTGCGGGCCGAACTGACGCGCCAGATTCAGCAGACGCTGGCACAGTTTGACGCGCTGGTGGTGCCGACCTCGCCCACGATTCATACCCTGGAGGAGATGAAGCAGGAGCCGATTCACTACAACTCGCAGTTTGGCACCTATACCAACTTTACCAACCTTGCCGACCTCGCCGCGCTGGCGCTGCCCGCACCGTTTCGCAATGACGATCTCCCGGCAGGCATCACGCTGATTGCGCCCGCCTGGCACGATCGGGCGCTGGCTGAGTTTGGCATTCGCTGGCAGCAGCAGCTTGCTCTGCCGCTGGGCGCGACCGGCCAGCCCTGCCCTGCCTGGCGCACCAGCCTGCCCGCCTCCGCCGACCATGTCCGGCTGGCGGTAGTGGGCGCGCATCTCACCGGAATGCCGCTTAATTTCCAGCTCACCGATCGCCATGCCGTCTGGGTGGAAGAGACGAAGACCGCGCCACACTATCGCCTGTTTGCCCTGCTGGAGGGCGCGATCAAAAAACCCGGCCTGATGCGTGACGAACAGGGCGCCGCTATCACCGTGGAGCTGTGGGATATCCCGCTGGCGCGCTTTGGTGAGTTTGTGGCCGAGATTCCCGCACCGCTGGGCATCGGCAGCCTGGCGCTGGCGGATGGGCGGGTGGTGAAAGGCTTTATCTGCGAAGGCGCGGCGCTGAACAACGCGCTGGAGATTACTGAGACGGGCGGCTGGCGCAACTGGCTGGCATCACAGGGGAGTCACTGATCATGTTCACCACCGTACTGATTGCCAACCGCGGCGAAATCGCCTGCCGCGCCATTCGGACGCTGAAGCGCCTGGGCGTCAAAAGTGTCGCGGTCTATTCAGATGCTGACCGCAACGCGCAGCACGTTAAGCAGGCGGATATCGCTATCGCGCTGGGCGGCGATAAAGCCAGCGACAGCTATCTGCGCATCGACAAAATTCTGGCGGCGGCTCAGCAGAGCGGCGCCCAGGCTATCTGGCCAGGCTACGGTTTTCTTTCAGAAAGCCAGCCGTTTGCCGAAGCCTGTGAAGCGGCGGGGATCGCCTTTGTCGGCCCCACCGCGCAGCAGATTGGTGAGTTCGGCCTTAAGCACCGTGCCCGTGAGCTGGCAGCCAGTGCGGGTGTACCAATGACGCCCGGCACACCGCTGCTTGCGTCGCTGGAGGAGGCGATACAGGCGGCCGATAAGATCGGCTATCCGGTGATGCTGAAAAGCACGGCGGGCGGCGGCGGCATTGGCCTGACGCGCTGCGCCGACGCCGGTGCGCTCGCCAGCGCCTGGGAGAGCGTACGCCGTCTTGGCGAGCAGTTCTTCAGTGATGCGGGCGTGTTTCTGGAGCGCTGCATCGATCGCGCCCGCCACGTAGAAGTGCAGATTTTTGGTGACGGTAACGGCACTGTGGTCGCACTGGGTGAACGCGACTGCTCACTGCAGCGCCGCAATCAAAAGGTGGTGGAAGAGACGCCCGCGCCCGGTCTTTCTCCGGCGACGCGTGATGCCCTGCTCGCCTCGGCGGTGCGGCTCGGCGAGCGGGTAAACTACCGCAGCGCAGGCACCGTGGAGTATATCTACGACGTCGACCAGCAGGCCTTTTACTTTCTGGAAGTAAACACCCGCCTGCAGGTGGAGCATCCGGTCACTGAGTGCGTCACCGGACTCGATCTGGTGGAGTGCATGTTGCAGGTGGCGGCGGGCGATGCGGTTGACTGGTCACGTCTGCAGCAGGCGCCGCAGGGCGCCGCCATTGAAGTGCGGCTCTATGCGGAAGATCCACTGAAGAACTTTCAGCCCAGCCCCGGCCTGCTAACCGGCGTAACTTTCCCTGACGGCGTGCGGGTCGACAGCGGCATTGAAACCGGCAGCGAGGTCTCCAGCTTCTACGATCCGATGATCGCCAAACTGATCGTGCATGCCGACACCCGCGATGCGGCGCTGGAAAAACTTCGCCATGCGCTGGATGCCACTCAGCTGCACGGCATCGCCACCAACCTCGACTATCTGCGCCAGATTACCGCCAGCGACGCGTTTCGCAGCGGCAACGTCTGGACGCGCTACCTCGACAGCGTGGTGCCTGCCTCCTCCGTGGTGGAAGTGCTGCAACCCGGCACCTTCAGTTCGGTTCAGGACTATCCAGGCCGCCTCGGCTACTGGGATATCGGCGTGCCGCCTTCCGGCCCGATGGATGACTTCGCTTTCCGGCTGGCTAACCGCATCGTCGGTAATCATGACGCGGCGGCGGGGCTGGAATTTACCCTGCAGGGGCCGACGCTGCGTTTCCACTGTGATGCCATCGTGGCGCTGACCGGTGCTGACTGCGACGCCACGCTGGAGGGCGAACCGGTCAGCACCTGGCAGCCGCTGGCGGTGAAAGCGGGAGAGACTCTGGCGCTGGGACGCGCCCGGACGGGCTGCCGCAGCTATCTGGCCGTACGTAACGGCTTCGACGTGCCGGCGTATCTGGGCAGCCGCAGCACCTTTTCGCTGGGCCAGTTTGGCGGTCACGCCGGACGCACTCTGCGGGTTGCCGATATGCTGGCGATCTCCCAGCCTGATCGGGCAGCCTGCACCACGCCTGCCCCGGTCAGCGATCCGCAGCCGCTCGATGCGGCGCTGATTCCGCACTACGGCAGCGAGTGGCGCATCGGCGTGCTTTACGGCCCGCACGGCGCACCGGATTTCTTCACCCAGGCCGCCATCGATGCGTTCTTCGCCAGTGACTGGCAGGTGCACTACAACTCCAACCGCCTCGGCGTGCGGCTGGTCGGCCCGAAACCGACCTGGACCCGCGCCAACGGCGGCGAAGCGGGCCTGCATCCCTCCAACGTTCACGACTGTGAATATGCCATTGGCGCGGTCAATTTCACCGGCGACTTCCCGGTGATCCTGACGCACGACGGCCCGAGTCTCGGCGGCTTTGTCTGTCCGGTGACCATTGCCAAAGCCGAGCTGTGGAAAGTAGGCCAGGTTAAACCTGGCGACACCATCCGCTTCCACCCCATCACCGCAGACGATGCGCTGGCGCGGGAAAAAGCGCAGATGCATCTGATTGAGACATTGCGGCCTGAGCATCCGCCCACGTTTGCCGTGCCGTCACTGGCCGAAACCGCCCACGGTTCCGCCACGATTCTGGCCGCTCTGGAGGCCACGACCAGCACGCCGAAAGTGGTCTATCGCCAGGCGGGCGACAAATATGTGCTGATTGAGTATGGCGACAATGTGCTGGATCTGGCGCTGCGTCTGCGTGTCCATCTGCTGATGAATGCGCTGACGGCGCAGGCGGAGCCCGGAGTAGAGGAGCTGTCGCCTGGCGTGCGTTCGCTGCAGGTGCGCTACGACAGCCGCATCATTAACCAGTCCCGGCTGATGTCGCTGCTGCTGGCGCTGGAAGCGACGCTGGGCGACGTCAGCACGCTGAAAGTGCCCTCCCGCGTGGTGTGGATGCCGATGGCATTTGAAGACAGCGCCACGCTGGGTGCCGTCAGCCGCTATCAGGAGACGGTGCGCGCCAGCGCCCCCTGGCTGCCCAACAACGTGGACTTTATCCAGCGGATTAATGGCTTAAGCAGCCGCGATGAGGTGCGCGATACCCTGTTCAACGCCAGCTATCTGGTGCTGGGGCTGGGCGACGTCTACCTTGGCGCGCCCTGTGCCGTTCCGATCGATCCACGCCATCGCCTGCTGAGTTCCAAATACAGTCCGGCGCGCACTTTCACCGCCGAAGGCACCGTAGGGATCGGCGGCATGTACATGTGCATCTACGGCATGGATTCGCCCGGCGGCTATCAGCTGGTGGGCCGCACGCTGCCCATCTGGAATACCTTCCTGAAAAATCCGCAGTTCGCTACCGATGCGCCGTGGCTGCTGCGCTTCTTCGATCAGGTGCGCTTCTATCCGGTGAGTGAAACCGAACTGACCCAGCTGCGCGAAGATTTCCGCGAAGGCCGCGCCAGCCTTCGTATTGAAGAGACGCAGTTTGATTTTGCCGCCCACCAGCAGTTCCTCGCCGACCACGCCGCTGAAATTGCAGCGTTCCGCCAGCGCCAGGCCGCCGCCTTTGAACAGGAAGTGCAGCTATGGGCGCAGGAAGAGCAGAACGCGCCGCCGGAGGATGAAACGCGCGCCAGCGTCAGCGAAGAGGAGGAAAACGGGCTACCGGTGCAGGCGGATCTCAATGGCAACATCTGGAAAGTGCTGGTGCAGCCGGGCGACGAGGTCAGCGCCGGGCAGACGCTGATTATCGTGGAGGCGATGAAGATGGAGCTGGCGATTGTCGCCCCGCAGGCCGGTCGTGTGACGCGGATTGCCTGCCAGGCGGGCCGTCCGGTCAGTCCTGGCGATAACCTGCTGTGGCTGGAATAAGGAGCGGTAATGACAACGCAACCCCACTCCCCTAAAGCCCGCCCGGAAGCGCTGGCGGAACGGGTTTATCTGGCGCTGAAGGCCGATATCTTCGCCTTTCGCCTGATGCCCGGCGATCGCTTCAGCGAAAGCGAAATCGCCGGACGGATGGCGGTCAGCCGCACCCCGGTCCGTCAGGCGCTGTTCCGGCTGGAACGCGAAGGCTTTGTCGACGTCTGGTTTCGCAGCGGCTGGCAGATTAAGAACTTCGATTTCGCCTGGTTCGAATCGCTGTATGACCTGCGCACCGTGCTGGAGTGCGAGGCGGTCAAACGCCTCTGCGCCCTGCCCGCGCCGCAGTGTGCCGAGCTGTTAAACGAACTGAACCAGTTCTGGTGCGAGGCGGAGGCGCTTACAGAGGGCCTGGTGGTGTCGCAGCATGACGAAGCGTTTCACATGACGCTGGTGGCGGCAGCGGGTAACCCGGAGATGGCACGCATTCACGCCGAACTCACCGAGAAGATCCGCATTATCCGCCGGCTCGACTTCACTCGTGACGATCGCATCTGTGCCACTTATCAGGAACATGCACAGATTTTACAGGCGATTTTTCAGCAGCAGACCGCCGGGGCGCAACGCATCCTGACCGATCACATCGCCGTGAGTAAGGCGGAGGTCAGAAAGATCACGCTGCACCGCCTTCAGCAGGCCCGGCTCCAGCTCACCGAATAACACAACAACTACTCAGGGGTTTCAGATGATGAAAAGACGTTCGTTGATCAAGGCTTTCGCCCTCTCCGCCACCGTTGTCAGCATGGGGTTCGCCTGGAGTGTGCAGGCGGCTGACACCATCAAAGTGGGGATCATGCATTCGCTCTCCGGCACCATGGCGATTTCAGAAACGCCGCTGAAGGATGTGGCGCTGATGACCATCGATGAGATCAACGCCAAAGGGGGCGTGCTGGGGAAAAAGCTGGAGCCGGTGGTGGTCGATCCCGCCTCTAACTGGCCGCTGTTTGCCGAGAAGGCGCGGCAGCTGCTGACTCAGGATAAGGCGGCGGTGGTGTTTGGCTGCTGGACCTCGGTGTCGCGCAAATCGGTGCTACCGGTGTTTGAAGAGCTGAACGGCCTGCTGTTCTATCCGGTGCAGTATGAAGGGGAAGAGATGTCACCCAACGTCTTCTACACCGGCGCTGCGCCTAACCAGCAGGCGATTCCGGCCGTGGAGTATCTGATGAGCGAAGATGGCGGCAGCGCGAAACGCTTCTTCCTGCTTGGCACCGACTATGTCTATCCGCGTACTACCAACAAGATCCTGCGCGCCTTCCTGCACAGCAAAGGTGTGGCGGATAAAGATATCGAAGAGGTCTACACGCCGTTTGGTTACAGCGACTACCAGACCATTGTCTCCAACATCAAAAAGTTTGCGGCTGGCGGCAAAACGGCAGTGGTTTCCACGATCAACGGCGACTCCAACGTGCCGTTCTACAAAGAGCTGGCGAACCAGGGGATTAAAGCCACTGACATTCCGGTGGTCGCCTTCTCGGTGGGCGAAGAGGAGCTGCGCGGCATCGACACCAAACCGCTGGTGGGTCAGTTAGCCGCCTGGAACTATTTCGAGTCTATCGATAATCCGACCAACGCGAAGTTTGTCGCCGACTACCGCGCATATGCCAAAGCACATAACCTGCCGAACGCCGCCACCGTCGTCACCAACGACCCGATGGAAGCGACCTATGTTGGCATTCATATGTGGGCGCAGGCGGTGGAAAAAGCGGGCACCACGGATGTGGACAAAGTGCGGGCGGCGATGGCCGGTCAGACCTTTAAAGCGCCGGATGGCTTTACCCTGACCATGGATCAGACCAACCATCATCTGCATAAACCGGTCATGATTGGTGAAGTGGAAGAGAACGGCCAGTTCAGCGTGGTGTGGCAGACCGATCAGCCGGTACGTGCGCAGCCGTGGAGCCCGTACATTGCCGGTAACGACAAAAAGCCCGACCACCCGGTGAAGACCGCGCAGTAATCGCGCGTTGCTGATTGATACGCAGCGTCACCCGCTGTGAAGCGGCAGCACGGCACCCCGCCGTGCTGCCCTCCCCTGACGAGGCTCCTTTTATGAATCTATGTCGCTGCTTTTTCAGCCTGCTGCTGCTGATGCCGCTGTTGGCCAGTGCCGGACCGGCGGCTGACTTTGCCGCCGCCAGCCGCAGTCAGCAGGCCACGCTGCTGCAGCAGTGGGCCGCCGCACCGGATAGTCCTCGCCTGCCGCTGCTGGAAGCGCTGCATGCCGAAACGGTGGTCATCGACCAGAATAAACAGCCGTTCAGCCAGCAGGGAACCACGCTGCAGCCGCTGGATGCGGTGGCGCAGCCCACGGGAAACCTGAAAAAGCTGTTTATGAACAATCGCCTGCGCGTGCTGGTTAACAACGCGCTGGCCGCCCACCAGCTGGTGAGCAGCGATACGGCCCTGCGTCTGCGCGCAGCGCAGCAGCTGCAAAGTGAGGGCGTTGCCGACCAGTTGCCGCTGCTGGAGCAGCGTTTTGCCGCCGAGCAGGACAGCCGGGTTCATGCCGCACTGGCGCTGGCGCTGGCGAACCTGCAACTGGCGGATGGCGAGCCGATGGTGCGCCTGCGGGCGGTGAAACTGCTGGGTGAGTCCAGCGATCCCAATACGCAGGCCAGCCTGCAACGCCTGACCCAGCCCGCGAATGAGCCGGATGCCACGGTGCGGGCCGCCGCGGCGGAAAGTCTGCAACAGATTCAGAAACGGCTGATGTGGGGCGATCTGCTGGGGCAGGCTTTTAGCGGCCTGTCGCTGGGTTCCATACTGCTGCTGGCCGCGCTGGGTCTGGCGATCACCTATGGCCTGCTCGGGGTGATCAACATGGCGCACGGTGAAATGCTGATGCTCGGCGCTTACGCCACCTGGTGGGTACAGAGCCTGTTTCAGCAGTTTGCGCCGCACTATTTAGCCTGGTATCCGCTGCTGGCGCTGCCGGTCGCCTTTCTGGTCACCGCCGCCATCGGCATGGCGCTGGAACGCACGGTGATCCGCCATCTCTATGGCCGTCCGCTGGAGACGCTGCTCGCCACCTGGGGGATCAGCCTGATGCTGATCCAGCTGGTGCGGGTGCTGTTCGGGGCGCAAAACCTGGAGGTGGCGAATCCGGCGTGGCTCTCCGGCGGCTTACAGCTGCTGCCCAATCTGGTGCTGCCGTGGAACCGCATCGCGGTGATCCTGTTTGTGGTGTTTGTGCTGGCGCTCACCTGGCTGCTGCTTAACCGGACCCGCCTTGGCATGAACGTGCGCGCCGTGACCCAGAACCGCGCCATGGCGGATTGCTGCGGCGTGCCGACCGGTCGCGTCGATATGCTGGCGTTTGGACTCGGCTCGGGCATTGCCGGGCTGGGTGGCGTGGCGCTGTCGCAGCTCGGTAACGTCGGACCGGAGCTGGGCCAGGGCTACATTATCGACTCGTTCCTGGTGGTGGTGCTGGGTGGCGTCGGTCAGCTGGCGGGCACCGTGGTTGCCGCGTTCAGCCTGGGCATTCTCAACAAAGTGCTGGAGCCGCAGATTGGCGCCGTGCTGGGCAAGATCCTGATTCTGGTGATTATCGTGCTGTTTATTCAGAAACGTCCGCAGGGGCTGTTTGCGGTAAAAGGAAGGGTGACTGACTGATGACGCAACCCATCACGCTTCGCGTGGCGCGCACCGCGCCGCGCCTGACCATCAGCATTGGCCTGGCGATTACCGTAGCGCTCCTGGTGATGCCGTTTCTGGCGCTGCTGCCCGCCACGCATCCGCTGGCGATCTCCACCTATACCCTGACGCTGGTCGGCAAAATCCTCTGCTACGCGGTGGTCGCGGTGGCGCTGGATCTGGTGTGGGGCTACGCCGGACTGCTGTCGCTGGGCCACGGCCTCTTTTTCGCCCTGGGTGGATATGCCATGGGCATGTACCTGATGCGCCAGGCCGCAGGCGAGGGTTTACCCGCCTTTATGTCCTTTCTCTCCTGGCGGGAACTGCCCTGGTTCTGGACCGGCACCGACTATTTCGCCTGGGCGCTCTGCCTGAGCATGCTGGTGCCGGGCCTGCTGGCGCTGATTTTTGGCTTCTTCGCCTTTCGCTCGAAGATTAAAGGCGTCTACTTCTCCATCATGACCCAGGCGCTGACCTACGCCGGGATGCTGCTGTTCTTCCGCAACGAAACCGGTTTTGGCGGCAACAATGGCTTTACCGGCTTTACCACCCTGCTCGGCTTTTCGGTAACGGCAACCCCCACCCGTATCGGGCTGTTTATCGCCACGGTGCTGCTGCTGCTGCTGAGCCTGGCGATCGGCTTCGCCCTGGCGCGCAGCAAATTTGGCCGGGTGCTGACTGCGGTGCGGGATGCGGAGAACCGTCTGATGTTCTGTGGTTACGACCCGCGCGGTTTCAAGCTTTTTGTCTGGACGCTCTCCGCCGTGCTGTGCGGCCTGGCCGGGGCGCTCTATGTGCCGCAGGTCGGCATTATCAATCCGGGTGAGATGTCACCGGCCAATTCGATTGAAGCGGCGATCTGGGTGGCGCTGGGCGGACGCGGCACGCTGATAGGCCCGCTGCTGGGTGCCGCGATTGTTAACGGCGCACGCAGCTTCTTCACCGTCGCCTTCCCCGAATACTGGCTCTTTTTCCTGGGGCTGATGTTTATCCTGGTCACGCTGTTTCTGCCGCACGGCGTGATTGGCCTGCTGCGCCGGAGGAAAAAATGAGTGATGCCCTGTTTACCCAAACTCAACTGGCGGATCGCCATCGGGTGCAGCGCGATCCGGTGCTGCAACTGGAGAAGATCAGCGTGTCGTTTGAAGGCTTCCGGGCGCTGACCGATCTTTCGCTGCAGATCGGCGTCGGGGAACTGCGCTGCGTGATCGGCCCCAACGGTGCGGGCAAAACCACGCTGATGGATGTGATCACCGGCAAAACCCGGCCCGACGCCGGCCGGGTGATCTACGACCAGGACAGCGATCTGACCCGTCTCTCACCGGTTGAGATCGCCCGCGCCGGGATCGGCCGCAAGTTCCAGAAGCCCACGGTGTTTGAGGCGTTAACCGTGTTCGAAAATCTGGAGATCGCGCTTAAAGCCGATAAATCGGTCTGGGCCAGCCTGCGCGCCCGCCTCAGCGGCGAACAGCGTGACCGCATTGATGAGGTGCTGAAACTGCTGCGGCTGGGCGGCGAACGCCAGCGTCGCGCGGGCCTGCTGTCGCATGGCCAGAAGCAGTTTCTGGAGATCGGCATGCTGCTGGTGCAGGAGCCGCATCTGCTGCTGCTGGATGAACCGGCCGCGGGCATGACCGATGCCGAAACGGACTACACCGCCGAGCTGTTCCGCAGCCTGGCGGGCAAGCATTCGCTGATGGTGGTGGAGCATGACATGGGCTTTGTCGAAACCATTGCCGACCACGTGACGGTGCTGCATCAGGGTCAGGTACTGGCCGAGGGTTCGCTGCGCGACGTGCAGGCCAACGAGCAGGTTATCGACGTTTATCTGGGGCGCTGAAATGTTACAGGTTACTGAACTGAATCAATATTATGGCGGCAGTCATATTCTGCGCGGCCTGTCGTTTGAGGTAAAGATTGGCGAAATCACCTGTCTGCTGGGGCGCAATGGTGTTGGGAAGACCACGCTGCTGAAATGCCTGATGGGGCTGATCCCGGCGAAGTCGGGCGAGATTCACTGGCAGCAGCAGCGCATGAATGGCCGCAAGCCGCACCAGCGGGTGCAGGCTGGCATCGGCTATGTGCCCCAGGGGCGGGAAATCTTTCCGCGTCTGACGGTGGAAGAGAATCTGCTGATGGGGCTGTCACGCTTTCCGGCTGCGCAGGCGCGTGAAGTGCCGGAGGAGATCTACCAGCTCTTTCCGGTGCTGCTGGCGATGAAGTCACGCCGGGGCGGCGACCTCTCTGGCGGTCAGCAGCAGCAGCTGGCGATTGGCCGGGCGCTGGCCTGTCGGCCCCAGCTGTTGATCCTTGATGAGCCGACCGAAGGGATCCAGCCTTCGGTGATCAAAGAGATCGGCGCGGTGATCCGCCAGCTGGCGCAACGGGGAGATATGGCGATCCTGCTGGTGGAGCAGTTTTATGACTTCGCGGCGGAGCTGGCGGACAGCTATCTGGTGATGTCGCGCGGAGAAATTGTGCAGCGTGGCCGCGGCGACACCATGGAAGCAGAGGGTGTGCGCGGCCTGGTGGCAATTTAAACCCGGCTCAGAGTAAGCCGGTCTCGACAGAAAAGTGGCGCTGTTCACCGTGCGCCAGGGTGATCAGCGTGCCAGCCTGCTGCGCGGCAAGAAAGCCCTCTGGCCGGCAGGTGGCGGGCAGAATATAGGCCGCCACCTGCTGATCGTGGTTGTGCAGCAGCCAGCGAGTGGCGTGCGGGAACTGTGCGGTAGAGAAGCGCGTCATCAACGCATAGCCCTGCGGCGCATGCAGCTCAAACTGCACCTCATCGCCATACTGAGGCAGATCGTCCGCGAAGAAGACGATCTCCGGATCGCAGAGCTGCGGCTGATCGAGCTGCTGTAACGCCTGCGGATCGCGCGCCAGCCGATCGGTGTAATCCCGCCAGGCGGGCGTCGGTCGCAGATGCGCCGGGATCGAGCGACGCAGCTGGAATGCCTGTTCGGGGATCGACTGCCGGAAGCGGCCCTGATCGATCCACGCGCTGTTGAGGTGACACATATACTGCAGCGGCATCGGCGCGCCAGCCAGATTAGTGACTGTCATCTCAATCGTCAGCCGGGGCTGGCTGGCCGGAATGCGGACGGCGGGTGCGGCCAGGTAGTGATGGCCGAAGCCTTTGACATATTCACACTCCCCTTCCAGCGACAGCGTCTGATCCTCCAGCACCAGCCAGGCGCTGTCCATACGGGCGCAGGCCATCTCACCGTGCAGCGGATGATCGTCCTCTGGTGCGGGACAGCCGTTGGCCAGCAGTCCCGAATGAAACGCAAAACAGCCATAGGTGTCGATGATCGAATTTGCGGGCAGCGGCTGCTTAAAACTGTGGCCCATGGTCAGGTTATGATCGTCGAACTCTGCGTCCCAGATCATCTGCCCGAGAAACGGCAGCACGGTCACGCTGCCACGCCGGTTATGAATGCGCACCGCCTCAATGCCCGCCGGATAACGAAACAGCTCAACCCGGAAATCATCGCTCTCCAGCAGCACCCAGGGTGTGGTGTGAAACTGTTCACGCGCTAAGGGTAAACGGGTTTTCATGGTAACTCCTCCGCCAGACGACCGGTCGCAACCGGCTGTTTTTTATGGCGCAGTTCGCCATAGAAGTAGAATCCGACCCAGGCGAAACAGAGCAGCGAGACGCCAAATGCCAGCTGCATTGAACCCAGTGAGTCCGAAACCAGGCCCTGCAGCGCCGGGACAAAGGCCGCACCGACAATCGCCATCACGATAAACGCGCCCGCGACTTCGGTGTATTTGTTATCGACCGTCGCCAGCGTTCCCGCGTAGATCGTTGCCCAGCAGGGACCAAACAGCACGCTGACAAAAACGGCGGCGTAGACGGCGGTAAAGTTCGGCACCAGCATCACATAAGCCAGCGTCAGCACGCCCAGCACCGAATAGGCAATCAGCACCTTCTCGGCGCGGAAACGGGTCATCAGGAAGTTCGCCACGAACTTGCCGATAAAGAAGCAGATGAAGCTGTAGATCATAAAGTTCGAGGCGTGACGTTCATTAGTCGCCCCCAGCGTCAGCGCCAGACGAATGGTAAACGACCAGACGGCCACCTGCATGCCGACATAGAGGAACTGAGTCACAATTCCGCGTTTAAAGTGTCGGTTGCCAGCCAGATAGCGGAAGGTCTCGCCCAGCGAGGGGCGCGACCTCTCGCTGCTTTCGGGTTTACAGCGCGGATAGCGGGTGAACATAAACAGCAGCATCACCACCACCAGCACCATCACCAGATATTTGTAGGGCTCCAGCGTGTGTTCCAGCATCGTCAGGCGGAACGCATGTGCCTGCTCTGCCGTCATGGTCGCCATCTGACTCTCCAGGCTGTCGCCGTCCTGGAACACCAGATATTTACCCAGCACGATCCCCATCAGTGCACCGATCGGATAGAAGGTCTGGCTGACGTTGAGCCGGAGCGTGGCGTGATCACGATGGCCAATCATCGAGCTGTAGGTGTTGGCAGCGGTTTCCAGGAAACTCAGGCCGATGGCGATGGCAAATATCGCCGCCAGGAACATGGTGTAGGTCGCCATGTGCGAGGCGGGATAGAAGGCGATACAGCCGGCAATGTAGAGCGCCAGGCCGATCATAATCGCCATCTTATAACTGGTCTTGCGGATCACCAGCGACGCGGGGATCGCAATCAGAAAATAGCCGCCATAAAAGGCACTCTGCACCAGCGCACTGGCAAAGTCGCTCAGGGCAAATACGCTTTTAAACTGAGTGATCAGGATATCGTTAAGACTCGCCGCACAGCCCCAGAGCGGAAAGAGGCACGACAGCAGAATGAACTGGAACAGCGGCGTTTTATTCAGATAGCCATCAGATTGCTGAACAATTTTCTGTTGCATGGCAGACCCTCAGTTACGGTTGAGAAAGCGCTGGAAACTCTCTGCGTCGGGATAGGCGCGCTGGGTGCCGCGCCCGGTGACGCTGCAGGCGGCATAGGCAGACGCCTGGGTCATGGCGGCGGCCACATCGCCGGTTTCCACCAGCAGATACGCAAAGCAGCCGATAAAGGCATCGCCCGCGCCGCTGGTGTCAACCGCCTGAACCGGTGTGGCATCCACGCGATGGATCTCGTCGCCGCTCATCCAGACCGATCCCCGGCTGCCCAGGGTGATGATCAGATTTTTAAGGCCGCGCTTCAGCAGCGACTGTCCGGCGAGGATCACCTCTTCATCGCTGCTGACCGGCAGACCGGTGAGGATCTCCAGCTCGGTTTCATTGGGCATAAAGAAGTCGCATTTGCAGGCGTAATCAATATCAAGCGTGGCGACGGCCGGAGCCGGATTAAGGATCACTGTGATCTGATGCTGGCGGGCAAAATCGATGGCGTAATAGACCGTCTCCAGTGGGATCTCCAGCTGCAGGATGATCAGCTGGCAGGCTTTCAGCGCCTCTGCCGCGTCGTCGATATCGGCCGGTTTCAGCTGCTGGTTAGCACCTTTGATAATCAGAATGCGGTTCTGCGACTGGTCATCGACAAAAATCGGTGCCACGCCGCTGGAGGTGCCCGGTGCGGTGGTGACGAAGCGCGTGTCCACGCCCTGCTGCTGAAGATTTGCAACGGTGTTCGGAGCAAAGAGATCGTCACCGACCTTGCTGACCATCATCACGTTGCCGCCCATTTTTGCCGCCGCGACCGCCTGGTTGGCCCCTTTACCGCCGCAGCCAATGGCAAAGTCGGGCGCTTCAAGGGTTTCGCCCGCTTTCGGCAGGCTGTTGGTATAGGTAATCAGATCGACCATGTTTGAGCCGATGACCGCAATTGTCATGACCTTTTCTCCCGGATGTTTTTTAAACTTAAAATGTTATTAAAGTAACAATAACAATTCTTAAAGGTTAAATATGTGACAAAAACCACATCCTGAGGCGGTGAGAATAGGCAAATTACGCCATAAAATGGGATTTTCAGTGTTATTATTATAACAAGCTAACATCACTGAACGCGCTGTATGAAAGCCACAACCGCCTGTGGTGACGTGCCGATATCACCACGCGCTGACAGCACGGCGGAGGTTTGCGGCCCTCACGGAATGCGGGTAAGATTGACTGCCAGCCTGGCGGATGAGACGCAACTCATTCAAATCTGTGAGGTTTGTAGCGTATTGACGTCGATCCCGGCGTCTTTCTTCCGCACTGCAGGATAGGGAACAGAGAGATGACCATGGAAACCCGGCGCGACGAACGCATTCACAAGCTGACGCAGGCGCTGAAACGCACCGACAAACTGCATCTGAAAGATGCGGCCCAGCTGCTCGGCGTCTCAGAGATGACCGTTCGCCGCGATTTAACCGAGCCGGGCTCCAGCGTGGTCCTGCTGGGCGGCTATATCGTCAGCGATCCGAAAAGTCATGCCAGCCACTATTTTGTCAGCGATCAGCATGGCCAGAATGCCGCCAGAAAGCAGCGACTGGCACAGGCGGCCGCCAGCCTGATCAACGAGAACGATACGGTCTTTTTTGACTGCGGCACCACCCTGCCCTATATCGTGGATGCGATTCCCGACACCCTGTCGTTTACTGCCATCTGCTGCGCCATGAATACTTTTCTGACCCTGAAAGAGAAACCGGCCTGTAACGTGATTCTCAGCGGCGGTGAATTTCATGCCGACAACGCCCTGTTTACGCCGATTGGCGTGCATACCATCCTTGACGATCTCTGCCCGACGCTGGCCTTTATCTCTGCGGCGGGCATCGACAAAGATCAGGGCGCGACCTGCTACAACACCAATGAGCTGATGATGAAGCATCACGCCATGCTGCGTGCCCGAAAGTCGGTGCTGGTGGCTGACAGCAGTAAATATGGCAAGGTGCTGCCTGCCCGCATCGCCGAACTGCAGCGCTTTGATCTGCTGGTGAGTGACAGCGCGCCCGATCAGGCATTGCAAAACTGGCTGGCCCAGCAGGCGATCCCGCTGCGCCTGCCCTGACGCCTCTTTCTGACATCCTCTCCTGACTCTGTCAGCGATTGAGTGTGGAAATCAGTCAGTTATGCCTGGCAATGCCCGGCATCGGCTCCGCCACGCTAATATTCGCCGCCCCCCGGCTGGGATTAAACGGTGAAAAAGGCTAAACTTCGACATCATTCAAACGACCAACAGACCCAGAGGCTCAAACCAACGTGGCTCAATTCGTCTATAGCATGCATCGCGTCGGCAAAGTGGTTCCGCCGAAGCGACATATCCTGAAAAACATCTCGCTCAGCTTCTTCCCTGGCGCAAAAATTGGCGTACTCGGCCTGAACGGCGCGGGTAAATCTACCCTGCTGCGCATCATGGCCGGCATCGATAAAGATATCGAAGGGGAAGCGCGTCCGCAGCCAGGCCTCAAGATTGGCTACCTGCCGCAGGAACCGCAGCTTAACCTTGAACACACCGTGCGTGAGTCGGTAGAAGAAGCGCTGTCAGAAGTCGTTGGCGCACTGAAGCGTCTCGACGAAGTCTATGCGCTCTATGCTGAAGAAGATGCAGACTTCGACAAACTGGCCGCGGAACAGGGCCGTCTGGAAGAGATCATCCAGGCTCACGATGGTCACAACCTGAATACCCAGCTGGAACGTGCTGCCGATGCGCTGCGCCTGCCTGACTGGGACGCGAAAATTGCCACCCTTTCCGGTGGTGAACGTCGTCGCGTCGCCCTCTGCCGCCTGCTGCTGGAAAAACCAGACATGCTGCTGCTGGACGAACCAACGAACCACCTGGACGCCGAATCTGTCGCCTGGCTGGAGCGCTTCCTGCACGACTTCGAAGGCACCGTCGTCGCGATTACGCATGACCGTTACTTCCTGGATAACGTTGCAGGCTGGATTCTGGAACTTGACCGCGGTGAAGGGATTCCGTGGGAAGGTAACTACTCCTCCTGGCTGGAGCAGAAAGATGCGCGTCTGGCGCAGGAAGCCTCCTCTGAAGCCGCTCGTCGCAAGTCGATTGAGAAAGAGCTGGAGTGGGTACGCAAAGGGCCAAAAGGCCAGCAGTCTAAAGGCAAAGCCCGTCTGGCACGCTTTGAAGAGCTGAACAACACCGACTACCAGAAACGTAACGAAACCAACGAACTGTTCATTCCGCCAGGTGCCCGTCTGGGTGACAAAGTGCTGGAAGTCAGCAATCTGCGTAAGTCTTATGGCGACCGTGTGCTGATTGACGATCTCTCGTTCTCGGTACCGAAAGGTGCGATTGTCGGGATTATCGGTCCGAACGGCGCGGGTAAATCAACGCTGTTCCGCATGATGTCTGGTCAGGAACAACCTGATTCCGGCGAGATTGTACTGGGTGAAACCGTGAAACTGGCCTCTGTGGATCAGTTCCGCGACAGCATGGATAACGCCAAAACCGTGTGGGAAGAAGTTTCCGGCGGTCAGGACATCATGCGCATCGGTAACACCGAGATGCCAAGCCGCGCCTATGTCGGCCGCTTTAACTTTAAAGGCGTCGATCAGGGCAAACGCGTAGGCGAACTGTCGGGTGGTGAGCGTGGTCGTCTGCACCTCGCGAAGCTGCTGCAGGTTGGCGGCAACATGCTGCTGCTCGATGAACCAACCAACGACCTGGACATTGAAACCCTGCGCGCGCTGGAAAACGCCCTGCTGGAGTTCCCGGGTTGTGCCATGGTGATCTCGCATGACCGCTGGTTCCTGGACCGTATCGCCACACACATTCTGGATTATCAGGATGAGGGCAACATCGAATTCTTCGAAGGTAACTTTACCGAATATGAAGAGTATAAGAAGCGTACCCTCGGCGCCGAAGCGCTGGAGCCGAAGCGCATCAAGTACAAGCGTATGACGAAGTAACGATGTCAGGGGGAGGCTCAGGCCTCCTCCTGCTTCACCAGTGACGTTTTAAGGGCTGAACGCAATGAAGAAAAAAGCTGAGCGGCCAGTGGCTAAAAAAGCTGAAGCGATTTATGAAGCCACTAAAGTCGCAAACTTTGCCGCAAGTTCCCTGCTGGAGGGGATACGTATTTCAGCAGATGCTGAGTTATCGACCCTGGAACAGGTTCGACGTCGCTATAAGCAGTAACAGGAAGCCAACGTGAATCGTTATCTTGTCTGGCGAGATCACTACTGTTATCCCGATTCCGATGTGCTGATCAATCGCTATGATATCCGCGAACAAACCCTTCTGGATCAGGCTGAGCGTGCTGTTACCGCGCTGACCATTCACACCATTAAGCTCTCTCATCCTCCTTTTACCCTTCAGTCACTGTGTCACATTCATTACTGCCTGTTTAACGAGCTTTATAGCTGGGCGGGGCAGATACGTGATATCTCTATCAGCAAAGGAGAGACCCGCTTTTGCCAGCCCGCTTTTATTCTGCGTGAAGCGGAGAAATTATTTGCAAAACTGGCGTGTGAAAGATGGCTTGAGCAGGCTGACCATGAAGCTTTTTGTCATCAGGTTGCCTGGTATTACTGCGAGTTCAATATCCTGCATCCCTTTCGGGAAGGAAACGGTCGGGCATTACGCATTCTGTTCGAACATATCATTCTTCACGCAGGCTATCAGGTGAGCTGGAAAGGCGTGAGCCCCAGCGACTGGTTAGCGGCAAATATCGCAGGTTACCAGAGTGGCCCGGAAAAAATGGCGGCACTCTTCCTGCGCCACATTGTACCGGTCAGCGATAAAACTCCCTGAACACCGGTGACTGCAGCGCGAACTCAATAAACCGCGCCAGCGCAGGTGAATTCAGTTTACGGCCCGGATAGACCAGCCAGAGCTCATTCCCCTCGATTTCCCATTCCTGCAGTACCGGCACCAGCCGGGGATCCGCCATCGCCCCGTCGGTCAGAAAGTGCGGCAGCAGCGTAATGCCCGCATCGCCCAGCGCAGATTCGCGCGCATAGAGTAAATTGTCCGTGAGATGGCCTGGCGGCAGCAGCCAGCGGTAGAACTCGTCATCGCGCTGCAACACCCATTCATTCCAGGCACGATGCGCAATACAGCGGTGGGCAGACAGCTGCTGTGGATGAACCAGCGGCGGATGCTGATCAAGATAGCGCTGTGAAGCGACCAGCAGTCGCGGGCAGTTGCCTATCCGGCGGCCAATCAGCGAGGACTCCTGCGGCTGACCGGTGCGCAGCGCCACATCAAAGCCCTCCTGCACCAGATCACGCATCTCATCGGAGATCGAGACATCCAGCGTCACATCGGGATAGAGACGTAAAAACGCCGCGTTACAGCGCGCCAGCAGCGTGGCACCAATCCCCGCCGGGCTGGTGATACGCAGACGCCCGCTGGGATTTTCACGCAGGCTGGCGATCGCCTGATCGGCGCGTTCACTGGCCTGCATCATCTCCTGGCAATGCAGCAGATAGCGCTCACCGGCAAAGGTCAGATTGAGCTGGCGGGTGGTGCGGTTCAGCAGACGAATCCCCAGCCGCTGCTCCAGCTGGCTGATGCGCTGACTGACGCTCGATTTTGGCAGCCCTGCGCGTTCTGCCGCGCCGGTAAAGCTGCCGCACTCCGCCACCAGCGCAAACAGTGCCATATCCTGCCACTGACGAAATGCCATTGTTCACCTCAGACGAACACTCTATGAAAGATTGTCCATCTTATCACTGCTAAAATCAGGTTCTACACTTAAAGCCTGTTCCGAATCATCAGCCAGTCTGCCACAGACAGCGTGGCACAGCCCCTGCGGAGTGTGAGCACTCTTCAGGGCCAGAATGGCAACCACCAGATCCAGGCTTCCAGCCTGACTAAACAGGAAAAATGTATGTCTATTCGCGCTATCGCAATTAATCCGAAAAGTCCTGAAAACTTCACTGAAATTTTCCCTGAAACCCCAGCGCCAGGGGAGTATGACCTGCGGGTCGAAGTCAAAGCCGCGTCGGTCAACCCGGTCGATACCAAGGTTCACAAAGGGGCGAAGAAGAACGGATTAGAGCAGCCACGCATCCTCGGCTGGGATGCCAGCGGTGTGGTGCTGGAAGTGGGCAGCAAAGTCAGCAACTTTAAGCCAGGCGATAAAGTTTTTTATGCGGGTGACCTGACCCGTCCTGGCAGTAACAGCACCGAGCAGCTGGTTGACTCACGCATTACCGGTCACAAGCCAGAGAGCCTGGACTGGGCGCAGTCCGCTGCGATCCCGCTGACGGCCCTGACCGCCTGGGAAGGACTGTTTGAGCGACTGAACCTTGAGTCAGCAACGGAAGATCAGACGCTGCTGATCGTGGGCGGCGCAGGCGGCGTCGGATCGCTGGCGATCCCGCTGGCGAAACTGCGCAGCAAGGTGAAGATCATTGCCACCGCTTCGCGTGAAGATTCCGCGCAGTGGTGCCGCGATCGTGGCGCCGATCTGGTGATCAACTACAAAGATATGATTGGAGAGCTGGAAAAACAGGGCATTAAACAGGTCGATTATATCTTCTGCCTGAATGATACCGACGGTCACTGGGAAACCATGGCAAAGCTTATTGCCCCGCAGGGTCATATCTGCACCATCGTGGAAAACGAACATCCGCTGTCGATGGATCAGCTGAAGCTGAAGAGTGCCGCCCTGCACTTCGAGCTGATGTACACCCGCAGCATGTTTAACACGCCGGATATGGCGCGTCAGGGTGAGATTCTGGATGCGGTTTCGGCGTTGCTGGATGAAGGTAAGCTGCAAACCACACTGAGCGAGACGCTGCACGGCTTAAGCGTTGAGACGTTAACTGCCGCCCATCAGCGCGTACTGGAAGGCCACATGCGCGGCAAAGTAGTGATGGTGTATTAATGCGCTGACCCGGCTGCCCCGCGGCAGACCGGGTTACAGCATGCGTTACGGCTGGGCGTTTTTCTCGCCCAGCATCGCTTTCACCAGTTCAATGCAGCGCAGGAAACGGGTGTCATAATCATCTTCCTGCACGTGCAGGAATTCGATGTTGTTTTCCCGCAGCATCGTCACCAGCATCGACTGAAATTCCCGGCGATCCACGGAACTGCCCAGGCTGCGCAAGCCATCGGCAACCCACGGCACGTTGTTCTCCAGCAGAATCACCAGATCAAAGCGATATTCATCGATCAGTGCCTGCACAAACGGATGTTCACGCCCCTCATACTTCAGACAAAACGCCTGCGTGGTCACAAAGTCGGTGTCGATAAACGCCACTTTATTGGCATATTTAACCGCGAAATCGATGTACTGCGCCTGGCCCAGCGCGATCTTGTCGTAATCTGAATATTGCAGCGCCATTTCATCACCGCCCAGGTGGGAGAAGACATAGTCGCGGCCATATTCCCAGGCACTGGTGGTATTGAAAATGTTGGCGAGTTTATTCACCAGCGTCGATTTACCGCTCGACTCCCCGCCGAGGATGGCCACGGTGCGCACAAAGAAAGGTTTCACTTCGGTCGGGATATAATCCCAGAAGCGGAACGGATCCTGACGGATCTGCGCGCCGCTGATGCTCATAAAGGATCGGCTGGGATCGACCAGTACGGTCTGAATGCCCAGATGCTGCTGATACATCTCCGCATCGGGCGCTTCGCTGGTGTAGATGCAGTCCGGCGCAATACCGTGCTCGCTGAGAAACGCGCTGACGCCCTTACTCCAGACATCCCAGCCGTGTGGATAGGGCTCAATCCCCTCCTCATCAAAGGCGTGAATGCGGATATTTTTCTGATACTTAAAGGTCTGCAGCAGCCAGCGCAGTCGATCGCTGACCGTGGGCTGTTGTGACATCGCGCTGTTCTCAAACAGTTCGCGGTCACGTGGCTCGTCGTAGCCCATAATGATATGCAGCTCATCGACCTGGCTACAGGCGCGCTGAATCAGATAGATATGGCCGGTGTGCAGCGGATAGAATTTACCAAACACCACGCCGACCGTTTTATCGCGGCGCGGAAACTCCAGACCCAGAAAACGGTGCAGCGCCTCCAGCTTTTGCGCGCTGGGGCTTTTGATTTTGGCATTGAGCAACTGGCTCAGATAGCCTTTGGTCATGCCGCTGGCATCAGCGACCTGTTGCAGCGTGTGGCCCTGCTGGCGAATGGCCGTTTTCAGATAATCAAACGACGACATGTCGTGCCTCCTGCATCAATGCGGTTAAGGTGGGAGCGGCCTGCCAGCGGCTTTTCGCTGGCGGCCGCAGGCGCGTTACAGATCGTCCAGAATCGCCAGCGCATCGGCCAGCTTCTTCGCGCTGAAAACCTGCATCCCGGCAATCGGTTTTTTCGGTGCATTCCCTGCCGGCACAATGGCGCGTTTGAAGCCATGCTTCGCCGCTTCAGCGATGCGCTCCTGACCGCTGGGCACCGGACGGATTTCGCCCGCCAGTCCCACTTCGCCGAAGATCACCAGATCCTGCGGCAACGGACGATCGCGCAGGCTCGACACCATCGACAGCATCAGCGCCAGGTCAGCACTGGTTTCAGTGACTTTGACGCCGCCGACCACGTTAACGAACACATCCTGATCGGCCATCTGCAATCCGCCGTGCCGGTGCAGCACCGCCAGCAGAATCGCCAGACGGTTCTGCTCCAGACCCACTGCCACGCGGCGTGGATTGCCCATCATCGAGTGATCGACCAGCGCCTGAATCTCCACCAGCAGCGGTCGCGTTCCCTCCCACAGCACCATCACCGAACTGCCCGAGGTGATCTCTTCGCCGCGCGACAGGAAAATAGCTGACGGGTTGCTGACTTCACGCATGCCCTGCTCGGTCATAGCAAACACACCCAGTTCATTGACCGCGCCGAAGCGGTTTTTATGACTGCGCAGGGTGCGGAAGCGGGAATCGGCATCGCCATCCAGCAGCACCGAACAGTCGATACAGTGTTCCAGCACTTTCGGTCCGGCCAGGGAGCCATCTTTGGTAACGTGACCAACCATGATGATCGCCACGCCGCGCGTCTTGGCGAAGCGCGTCAGGTAAGCGGCGGTTTCACGCACCTGGGCGACGCTGCCCGGCGATGACTGGATCTCCGCCATGTGCATCACCTGGATCGAGTCGATCACCATCAGTTGCGGGTGCTCCTGTTCGGCGATCAGGCAGATCTGCTCAATGCTGGTTTCCGACAGCATATTCACATTTTCGGTGGGTAATCCCAGACGATGGGCGCGCATCGCCACCTGCTGCAGTGACTCTTCACCGGTGACATACAGGGTTTTCATCCCCTCTGACAACCGGCACATCACCTGCAGCAGCAGCGTGGATTTGCCTGCGCCGGGGCTGCCGCCAATCAGAATGGCGCTGCCCGGCACCACCCCGCCGCCCAGCACCCGGTCAAACTCTTTGAAGCTGGTCGAGAAGCGCGGTAATGCCTCCAGGCTGATTTCAGAGAGCTTCTGCACCCGGCTGGTTCCGGCGCTGCCGGCATAACCACTCAGGCGCTCGTTACGCGCAGCCGCGGGCGAGGCGGCAATGCGCACCTCGGTAATGGTGTTCCAGGCGTGACAGGCGCTGCACTGCCCCTGCCAGCGTGGGTAATCTGCGCCACATTCGTTACAGACAAATGCGCGTTTTGCCGCTTTGGCCAAATCAATACCTCAGTTAACGCTCTTCGTGGATCAGGCTGCCGGTGAGGATGCAGAACACCCCCATTAAATCGGCATGGCGAATGGTGACCGCAGTCTGCTCATTCACCTTAGGTTTAGCATGGAACGCAATGCCCAGCGCTGAGGCTTTGATCATCAGCAGGTCATTGGCACCATCGCCGATCGCCACCGTCTGTTCCGGCGCGATGTCAAAACGCTGCGCCAGCTTCTTCAGGGTATCGGCTTTGTATTGTGCGTCGACAATCGGTCCCAGCACGTTGCCGGTCAGTTTGCCGTCGCGAATTTCGAGTTCATTAGCCACCACCGCCGACAGATGCAGCTTGTCGCGCAGGTATTCGGCGTAGTAGGTAAAGCCGCCAGACGCGATGGCAACCTGCCAGCCCAGCGCCTGCAGCTTCTGCGTCAGGGTGGTTAAGCCTGGCATCAGCGGCAGGGCATCACGCACCTGTTTCAGAATATTGGCGTCCGCGCCCTGCAGCGTGGCCACGCGCTGACGCAGGCTGGCGGTGAAGTCGAGTTCGCCGCGCATCGCACGTTCCGTGACTTCCGCCACCTGCTCGCCACAGCCCGCCAGTTTTGCAATCTCGTCGATGCACTCGATCTGAATCGCGGTGGAGTCCATATCCATCACCAGCAGGCCTGGCGTTTTGAGATGCGGGATTTTGCCCAGCGGCGCAACATCCAGGCCGGCGTCGTGCGCCAGCTTGCTGGCAAACGGCGTCAGCGATCCCGCCAGGCGAATCACCTGATACTCATCGACGTTCCAGGCGCTGACGATCACCATGGCGGCACCCAGCTGGTGCTGGTAATCGGTCAGCCGCTGCTTATCCAGCCCGCGGCCATACAGCAGCCAGCCGGTACGGCCAGCGCGATAATCCAGCGGCATCACTTCATCACCGCTAAGAGAAAGGGGCAAACCCGGCCAGAGGGAGACATCGGCGGGAAGATCGCACCAGGTTAAACGATTTGGCATCAGAGCTCCTGTAGGGACAACAAAACCACGCAAGAGGCTACCTTGTCTGCGCCGCTTCTGGCAACATAATCTCCAGGCTTTCTGTTGTGATATGACCCGGATGATTAATGGCTAAAACCGCACTGAAATTTCGCTTACATCGTACCGTGATCGTTCTCATCTCGATGGCGCTGCTGGTCGTGCTGATGCAGGGCGCATCCTGGTTCAGCCTCGGCCATCAGGCGGCGCGTTCTGAACAGGTCGAGGAGCTGGCGCATACGCTGACCAGCCAGGTGGCGTTCAGCCTTAAGCCGTTGATGGACAACAGTGAAAATAACCGGACTCAGATAGAAGCCATTCTTAATCAGATGACGGCTAACAGCCGTATTCTGGATGCATCGGTCTATGACGGCGACGGCAGCCTGGTGGCGCACAGCGGTGAAAACATCAATGTCCGCGATCGGCTGGCGCTCGACGGCCAGCGCGCGGGTAGCTATTTCAACCATCAGATTGTGCAGCCGCTGGCCGGAAACGAGGGTCCGCTGGGCTTTTTGCGCGTGACGCTGGATACCCACGTGCTCGTCACCGACTCACATCAGGTCGATAACACCACCAATATTCTGCGTCTGATGATGCTGCTGGCGCTGGCAATTGGCATTATTCTCTCACGCACCCTGCTGCGCCACCGCCGCACCCGCTGGCAGCAGTCGCCGTTCCTGCTCACCGCCAGCACCCCGGTGAAAGAGGATCGGGATGAGGACGACGAGAAGAAAGAGTAGTGTTCCGGCGCTGCTGTAAAGATAAAACAAAAAAGGCCCGCACAGCGGTAATGCTGGTCAGTTAAGATTAGATTTGTAAAGGCTGTCACGGTCAAACGTGGCAGCTTTTTTTCCGGGCGAGCGAGCCGCAGTGCGGGCCAGCGCACCTC
>NZ_JAALEU010000018.1:0-42598 GCF_011800685.1 Pantoea sp. EKM10T
CAGAAGTGAAACGCCGTAGCGCCGATGGTAGTGTGGGGTCTCCCCATGCGAGAGTAGGGAACTGCCAGGCATCAAATAAGAGAGAGCCCTTTGCGTATGCGAAGGGCTTTTTTCGTTGTGGCAAACCGCGATAAAACTCCCTCTTCACAGCGTATCTGTCTGTCTATTCATAACAGCAACAGGTCAGTAAGCATATTAAAGCGGCTGTTCAGGCCATAAAAAAACCCGGCACCAGGCCGGGTAGTGAGATAACTGAACGTCTGATCAGTGAATAACCTGCGATAGAAACGCCCGGGTACGCTCCGATTTTGGATTCGCAAAGAACTCCTGCGGTGGCGCGACTTCGACGATCTCTCCCCGATCCATAAAGATCACCCGGTCAGCCACCGTTCGGGCAAAGCCCATCTCATGGGTGACGCACAGCATAGTCATCCCATCCTCAGCCAGACCAATCATCGTATCCAGCACCTCTTTAACCATCTCAGGATCCAGCGCTGACGTGGGCTCATCAAACAGCATTATTTTGGGCTTCATACAGAGTGAGCGGGCGATGGCGACACGCTGCTGCTGTCCGCCAGAGAGCTGGCCCGGAAACTTATGTGCATGCTCGGCAATACGTACGCGTTGCAGATAGTGCATGGCCAGCTCATCAGCTTCCTTCTTTGGAATCTTTCTTACCCAGGAAGGTGCCAGCGTGCAGTTTTGCAGTACGGTCAGATGCGGAAAGAGATTGAAGTGCTGGAAGACCATACCGACTTCGGTGCGCACGCGCTCAATGTTACGAACGTCATCATTAAGATGGATACCGTCAACAACAATGCGGCCCTGCTGATGCTCTTCCAGATGGTTGATACAGCGGATCGTCGTCGATTTGCCGGAGCCGGAAGGTCCGCACAGTACGATGCGTTCACGGGGTTTAACCTGCAGGTTGATGTCTTTCAGTACATGGAATTGCCCGTACCATTTATTCACGTTCTCAAGCGAGATCATCAACGCGTCGGAAGAGTGTGTCATAGAGTCAGTCATGTAAAACCTCAGTGCGATGTACGCCCGGTGTGAAAGCGCTTTTCCAGATACTGGCTGTAGCGCGACATGCTAAAACAGAAGATCCAATAGACCAGTGCAGCAAAGACATAACCTTCGGTCGACATCCCCAGCCAGGTCGGATCGACCGTTGCCTGCTGGACGCTGCTGAACAGATCGAAAAGACCAATGATGATGACCAGGCTGGTATCTTTAAACAGTGCGATGATGGTATTGACCAGGCCGGGAATAGTGAGCTTCAGCGCCTGGGGCAGAATAACCAGCATCTGCGTCTTCCAGTAGCCCAGCGCCAGAGATTCGGCTGCTTCGTACTGACCTTTCGGCAGTGCCTGCAGGCCACCGCGAACCACCTCTGCCACATAGGCGGACTGGAACAGAATGACGCCGACCAGCGCGCGCACCAGCTTGTCGATGTTAGTGCCTTCAGACATAAACAGCGGCAGCATCACGGATGACATAAATAGCACGGTAATCAGCGGCACGCCGCGCCAGAACTCAATAAAGATAATCGACAGCGTGCGCACGACCGGCATGCGTGAGCGACGGCCCAGCGCCAGCAAAATACCCAGCGGCAGCGCACCGGCAATACCCACTGACGCAATAATCAGCGTCAGCGTTAATCCGCCCCATTGACGTGTTTCGACACGTTCCAGCCCCAGATAGCCGCCATACAGCAGAAACCAGACAATCACCGGATAGATGACAGCCCAGGCAGCAATGTAGCGTCCACGATACGGCAGGCTCTTCAGGAACATCGGCACAATCGACAGCAGGCCGATCACCAGCGCCAGGTTAATACGCCAGCGCAACTCATGCGGGTAAAGCCCATACATGAACTGGCCGAAACGAGCATGGATAAAGACCCAACAGGCACCCTCTTTGGTGCAATCGGCGCGCGTGGTGCCGATCCAGTTTGCCTGAAAGACCAGCCAGTTCAGCGCGGGCGGAATGACGTGCCAGATAACCCAGATGCAAAAAAGCGTCAGTAGCGTATTAAACCAGCTGGAAAACAGGTTTTTACGAGCCCAAAACCAGGCGCGACTGACCAGAGTCGTCGGGACGGGGGGCGTTTCATGCGTAGTCACAGACATAGTTATCCCGTTCTCTTAACGCTCAACCAGCGCAATTTTGCGGTTGTAGAAGTTCATAAGCATTGATATCAGCAGGCTGATAATCAGGTAAACGCCCATCGTGATAGCAATCGTCTCGATGGCCTGACCGGTCTGATTCAGTACCGATCCGGCAAACAGCGACACCATATCGGGATAACCGATAGCGGCGGCGAGTGAGGAGTTCTTCACGATGTTCAGATACTGGCTGGTCAGTGGCGGAATAATGACGCGCATGGCCTGCGGAATAATCACCTGGCGCAGCGTAACCGGATTAGGCAGCCCCAGCGATCGCGCCGCTTCATGCTGACCATAGGGTACCGACTGGATCCCGGAGCGGATCACTTCAGCAATAAATGACGAGGTATAAATCGACAGTGCCAGCGTCAGGGCTGCCAGCTCCGGTATCATCACCGAGCCGCCACGGAAATTGAAACCGCGCAGTTGTGGCACATCCCAGTGCGTGGCTGGGCCAAACCCAAGGTGCGCAAGCAAAGGAAAGAGAATCAGCATCGCAACGGCAGCGGGCCATGTGCGACGTAACTGACCGGTTTTCAGCTGATGTTTACGGTTAAAGCGGTACAGGCCATAGCTCACAGCCGCGGCCAGAAGCAGTGCGATCACAAACGGCCAGCTGCCTGCTGCATAGGTTGGCCACGGAACGTAGAGTCCGCGATTACTGACATACGCCAGGTCAAAAGCATTCAGCGCCTGACGTGGGCCCGGCAGATTGCGTAAGACTGCAAAGTACCAGAAGAAGATTTGCAGCAGGGGGGGGATATTACGGAAGGTTTCGATATAGATATTCGAGAGTTTCCGCAGCAGCCAGTTGTCAGAAAGTCGGGCAAGACCGACCGCGAATCCGAGAATCGAAGCGAAAACAATACAGAGTGCAGAGACCAGCAGCGTGTTGGTTAATCCGACCAGAAACACGCGCGCGTAGGTATCTCCCTCAGTGTACTCAATCAGATGCTGAACGATGCCGAAACCGGCAGTGCGCTCAAGAAATCCAAACCCCGATGTAATGCCGCGATTGGCAAGGTTAATAATGGTGTTATGCACCAGATAACCCACCACACCAAGCACCGCGACGATGGCGATGAGCTGATAAATCCAGGCGCGAACCGTGGGATTACCAAATGAAAAATCCCTTTTCACGGTTGGGCGTTGTGACATGTTGAAACCTCAGTAACGAAAGCTGGGGTAGGGCACCACAGAATAGGGTGCCCGATTAGTGAGGTCTGTTAACGTACCGGTGGTGCGTACTGAATACCGCCCTGGTTCCACAACGCATTCTGACCACGTGCGATCTTCAGTGCGCTGTCTTTACCGACGTTACGGTCAAAGCTTTCCTGATAGTTACCCACCTGCTTGACGATGTTGTAGGCCCACTTGTTATCCAGCTTCAGATCCTTACCAAAATCACCTTCTGCGCCCAGGAAGTGTGCCATGTCTGGTGTGGTTGGCTTGGCCGTCATCTGATCAACGTTCTTCGAGGAGATGCCCATCTCCTCCGCATTCAGCATGGCGTAGAGCGACCACTTCACGATGGTGAACCAGTCATCATCACCACGACGCACCAACGGCCCCAGCGGCTCTTTGGAGATCACTTCGGGCAGAACAATAAATTCGTCCGGTTTGCCCAGTTTAATGCGTAATGCGTAAAGCTGAGACTGGTCAGACGCCAGCGTATCGCAACGTCCGCTATCCAGCGCTTTAGCCGATTCATCAGAGCGGTCGAAGGTTACAGGCGTATATTGCATTTTGTTGGCTTTAAAGAAGTCCGCTACGTTCAGCTCGGTGTCGGTTCCCGCCTGAATACAGACGGTGGCACCATCCAGCTCTTTCGCACTTTTCAGGCCGGCCTTCTGGTGAGTCAGGAAGCCGATACCGTCGTAATAGTTCACGCCCGCAAACAGGAAGCCCATGCCGCCATCGCGCGATGAGGTCCATGTGGTATTACGTGAAAGCACATCCACCTCGCCGGACTGCAGGGCGGTAAAACGCTCTTTCGCGGTCAGCGGGGTATATTTCACTTTGGTCGCATCACCAAACACAGCGGCAGCCGTCGCACGACACACATCCACATCGATACCGGTAAACTTGCCGCCAGCATCTGCATAGGAGAAGCCTGGCAAGCCGTCACTGATACCACATTGAACAAAACCTTTTTTCTTTATCGCATCCAGTGTGGTGCCTGCGTGTGCTTGCTGAGCAACGGCAACCAGCGAGGCAGCAGCGATCAGCGTAGAGAGCATCATCTTTTTCATAAAGCATCCTGTGTGGCGGGATCATGTTGTTATGTTTGCGCACTTTAGTGTGCGTTTTTCCTGTCTGTGGCGGTCAGCCATCCACGACTCTGCAAAGCTGATGCCAGGTTTGCAGGTTCCTGAATTCGTATGAAAGAACGGTTAATAATCGGAAGCACTTAGAAAGTTCCGCTAATATGGCGCACCAAAAGGAAGCAATGCGAGTCGACCCGATCACATTTAGTGCAAATAGTTTCACTATGTGGGAGCAGTGTGAGCATTCACTCAGGCAGAAATGTATGAAGAGATTGCGTTGCTTTTTAATGCGCAGAAAGTCACATACCCAGCAGTGGCGGGGATGTGAAGCAAGGTGAGGGTCAGGCAGGCACTAAGTCAAATCACAGCGGGCGAAAGCGAGAGGGTGAAATATCACGCCAGCGATTGCAACTACAGTTACCATATTATCGGAAACTGTTTCACTATCATTACTGTGGCTTTGTGCGTCGACGCACAAATAAAAACGCCAGCCCGAAGGCTGGCGTGATTTACAGACAGAACTAAAAATCAGTTCATGCCGTATTTTTTCAATTTCTTACGCAGCGTACCGCGGTTGATACCCATCATCAGGGCAGCACGGGTCTGATTGCCACGGGTATACTGCATCACCATGTCCAACAGAGGCTGCTCGACTTCAGCCAAAACCAGCTCATACAGGTCGCTCACATCCTGACCATTCAGTTGAGCAAAATAGTTCTTCAGTGCCTGTTTAACCGAATCACGCAAAGGTTTTTGAGTTACCTGATCCTGTGAGTTAACGGTTGAAACGGTCAGTACGTCAGAATTTACGCGTTGTTCGAACATAGTTCTTTCAGCTCTTTATTTCGTTACGCAAGATTTTCGAAGTATGCCTCCAACGCCTCCAGCTGTTCGCTGGCATCCTCAATGGCGTTGAATGTGCGCCGAAACTGGTCATTCGGGGCGTGCTCCTGCAGGTACCAGGAGACGTGCTTTCGCGCTATACGGTATCCCTTGCCTGAACCGTAAAAGTCGTGCAGCTCACGTATATGCGAAACAAGCAAGCGCTTGACCTCTGCCATCGGCAGCGGGGCAAGCAACTCCCCAGTGTCCAGATAATGCTGGATTTCCCGGAAGATCCACGGTCTTCCCTGAGCAGCACGTCCTATCATCAGAGCATCGGCCCCTGTATAGTCGAGCACCGCTCTGGCTTTATGCGGGTCAGTTATGTCTCCATTCGCGATAATCGGAATGGAGACACTCTGCTTAACTGTCCGAATGCTGTCATATTCAGCTTCTCCGTTGAACAGGCAGGCACGAGTGCGACCATGTATCGTCAGAGCCTGTATACCGCAGCGTTCAGCCAATTGGGCAATCGCGACACAGTTCCTGTTTTCAGGATCCCAGCCAGTACGAATTTTCAGCGTAACCGGCACATTCACTGCATTAACCACTGCGGAGAGAATTGACTCCACCACGGTGGGATATTGCAGCAAGGCTGAACCCGCCATTTTGCGGTTAACCTTCTTGGCAGGGCATCCCATATTAATGTCGATGACCTGTGCACCAGCCTCAACATTAATGCGTGCAGCTTGCGCCATTTCACTGGGATCGCAACCGGCAATTTGCACGGCGCGAATGCCTGGCTCATCGCTGTGAACCATACGTAATCGAGATTTGTCGCTAGCCCAGACTTCCGGGTTTGAAGACAACATCTCAGAAACTGCCATGCCTGCACCCATTTCGTGACACAGCGCCCTGAACGGCCTGTCGGTAATACCGGCCATCGGTGCTGCAATCAGTCGATTTCTCAGCTGGAGGTTTCCAATACGCATGAAGTCAGAATGGCCATACTGTGTCTGCAAGGCGGCGTATATTACGCATTTTTGCAGGAAGATGAAAGGCCAAACTTTGAACAATCAGCAAGAAAGATCAATGAAATCCGGGTCATGATCGATGCGCATATTTATTAAGCTTAAATATCAATGAGTTAACAATTTATGCTGAAATTGTGAGCAAAAGTTTTTCCAGAAAAGTACGTCAATTCGCCAGATAAAAAACGTCACATGCCGTGATTAACGATACAAGCATCCATTTCAAATCGGGAAAGCCCGCAACTTACGCTACGGGCTGGCTGAATGTTCTGTTAAGGCACTTTGTTCCGGGCAGAGCGATATCAGAGGCGGCAGACAGGCGCCATATTCAGGATTTAATCCCGGTAATCCGGCACCACTCCTCTTTAACCGCAACCGGGTCGAGCGTGAACTCGCTGACATACGCTTCGCAGACGCTCTCTGCCTGGCTCTCTAACACGCCCGATAGGCCCAGATGACCGCCAGACTTCGGCAGTACGCTGATCAGCGAGGCCAGTTCACGTAGCGGGCCGGCCAGGATATTGGCCACCACCACATCAGCCTGCAGATTTTCGGGTTGCTGGTGGGGCAGATAGAGCGACAGGCGATCAGAGACGCCGTTGCGCTCAGCATTATCCCGGCTGGCCTGAATAGCCTGCGGATCGATATCAATCCCGATCGCCTGAGCCGCGCCCAGCTTCAGTGCGGCGATCGCCAGAATCCCCGAACCACAGCCGAAATCGATCACCGTTTTGCCCACCAGATCCAGCCCGTCAAGCCAGGTAAGGCAGAGTGAGGTGGTCGGATGCGTGCCGGTCCCAAACGCTAGGCCGGGATCGAGCATCACGTTGACGGCATCAGGATCCGGCACATCACGCCAGCTCGGACAGATCCAGAGCCGCTCACCGAAGCGCATCGGATGGAAGTTTTCCATCCATTCGCGCTCCCAGTCTTTATCTTCGATCTGCTCGATCCGGTGACGAAAACCGGCGCCCAGCAACGGATGCTGCGCCAGTTCGGCGGTAATCGCGGCCATATCAGTTTCTGCATCGAACAGGCCGATAACATCGGTATCGCCCCACAGGCGGGTTTCACCTGGCAACGGCTCATACACCGGCGTGTCGTTGGTATCCTGAAAGGTCACTGAAACCGCACCGATGTCCATCAGCGCATCGCTCAGCGTTTCCGCGTGTTCACCTGAGCTATTAATTTTGATTTGAATCCACGGCATAACGTCTCTCTTTCCGTCAATGTTGCGGCGCGTCGACCGTTTGCGGCGCGCGTCCAAACAGGTTGCCCACTAAAAATGCCAGCAGGCTTAAAAGCAGTGAGGGCACAATGGGATGAAAACCCAGAATCTGCAGGTTCAGGCTCGCCAGAAAAGCGTAGCAGCCTCCACCCACCACCATGCCGGTGATGGCGCCCGCGGCATTAGCGCGTTCCCAGTAGAGACCCAGTACCAGCGGCCAGAGGAAAACCGCCTCAAGGCCGCCAAAGGCCAGCAGGTTGAGCCAGATAATCATATCGGGTGGATTCCAGGCCGCAATCAGCAGCAGGAGACCCAGTGCGAACGTAATGGTGCCAGATAACAGCCGCAGCCGCGTCTCATTTTCCATCTGCTGTGGGGCAACACGCAGATAGAGATCTTTGATCAGCGTAGCCGAAGCCTGTAACAGTTGGGCATTAATGGTCGACATAATGGCGGCCATGGGGGCTGCCAGAAACAGTCCGGCAGCTAACGGTGGCAGCACAGTGATCATCAGGGTGGGTATAACACTATCCGGCACGGTCAGATTCGGCAGTATCGCCCGGCCCAGCGCACCGGCCAGATGCATTCCCAGCATCAGGATCACCACCACAATGGTACCCAGAATAATGGCCCGATGGACTGCCTTGCTGTCTTTATAAGAGATGCAGCGCACCGCAGTATGCGGCAAGCCAATCACCCCAAAGCAGACCAGCACGACAAATGAACTGAGGAAGGTCGGCGTTATAATCTCACCCGGTCCCTGCGGCGACAGCAGAGCGGGATCAATGTCATGCAGTTTCTGCACGGCCGTGCTCAGGCCGCCAGCCTGATGAATCACCGCGAACAGCAGCAGAAATGTGCCAATCAGCATCACGATGCCCTGCATGGCGTCATTGAGAACGCTGGCACGGAACCCGCCAAAAGCGGTGTAGAGCGCAATAGTGCCGCCAAAAATCAGCAGACCCGTGTCATAGGGGATGCCTGCGGCGGTTTCGAGCAGCCGCGCGCCGCCAATAAACTGCACCGTCATGGCACCGATAAAGGCAACCAGCAGGCTCAGACTTGCCAGCCAGATCAGCAGCGGGCTCTGATAGCGGGCGTAGAGCATGTCATTCAGCGTCACCGCATTATGCTTACGCGCCAGGATGGCAAACTTTTTCCCCAGCACACCCAGCGAGAGCCAGACGGCGGGCACCTGCACCATCGCCAGCAATACCCATCCCAGCCCATATTTGTAGGCGGCACCGGGACCACCAATAAACGAGCTGGCGCTGATATAGGTGGTGGTGAGCGTCATCGCCAGCACAAATCCGCCCATGGAGCGGCTGCCAAGGAAATATTCAGTGAGGAAGCTGCCCTCGCGCCTTTTGCGCACGGCAAACACCGACAGCGCGGCAATTAGCACCAGATAAATCAGTAACGGCAGGATAATTTCACTGTTCATTTGTGTCCTCCAGCGGCATGTCGCGGAAAATAAACCGCACCATCATCCAGCACAGGAATACGAACAACAGGGGAGCAAACAGGCAGGAGAGTTCAAACCAGCGCGGCAGGCCGGTGATACCAATTTCACTGCCACCCAGCCAGGCAGAAAGCCCCCAGGCAGCGAGCCAGAGCAGGGTGAGGTAGAGCGACCAGCGCGCCTCTTTATGTGCCTGTATAAAACGAGCATCCATGATTCAACCTTAACGCCAGCGGCAAAAGAAAAAGGCCGGATTAACCGGCCTCTGACTGACTCAGCGTTGCGTTTACTTCTCGTGCAAGCCGAGTTTTTTCTCCAGATAGTGGATATTGGTTCCACCGTGCTGGAAGTTTTCGTCGGACATGATTTTCATCTGCAGTTCAACGTTGGTTTTGATACCGTCGATGATCAGTTCCGCCAGCGCATTCTTCATGCGGGCGATAGCCACGTCGCGCGTTTCGCCATAGGTGATCAGCTTACCGATCATGGAGTCGTAATACGGCGGTACGGTGTAGCCTGAGTAAATATGCGACTCCCAGCGCACGCCAAAACCGCCTGGCGCATGGAAGCGGGTGATTTTACCCGGACTTGGCAGGAAGGTGACCGGATCTTCAGCGTTAATACGGCACTCGACCGCATGTCCGCGAATAACCACTTCGTCCTGTTTGATCGACAGTGGCTGACCCGCAGCAATGCGCAGCTGCTCTTTGATCAGATCCACACCAGTGATCATCTCGGTCACCGGATGTTCCACCTGAATACGGGTGTTCATCTCAATGAAGTAGAACTCACCGTTTTCGTACAGAAACTCGAAGGTACCTGCGCCACGATAGCCAATCTCAATACAGGCTTTGGCACAACGATTGCCGATAAAGCTGCGCTGTTCTTCAGTAATACCTGGGCCTGGCGCTTCTTCAACCACTTTCTGGTGACGACGCTGCATAGAGCAGTCACGTTCGCCCAGATAGATCGCGTTGCCCTGGCCGTCAGCCAGAACCTGAATCTCGATGTGGCGCGGATTCTCCAGATACTTCTCCATGTAAACCATGTCGTTGCTGAAAGCCGCTTTGGCTTCCGCTTTCGTCATGTTGATGGATTGTTCCAGATCTTTGTCGCTGCGCACAACGCGCATACCACGACCGCCGCCGCCGCCAGAGGCTTTGATGATGACCGGATAACCGATGCGCTTCGCAAAGGCACGGTTTTTTTCCATATCATCGGTCAGCGAACCGTCAGAACCGGGTACGGTTGGGACGCCTGCTTTCTTCATCGCATTAATCGCAGAGACTTTGTCGCCCATCAGGCGAATGGTGTCTGCTTTCGGACCGATAAAGATAAAGCCGGAGCGCTCAACCTGCTCAGCAAAATCGGCATTCTCAGAGAGGAAGCCGTAGCCAGGGTGAATCGCCACCGCGCCGGTGATCTCTGCAGCAGAGATCAGCGCCGGGATGTTGAGGTAACTTTTAACTGACTGCGCCGGGCCGATGCAGACGGTTTCGTCTGCCAGCAGCACGTGCTTCAGGTCACGATCCGCGCTTGAGTGTACCGCAACAGTCTTGATGCCCAGTTCTTTACAGGCACGCAGAATGCGCAGCGCAATCTCACCACGGTTAGCAATAACAATTTTATCCAGCATGATCTGCCCCGTTACTCGATGATAACCAGTGGCTCGTCAAATTCGACCGGCTGACCGCTTTCAACCAGGATAGCTTTCACTACACCTGATTTGTCAGCTTCGATCTGGTTCATCATTTTCATGGCTTCGACGATGCACAAGGTATCGCCGGCATTCACTTTCTGGCCGACTTCCACAAAGGCTTTCGCATCCGGGCTCGGCGTACGGTAGAAGGTCCCTACCATTGGTGAACGCACGATGTGACCGCTGATTTCAGCCGGTGCCGCTTCGGCAACCGCTGCAACAGGAGCAACAGCTGTTGCCAGAGCAGGCTGTTGAACCGGCGCAGCGTAAGTCTGCTGCATCATCGGGTAACCCACGTTTGCAGGTGCACGGCTGATGCGCACGGACTCTTCACCTTCAGAAATTTCCAGCTCTGAAATGCCAGACTCTTCAACCAGTTCGATCAGTTTTTTAATTTTACGAATATCCATGAGTGGGGTTCCGTACTCAGTTTGATTAATTAGTTTGAGACAGGCGTTTTACTGCCGTTTGTAAAGCCCATGTGTAGCCGTCAGCGCCAAGCCCACAGATCACGCCAGCAGAGACATCAGAAAGATAGGAGTGATGGCGGAAGGGCTCGCGGGCATGCACGTTGGAGAGATGAACCTCGATAAACGGTATTTCTACCGCCAGCAGGGCATCACGTAGTGCGACACTGGTATGGGTAAACGCGGCAGGATTAATAATGATGTAATCCACATTGCCTTTGGCCTCATGAATGCGATCAATCAGCTGAAATTCAGCATTGGTTTGCAGGTGGCTCAATTCCACATTCAACTGGTCTGCCTGACGTGTCAAATCGTCAACGATCTGACGCAGCGTGGTATGACCATACTTCTCAGGTTCACGCGTTCCCAACAGGTTCAGGTTGGGCCCGTTTAAAAGCAGAATATGTAATTTATGCGCCATCGTGCTGCCATCTCCCGCAATCATTGAGGCATCGCGTAAAATACCTTGCGAATCTTCATTTGTCACCTTTGAGAATGAAAAAGAAGACCCGACGAGCAATAAAGCCGGGCATTATATCCGTTTCGTGTCATTTCGCAGCAAAATACTGGTCTTATCTGCGAAGATGATCGGATGTGGCCTGCGGGCCACATCTTTTATCAGAAAAGTGCAGAGGAAAACAACGGGTGAAGCGCTAGCGAGGCCACCATTTGAGAAATTTTTTGTAACGCCAGGCTAACAGTATTGCAGCAAGTAGTGCGTAGATAAGTGGCTGGGGTGACACGGTTTTCACTGACCAGATATAGTGAATCGGCACCAGAATGGCCACCAGATAGACCGCGTTGTGCAGGGTTTGCCAGCGCTTACCGAGCTTGCGCTGAGCGCGCTGAAACGACGTCAGCGCCAGGGCCAGTAATATCAGCCAGCTGATAATCCCCAGTGTCAGATAGGGACGGGAAATCAGCTCGCTGCCCAGCAGACGCAGATTGTCAGCGCCCAGCTCCAGCAGGTAATAGCTCAGCAGATGGAGAGAAGCCCAGACAAACGTCCAGACGCCAAGCAGACGCCGGGTGCGGATTAACAGCGGTTGCCTGCCATAACGTGCCAGCGGTGAGACCAGCAGCGTACCCAGCAGCAGTTTCAGCGCCATGCGGCCGGTAAAATGCTGAATATCTTTTGCCGGATCCGCACTCAGGCCGCCCTGCATCGCGGCAAGAACCAGATAAATCAGCGGCAACAGGGCCGCCAGATGCAGAATCACCTTAAGCCAGGTGATCTGTTTTATCGACAGGCGTACCACCTAGTAATTCTCCCGTAAATCCAGGCCACGATAGAGCGACGCAACCTGTTCGGCATAGCCGTTAAACAGCAGAGTTGGCTGACGTTCGACCTTCAGACTGCCGCCCGGGCCAATAAATCGCTCAGTGGCCTGCGACCAGCGTGGATGATTAACATGCGGATTCACATTGGCATAAAAACCATATTCATCTGCGGCGATCTGATTCCAGGTCGTTGGTGGCTGATTTGCGGTCAGGGTGATTTTGACAATCGACTTAATGCCCTTAAAACCATATTTCCACGGCACCGTCAGGCGAATCGGCGCGCCATTCTGCGGCGGCAGCGCTTTGCCATAGACGCCGGTGGTCAGAATGGTCAGCGGATGCATGGCTTCATCCAGACGTAAACCTTCGACATAGGGATAATTGAGTCCGCCGCCAATAAAGCGATCTTTCTGACCTGGCATCTGCTCAGGATCGTACAGTGTCTGAAAGGCGACAAAACGCGCTTTGCTGGTGGGTTCCGCCAGAGAGATAAGCTTATTCAGCTCGAAGCCTATCCAGGGCACCACCATCGACCAGGCCTCCACGCAGCGCATGCGATAGATTCGCTGCTCCATGGCAAACCGTTTAAAGATGTCATCCATATCCAGGGTCACGGGTTTAGCCACTTCGCCATCAATGGTCAGTTTCCAGGGTTCTGTTTTCAGCGTACCGGCATTGGCAGCCGGATCGGCCTTATCCAGCCCGAACTCATAGAAGTTGTTATAGCCGGAAACTTTATCCGCAGGCGTTAAGGTCAGATCGGCCTGATATTGCGCTGGTTTGGTAAAGTCCAGCGGCCGGCCTGCTGGCGCGGGTGGGCGATCGTTGCCTTTGAACCAGCTGAGAATATCGGCTTGCGCCACGCCCGGCATACCCATCGCCGCTGCGCTCAGTCCCAGCGTTTTCAGCACCTGGCGGCGCTTCATGTTAAAAATGCTTTCCGGCGTTACGTCGGCTTCGGTCAGACGGGGTGTGCGTTTCATGGTGCCCTCTCCAGACAGGATGTCATTAACCAGCATGATGACTATTACTGATATCAGCCAGTTTCGCCCTGAAAATGTGAAATTTCCTGGCTGGCCGGTACGATGAGAATGCACCGAAAAGTGCCAGGATCAACGTCAGCGATGATATCCCGACGATATACTTCGGCTTCATACGTCCCGGCGCTGTCGGCAACGGCAAATTATGCTATTTTTGCTCGCGTTTTCGTCAGGCTGACGGTACAAGGTTGGGTGATCCGGTTATCACCGCAGTAATACAGGCACAGGGATGCGATTAACCACAAAATTATCTGCGTTTATTACCTTTTTAAGCCTGCTGGCCATGTCGTTGATGCTGGCAGGCTGTGCATTCAGTGTTTTCTGGTTCAGTCATCAGCGGGTTGAACATCGGGCGCAGATACTGGCGACCGAAGTGGATCAGGCGATGTTCACCCAGACGCCGGCAGAGCTGCATGTCTGGCTCACGCGTATGATGCCGATAATGAATGCCGAGCAGATTTCTCTTCACAACGGCAGGCAGACTTTCCTTACCCTCTCCCGACACGAAAACCAGATGCTGGAAGACGAGCCTAATCGTTTTATCCAGGTCGATGTGCCTTTGATGCACCAGACGGGGTTAGAGCTGCGGGTCGTCACCCTTGATCCTGCCAAAACCTGGCTGCGCTCCATTACCGGCACCTCTACGCTGGGCATCCTGTTTACCGTCATGCTGGTGATGAGTCTGGTGCTGCTGCTGATGCATCGCTGGCTCAGTCGTCAGTGGCGCGGTATGGAGCATCTTGAAGTACGGGCAGAGGCGATTATCAGCGGTGAGCGCGGCGTAATGCCGAAACGCGGTGCGGATGAGTGGCCACCGAGAGCGAGCCGCGCACTGGATGTGTTGCTGGCGGATCTGCAGGAAGCGGGCGAACAGCGTCTGCGTATCGACACGCTGATCCGCACCTTTGCTGCGCAGGATGGACGCACCGGTCTCAACAACCGGCTGTTCTTTGATAACCAGCTCGCCACCCTGCTGGAAGATCAGGAGGCTGTCGGCACCCATGGTGTGGTGATGATGGTGCGCCTGCCCGATCTGGACACGCTGAAGGATTCGCTGGAGCCGGGGTTGGTTGAGGAGTACCTCTTCAATTTCGTCAACATGCTTTCCACCTTTGTGCTGCGCTATCCTGGCGCCCTGCTGGCACGCTATTTCCGCAGTGATTTTGCCGTGCTACTGCCGCATCGCAGTCTCAAAGAGGCAAACAGTATTGCGGATCAGCTGATCAATGCCGTTGATTCCCTGCCGCCGATGCGGCTGGTTAATCGTGATGATCTCATCCATATCGGCATCAGCGCCTGGCACAGCGGGCAGACTGTGCCGCAGGTGATGGAAAATGCCGAAATGGCTACCCGACGTGCGGCACTGCTGGGCGGCAACAACTGGACCAATGGTGCCGGAAATCCGCAGGACGCCGGGCGGGGTAGTGTGCGCTGGCGAACCCTGCTGGAGAACACGCTTAGCCGTGGCGGCCCGCGGCTCTATCATAAACCCACCGTCAATATTGAGGGTAAGGTACAGCACCGGGTGATGCTGACCCGCATCTTCGACGGCGATAAAGAAGTGCTGGCCGCAGAATATATGCCCCTGGTACAGCAGCTCGGCATGGCTGATGGCTGGGATCGCCAGTTAATGACCCGCATTGCGGCACTCTCTGAACTCTGGCCAGAAGAGACGCTGGTGATCCCGGTGACGATTACCTCGCTTCTGCAGCGCTCTTTTGTCCTCTGGCTGCAGAACATGCTGCTGCAGTGCCCGAAAGCGCAAAGAAAACGATTTTTATTTGAACTTGCCGAGGCAGATGTTTGTCAACACATCAACCGTTTAACGCCAGTTTTCCGCGCACTTAAGGCTTTTGGCTGTCGGGTTGCGGTAAATCAGGCGGGTTTAACCGTGGTAAGCAGCGCCTATATACGACAGCTGCCGCTGGAACTGATCAAGCTTGATGCCGGTCTGGTACGCAATATTGAGCGACGGACTGAAAATCAGCTGTTTGTGCAGAGTCTGCTGGAAGTCTGTAAATGTACGGGCATTCAGGTGTTTGCTACCGGTGTCCGCACTAAAGCGGAGTGGCAAACTTTAGTCGCGTTGGGCGTAGCAGGTGGGCAGGGCGACTTTTTTGCTCCCTCGCTTCCGGTTAACAGTAACGTGAAGAAGTATTCACAACGTTACCGTATTTAATGAATTGCGGTCGTACTGACGGAAATTTACGGTTTTTTTTAATGTTTATCCGCGTCTGAACCTCTGAACTTACTGCCGGAAATGTTAGATTTTATGTCGGACAGGGCGAGGGGAAATAGCGTGAAATGCAGTGCTGATGGCGTCTGGTCGCCATTCTGCTGTTGTGGATCGCCAGTTCAGATGACTTAAACGCAATCAGGCGTCTTTTTTCACCGAAGCAGAACGTTTTTGCGCCTTGTGGCAGCTTCGTGTGGTTGGTAAAGTAAGCGGATTTTATTTTCCGCCCCCAGCTTGCAGGATTACCCCTTAGTATGTTTAAAAAATTTCGTGGCATGTTTTCCAACGACTTGTCCATTGACCTGGGTACCGCGAATACCCTGATTTACGTGAAAGGACAGGGCATCGTACTGAACGAGCCCTCCGTCGTCGCTATTCGACAGGATCGTGCCGGTTCACCGAAAAGTGTTGCGGCCGTAGGTCATGAGGCCAAACAGATGCTTGGCCGTACGCCAGGCAATATCGCAGCGATTCGTCCGATGAAAGATGGCGTTATCGCTGACTTCTTCGTGACCGAAAAGATGCTGCAACACTTCATCAAGCAGGTTCACAGCAACAGTTTTATGCGTCCCAGCCCGCGTGTGCTGGTCTGCGTACCCGTCGGGGCAACACAGGTTGAACGCCGCGCGATTCGTGAATCCGCTCAGGGCGCAGGCGCGCGTGAAGTATTTCTGATTGAAGAGCCGATGGCTGCAGCAATTGGTGCGGGTCTGCCCGTTTCAGAAGCGACCGGCTCAATGGTGGTGGATATTGGTGGCGGTACCACAGAAGTGGCGGTGATCTCGCTGAACGGTGTGGTCTACTCCTCGTCAGTGCGTATTGGTGGCGATCGTTTCGATGAAGCTATTATTAATTATGTGCGTCGTAACTACGGTTCACTGATCGGCGAAGCGACCGCAGAACGTATTAAGCATGAGATCGGTTCAGCCTATCCGGGTGATGAAGTCCGTGAGATCGAAGTGCGTGGTCGTAACCTGGCAGAAGGTGTACCGCGCGGCTTTACACTGAACTCTAATGAAATTCTGGAAGCGCTGCAGGAGCCATTAACCGGCATCGTTAGCGCGGTGATGGTTGCCCTTGAGCAGTGTCCGCCTGAGCTGGCTTCAGATATTTCGGAGCGCGGCATGGTGCTGACCGGCGGTGGTGCGTTACTGCGCAACCTGGATCGTCTGCTGATGGAAGAGACGGGCATTCCGGTTGTGGTTGCTGAGGATCCACTGACCTGTGTGGCTCGCGGTGGCGGCAAAGCGCTGGAAATGATCGACATGCATGGCGGCGATTTGTTCAGCGAAGAATAATTGCCTCAACCGGCTAAGAACGCAATGATCATGCGAGGGAGTGGCATGTGAACCGGCGCAATCTGTGCCGGTGCAGTGCGTTCAGCCCAGGGAAGCACGGTGTTATGCCGTCGCTTCCTCTCCTGTTGTCGAGGATCACGCAGATTATATGAAGCCGATTTTTAGCAGGGGACCTTCCCTGCAGTTGCGTCTATTCCTGGCGGTTATCGTGGCGATTGCCATTATCATTGCCGACAGCCGTGTGGGTTCTTTCACCCAAATACGCAACTATCTGGATACGTCGGTCAGTCCGTTTTACTTCCTGGCCAATGGGCCACGTCAGCTGCTGGATGGCGTGTCAGAGTCGCTGGCGTCGCGTCAGCAACTCGAGCAGGAAAACAAAGCGTTACGTCGTGAGCTCTTCCTGAAAAACAGTAACCTGCTAATGCTGGGGCAATATAAGCAGGAAAACGCACGCCTGCGTGAACTGCTGGGTTCACCGCTGCGTCAGGATGAGCAAAAGATGGTGACACAGGTCATCTCCACCGGCACCGATCCTTACACCGACCAGGTGGTAATCGACAAAGGCAGCGTTAACGGCGTCTATGAAGGCCAGCCGGTCATCAGTGATAAAGGGGTAGTCGGTCAGGTCATCGCTGTCGGACAACTCACCAGCCGTGTTCTGCTCATCTGCGATGCGTCACATGCCCTGCCGATTCAGGTGCTGCGTAATGATATTCGTGTCATTGCCGCAGGTAACGGTTGTACTGAAGATCTTCAGCTTGAGCATCTGCCAGGTAATACGGACATTCGGGTCGGCGATGTACTGGTGACTTCAGGTATCGGTGGCCGATTCCCTGAAGGCTATCCGGTGGGTGTGGTTTCCTCGGTAAAAGTGGATACCCAACGCGCCTATACGGTGATTCAGGCGCATCCGACCGCGGGTCTGCAGCGTCTGCGTTACCTGCTGCTGCTGTGGGGTGCCGATCGCAATGGTGATATGCCGTTGCCGCAGGATGAAGTTCATCGCGTTGCGAACGAGCGTCTGATGCAGATGATGCCGCAGGTCTTACCGCCTGCGGGAGAAATGGGCCCGCCTGCGCCTGCCGTACAGATGGGACCGCCTGCACCGTCAGCTACCAGCAGCAGTGGACAAAGCAACTCCTCGCGTTCACGCGGGGGGCAGCCTTGAGTCGATATCGCAGCCAGGGACGTTGGGTCATCTGGCTCTCCTTCCTGGTTGCGCTTGTCCTGCAGATCATGCCCTGGCCGGATGAAATTTATATGTTCCGGCCCTCATGGCTGCTGTTGATCCTTATCTATTGGGTGCTCGCACTGCCGCATCGGGTCAATGTCGGCAGCGGATTTGTGCTGGGTGCCATCATGGATCTGATTGCGGGTTCCACACTTGGCGTGCGTGCGCTGGCGCTCAGTATCATCGCCTATCTGATTGCCTTTAAGTTCCAGTTATTCCGCAACTTAGCGTTGTGGCAGCAAGCGTTAATGGTTATGGTGCTGTCACTGGCGATGGATGTGATTGTCTTCTGGGCTGAATTCCTGGTAATCAACGTTTCATTCCGACCTGAAATTTTCTGGAGCAGTGTCGTCGACGGTATTCTCTGGCCCTGGCTATTCTTATTAATGAGAAAAATTCGACGTCAGTTCGCTGTTCAATAAGGAAATTTATGGTAACCCTCTATCTTGCTTCCGGTTCACCGCGTCGTCGTGAGCTGTTAACTCAACTTGGTCTGACATTCGAGCGCATCGTGACTGACGTTGAAGAGCAGCGTCAGCCGAACGAAGCGGCGGAGATCTATGTCCGCCGTCTGGCCAATGATAAAGCGCAGGCGGGTGTCAAACTGGCCGCGCAGGATCTGCCGGTGCTGGGCGCGGATACGATTGTGGTGCTGAATGGCGAAGTGCTGGAAAAGCCGCGCGATGCCGCTGATGCCCGCGCGATGCTGTGCAAACTCTCTGGTCATACGCATCAGGTGATGACGGCGGTAGCGCTGGCCGACAGTCAGCAGGCGCTGGATTGCGTCGTAACCACTGATGTGACATTCCGCACCTTAACCGCCACCGACATCGACGACTATATCGCGACCGGCGAGCCAATGGATAAAGCGGGTGCATACGGTATTCAGGGCAGGGGAGGAAACTTTGTCCGCAAAATTAATGGAAGCTACCATGCAGTGGTCGGATTACCCTTGGTTGAGACAGGGGAGTTGATCAGCCATTTCGAGTCACTGCGTGCCGTAAGGGGTCAACATGACGGCTGAATTACTGGTAAACGTCACGCCTTCTGAAACACGTGTTGCCTATATTGACGGCGGCATACTGCAGGAAATTCACATTGAGCGTGAGGCGCGGCGCGGCATCGTTGGCAATATTTATAAAGGCCGTGTAAGCCGTGTTCTGCCCGGCATGCAGGCCGCCTTTGTTGATATCGGTCTGGAGAAAGCGGCCTTTCTGCACGCCTCAGATATCATGCCGCATACTGAATGTGTGGCGGGCGACGAAAAGAAAAACTTTATCGTGCGGGATATCGCCGAGCTGGTGCGGCAGGGACAGGATCTGGTGGTTCAGGTCGTCAAAGATCCGCTTGGCACCAAAGGTGCCCGGCTGACCACTGACATCACGCTGCCTTCACGATACCTGGTCTTTATGCCAGGCGCATCGCATGTGGGTGTCTCTCAGCGTATTGAGAGCGAGAAAGAGCGCGATCGGCTTAAAGCGGTCGTGGCTGACTACTGCGACGATCTGGGCGGCTTTATTATCCGTACCGCCGCAGAAGGCATCGGGGAAGAGGAGCTGGCGCAGGACGCGGCTTTTCTCAAACGACTCTGGACCAAAGTCAGCGAGCGTAAAAAGCGCAATCAGACCCGCTGCCTGCTCTACGGTGAGCTGGCTCTGGCCCAGCGTATTCTGCGTGATTTTGCGGGCGCGGCGCTGGATCGCATCCGGGTCGACTCCCGCCTGACCTGCGATATGCTGGTGGAATTTACCGGTGAATATATCCCGGAAATGGCCGGTAAGCTGGAGCTCTACAACGGTAAACAGCCTATTTTCGACCTGTTTGACGTCGAAAATGAGATTCAGCGCTCGCTGGATCGCAAAGTTGAACTAAAGTCAGGCGGATATCTGATCATCGATCAGACCGAAGCGATGACCACCATCGATATCAACACCGGTGCGTTTGTCGGCCATCGTAACCTTGATGAGACGATCTTTAATACCAATGTTGAAGCCACTCAGGCGATCGCACGTCAGCTGCGACTGCGTAATCTTGGTGGCATCATCATTATCGACTTCATCGATATGAGCAACGAAGACCATCGCCGCCGGGTATTGCATTCGCTGGAAAGCGCGCTCAGTAAAGATCGGGTTAAAACCGGTATTAATGGTTTCTCGGCGCTGGGTCTGGTGGAGATGACGCGTAAGCGTACCCGCGAAAGTATTGAGCACGTTTTGTGCCAGGATTGCCCGGTCTGCAAAGGGCGCGGCACGCTGAAAACCGTTGAAACGGTCTGCTATGAAATCATGCGGGAGATTGTCCGGGTTCATCACGCTTATGATTCTGACCGCTTTCTGGTCTATGTTTCACCGACGGTGGGTGAGGCGTTAAAAACCGACGAGTCTCATGCACTGGCTGAAGTCGAAATCTTTGTCGGCAAGCAGGTTAAAGTTCATGTCGAAGCGCTCTACACTCAGGAGCAGTTCGACGTGGTGATGATGTAACGCCAGCCCGGTCACCGGTTTCTTCGGATATCGGGCTGAAAAATCGCCCTTGTTTGAGATAAAATGCGCGTTTTAACGCTTTTATCGGGAGACGGTCGGGTATGAGAACCAACTATCCGTCGTTTACGGAACACAAGGAGAGGCGTGAGTGAGGCAGTTGCCGAGGATTTTGTTACTGCTGGTCGCGGCAATCATCGTGATTGTCGCGCTGCTGGTCAGCGGATTGCGTCTGGTGATGCCGCATCTCGACAGCTATCGCAGCAACCTTCTGCAATACATCTCCGACAGCAGCGGCGTGCCGGTCAACGCCAGCCAGTTACAGGGTAAATGGGAGAATTTTGGCCCAACCCTGCAGGTTCGCGATCTTAGCGTCGATCTGCATGAGAACGGCAAACTCACTATCAAACGCATCAATCTGGCTCTCGACGTCTGGCAGTCCCTGCTGCACTGGCGGTGGCAGTTTCGCGATCTGACCTTCTGGCAGTTGCACCTCGATACTAATCGCCCGCTGCTGGATAACGACAAAGAGAAAAACAGCTTCCGTCCGGCGCAGATAAACGAACTCTTCCTGCGTCAGTTTGACCACTTTGACCTGCGTGACAGCACCATCCGTTTCCGCACCCCTTCCGGTCAGCATGCTGAGCTGGCGATCCCGCGACTCACCTGGGTCAATGAAGATAACCGCCACCGGGCCGAAGGCGAAGTCAGTCTGTCGAGCTTTACCGGCCAGCACGGCGTGGTCCAGGTGCGGCTTGATCTTAACGACAGCAACGGTTTACTCAATGATGGCCGCATCTGGATGCAGGCCGACGACGTCGATATGCGCCCGTGGCTGGGCCGTTGGGTGCGTGACAATACCCGGCTGGATAGCGCCCGATTTAGCCTGGCGGCCTGGGTTAACCTGCGCGATGGCGACATCTACGCCGGTGATCTGCTGCTGCGCAAGGGCGGAGCCAGCTGGCAGGGCGAGACCGGACGACACCGCATTGAGGTCGATGGGCTGACCGCGCATCTGTCACGTTTCCAGAATGGCTGGGTGGTCAATGTGCCACAAACCCGGCTCAGCACCGACGGCCACGCCTGGCCCGCCGGTCACTTCTCTCTGTTATGGCGTCCTGAAGATAAGCAGATGCTGGGACCGGATGGTCAGCCGGAAGTGCGCGTTCGCGCCACACAGCTGGTGCTGAGTCATATTGCGCCGATCGTTCCGCTGTTTGCGCCGCTCTCTCCGGCGCTGTTTGAAAACTGGCAGACGCTGCAGCCACAGGGCACCATCGATGGCCTGGCGCTGGATATTCCGTTACAGCAGCCTGAAAAAACCCGCGTACAGGTGAAGTGGCGTGATTTCAGCTGGCAGCACTGGAAACTGTTGCCGGGCATCAGCCATTTAAGCGGTGAAGCGCGCGGCAGCCTGAGCAATGGTCAGGTCAGTGTGGATATGGGGGCGGCGACCGTTCCCTATGGCGACATGTTCCAGGCTCCGTTAGAGATTAAGCGGGTGACCGGTGCGCTGCGCTGGCTGAATGATGATCATGGCCTCACGCTGGCGGGCGAAAATCTTGACCTGGAGGCGCGCTCGCTCTGGGCGCGCGGCGACTTCAGCTACCAGCAGAATAGCGGCGGTGAGCCTCGTCTGGATATTCTGGCCGGTATCCGGCTTACAGATGCGGGCGATGCCTGGCGCTACTTCCCGGTACCGCTGTTGGGTAACAGCCTGACGCACTATCTGAGTGGGGCAGTGAAGGGTGGCAAGGTGGACAACGCCACACTGCTGTTTGCCGGTAATCCGGCGCTGTTCCCGTTCAAGCATAATGATGGCATGTTCCAGGTCTGGGTGCCGCTTCGCCAGGCAACCTATGCGTTTCAGCCCAAATGGCCAGCGTTAAGCAATCTCGATATCGACCTTAACTTCCTGAATGACGGTCTCTGGATGAAAGCGCCGGTGGCGAAACTGGGCGAGGTGGACGCGCGCAACGTCACTGCGGTGATCCCCGACTACCTGAAAGAAAAACTGATCATTGAAGGTGATATCAGTGGTGAAGGCCAGCAGATCGCGGACTATTTCGGGCAGACTCCGCTGAAACCTTCACTGGGTGCCGCGCTGGAACAGCTGGAAATCAAAGGCCGCGTCGGCGGCCGCCTGAATCTGGATATCCCGCTGGATGGTGAGCAGGTTCATGCCCGTGGCAATGTGGACCTGAACAATAATTCGCTGTTTATCAAACCGTTAAAAACCACCATTAACAATCTTTCCGGGCGCTTCCGTTACGACAACGGCAATCTGGCCAGTGAGGATCTGCGTGCGAACTGGTTTGGTCAGCCGATGGGCGTGCGTTTCAGCACCAAAGAGAATCCGGACGACTTTGGCGTGAACGTCAAACTTCAGGGCGACTGGCAGCCCGCTAAAATCAGCCAGCTTCCTGCAGCCGTCAGCAAGCAACTGGGCGGAAATCTGCCGTGGCAGGGCGACGTCAATATTACGCTGCCCCATCATGGCGGGGCGCGTTATGACGTGACGCTGAACGGTAATGCAAAAGAAGTAAGTAGTCACTTACCTGCACCGCTCGATAAGAAAGCCGGTGAGGCGATGCCAGTCGCAATCAAGGCCAGTGGCGACCTGCACCATTTCGATCTCAGTGGCAGCGTCGATGCAAACCATCGCTTTAACAGCCGCTGGTTGCTGGAGCCGACGCTGCGCGTCGATCGTGGCATCTGGCTGAATGATGCGCAGAAAACACCTGCTCTGCCCGATCATCCCGGCATGGTACTGAACCTGCCCGCGCTGGATGGCGAGGCCTGGGTGGCGATGATGGCCGCAGGGGGAGCATCCGGGGGCAGCGAGTCAGGCGGCGGCCTCAAAACGGGTGGCGTTACGCTGCCCGGCAATATCACGCTTCGTAGCCCGGCGGTCACCCTGGCCGGGCAGCAATGGCATGAGGTTGAAGCGACACTGGCTCAGAGTGCGGGCGGCAAGGGCCAGGTCGGCATCAGGGCTAAAGAGCTGCGTGGTGCGCTGGCAATGGCACCGAAAGCACCGTGGCAGGTGAACCTGGATTACCTTTACTACAATCCGCAGTGGGATAACGGTGAAGGCAAAGGCGGCAAAGCGCCACCTCAAAAAGCCACGAACATTAACTTCAGCCAGTGGCCCGCTTTACAGTTGCGCTGTAAAGAGTGCTGGGTGCTGGGTCAGAAATATGGTCAGGTCTCCGCGATGCTGCAACCCCGCGGAGATACGTTAGCGCTTACTAACGGAAAAGTGGATACTGGCAGCTCACAGCTGAAAATCAACGGGGAATGGGTTAACCGCCCGGACGACCAGCGCACTTCGCTGAAGGGCACGCTGAAAGGCCCGAATATTAATAACGCGACCAACTGGTTTGGGGTCAACACGCCGCTGCGCGATGCGCCATTTGATATTGCGTATGACCTGCACTGGCGCTCTGCCCCCTGGCAGCCCTCGGCAGAGACGCTGAGCGGCACCCTGAAGACCCACTTTGGCAAAGGCCAGATCGCCGATGTGAATACCGGTGCCGCCGGGAAAATTCTGCGGCTGGTGAGCTTTGATGCGCTACTGCGCAAGCTGCGCTTCGACTTCAGCGACACCTTCACCAATTCTTTCTACTTCGACTCGATTAACGGCACCGCCTGGATCGAAAACGGCATGATGCGCACCGATAATCTGCTGGTGGATGGCCTGGAAGCGGACATTGCGATGCAGGGTAATCTCGATCTGGTGAAGCGTCAGATCGACATGGAAGCGGTGGTTGCGCCGGAAATATCCGCCTCGGTCGGTGTGGCGACAGCTTTTGCCATCAATCCGGTAATTGGCGCGGCGGTGTTTGCCGCCAGTAAAGTTCTGGGACCCCTGTGGAACAAGATATCGCTGCTGCGTTATCACATCAGTGGCCCGCTGGATAAACCAGAAATCAATGAAGTGCTGCGTAAACCGCGTGAAACTGACAACAAGTGAATTTGACGCCGTACCGGAATTACCGCAGGCTATGATTATCTGAGCACATAATGAGTGAGAAACGATGACTCTGAACCTGGTAAGTGAGCAGTTACTGACTGCTAACGGCATTAATCAGCAGGACCTATTTTCCCTGTTAGGGCAGCTTTCAGAACGTCGTCTGGATTATGCCGATCTCTATTTTCAGTCCAGCTTTCACGAATCCTGGGTGCTGGAAGACAAAATCATTAAAGATGGCTCCTACCATATCGATCAGGGTGTGGGCGTGCGTGCGGTCAGCGGGGAGAAAACCGGCTTCGCCTATGCAGACCAGATCACGCTGAATGCACTGCGTCTCTCCTCTGAAGCCGCACGCAGCATCGTACGCGAACAGGGAAATGGCAAGGCACACACGCTCTCTGCCGTGATGAACCGTTCGCTCTATCAGGCTATCGATCCGCTGAGCAGCCTGACACGTGAAGACAAAATTGCCCTGCTGCATCGCGTTGATAAAGTGGCTCGTGCGGCTGATCCGCGCGTGCAGGAAGTCAATGCCAGCCTGACCGGCGTTTACGAGCAGGTATTGGTAGCCGCGACTGACGGCACGCTGGCGGCAGATGTCCGTCCGCTGGTTCGCCTCTCTATTAGTGTCCAGGTGGAAGATCAGGGCAAACGTGAACGCGGCGCAAGCGGCGGCGGTGCGCGTACCGGTTATGCGTTTTTCCTGGCAGATGAAGATGGCGAAGTCCGCGCTGACGCCTGGGCGCGTGAAGCAGTGCGTATGGCGCTGGTGAATCTCTCCGCCGTGGCCGCACCTGCTGGTGCGTTGCCAGTGGTACTGGGTGCGGGTTGGCCGGGCGTGCTGCTGCATGAAGCGGTCGGTCACGGTCTGGAAGGCGACTTCAATCGCCGTGGCACCTCGGTGTTCAGCGGTAAAATTGGTCAGCAGGTTGCGTCTGACCTCTGTACCGTGGTGGATGACGGCACCCTTGAAGGGCTGCGCGGTTCACTGGCAGTAGATGATGAGGGCGTTCCCGGTCAGTACAACATGCTGATTGAGAATGGTGTACTGAAAGGCTACATGCAGGACAAGCTGAATGCGCGACTGATGGGGGTTAGCCCTACCGGTAATGGACGTCGTGAATCCTACGCGCATCTGCCGATGCCGCGCATGACCAACACCTATATGCTGGCTGGCAAGTCATCGCCGCAGGATATTATTGAAAGCGTTGAGTATGGCCTCTATGCGCCGAACTTTGGTGGCGGTCAGGTGGATATCACCTCCGGCAAATTTGTCTTCTCAACCTCAGAGGCTTATCTGATTGAGAACGGCAAAATCACCAAACCGGTTAAAGGCGCAACGCTGATTGGTTCCGGCATCGAAGCGATGCAGCAGATCTCGATGGTGGGTAATGACCTGGCGCTGGATAAAGGCGTCGGCGTCTGTGGTAAAGAGGGACAGAGCCTGCCGGTCGGTGTCGGTCAGCCGACCCTGAAGCTGGATAAACTGACCATCGGCGGCACCGCCTGATGTGACCCCAACAACCCGCCGCCCGGCGGGTTGTCAGAATGCTGACAAATCCATAGCCGGATGAACCTGGCAGCAATGCAATAGCTGAAAGCGCAGGGAACACGGGCAGAGGAGGAAAGCGTCCCGCGCCACAGATGGCGCGGGCCGAGCGTGTCTGGGATGATGGATTTTGCGTCTTTCCGATCTGACCGTGTTCCCTTCGCTGGCTGGGTCTTACAGCTGGTCGGGACAGATGTTGTCAACAATTTATTGTTAGCTTTTACGGTGCTGCTGATACTGTTCAGCCACCTGTTCAAAATAGCCGGTCAGATAATCGATACAGACCTGCACCTTAAGCGGTAACTTATCCTTCTCGGTATAGAGCGCGTAGACCGGGCGCGGATCGGACTGATACTGCGGAAACAGAATATCGATCTCGCCTGCGGTGATCTCATCAATCACCCACATCATCGGCACATAGGCGATGCCATTGCCCGACTTCAGCCAGCGAATCAGCGTCAGGGAATCATTGGTCACAAAACGTCCCTGGGGTGCCAGGCGTGTCACTAATCCTTCCGGCGCAATCAGTTCGAAATTGTTGTCGGGCCGTACGCTATATTCCAGCCAGGAAAAATTATCGATATCACCCGGCTTCTCCGGCGTACCATGCTGCGCCAGATAGCTTTTTGCGGCGCACACCACCATCGGCATCGCACCCAGGCGACGCGAAAATAAGCTGGAATCTTTTAACGCTCCCACCCGAATCACCAGATCCAGACCATCCGCGATCAGATCCGGGGCCGGAACGCCGGTGACCAGATTCACACTCAGCCCCGGATATTCCCGCAGCATATCGCTGGTCATGCCGGCTAACACGTTCTGCGCCATGGTAGAGGAGCTGCCAATTCGCAGTACGCCAATGGGCGTATTGTTAAAAGCGTAAAGCTGTTCATGCACCTGCGTCGCTTCGGCCAGCATACGGCGACAGCCCTGATAATAGATTTTGCCCGCTTCGGTCAGCCCGATACTGCGGGTACTGCGATTCAGCAGTTTCACCTGCAATGCATCTTCCAGTTTCGCGACGATCTGGCTGATTGATGAGACGCTCAGATGAAGCTGACGCGCCGCAGCGGTAAACGAACCCAGTTCCACCACTTTAGCGAAGACAGACATGCCTTTCAGTCGTTCCATTATTTACTCTGACTTAAAAGTGATTTAGATCACATTCTGTAGAAAACTTATAGTCAGGCGCGTTATTATAAGCGCGCCGGGGTATTTCCCGGTGATTCTTCATTGCCTGATACCCTTCGATGATACGCTATTATTAAGCCAGCTGCGGTTCGGATAACGCTTCCAGAGGGTTTTCCTGCGACATCTGAAGAGGCATGAGTATCCCGGCAAGGTCGAACTAAGGATTTGTGATGAGTGTGCTTCCGGTATTTGTCATGTTTGGGCTCTCTTTTCCGCCCATTTTCATCGAACTTATTATTTCACTGATGCTGTTCTGGTTAGTGAAACGCGTGCTTACGCCGAGCGGTATCTACGATCTTGTCTGGCATCCGGCACTTTTTAATACAGCGCTTTACTGCTGTGTGTTTTACCTTGTCTCCCGTTTATTAGTCTGAGGTTTAAGTGAAAGCACTCATAAGAAAAATCGCGCGCTACGCGATTACTATCCTGCTGGTCATCATCGCAGTGGTCATTATTTTCCGTGCCTGGGTCTTCTATACCGAATCGCCCTGGACCCGTGATGCGCGTTTCGCCGCTGACGTGGTGGCGATCTCCCCTGACGTTACCGGCCTGATTACCGAGGTTCCGGTACACGACAACCAGCTGGTGAAGAAGGGCGATACGCTGTTTGTGGTTGACCGGCCGCGCTATCAAAAAGCGCTCGATCAGGCGCAGGCGGATGTTGAATATTACCAGGCACTGGTCAGTGAGAAACGTCGCGAAGCCGGGCGCCGTAACCAGCTGGGCACCTCCGCCATGTCGCGCGAGGCTATCGAGCAATCCAATAACGATTTGCAAACCAGCGAGCACCAGCTGGCGAAATCGGTGGCGACACGCGATCTGGCGAAGATTGACCTTGAGCGCACCACGGTGAAAGCGCCATCCGATGGCTGGGTCACCAACCTGAATGTCTACCAGGGTGAGTTCATTACCCGTGGTTCGGTTGCCGTGGCGCTGGTTCAGCAGCACTCTTTCTATGTGCTGGCTTACCTGGAAGAGACCAAACTGCACGGCGTGGAGAAGGGCTTCCGCGCGGAAGTCACCCCACTTGGCAGCAACATCGTGTTGCGCGGCACCGTAGACAGTGTGGCGGCTGGCGTCACCAACAGCAGCAGCTCGGTCGACAGCAAAGGCATGGCAACGGTGGACTCCAATCTGGAGTGGGTGCGTCTGGCGCAACGTGTGCCGGTGCGCATCCGGCTTGATCAGCAGCCCGGCAATCGCTTCCCGGCGGGCACGACAGCGACAGTGGTGATCACCGGTCAGGCCGATCGTCAGCCTGAACAGGTTTCACCGATGGTCCGACTGTTTAATCGCCTGCGTGAGTTTGGTTAAGAGGGCGATATGATCGAGTTCCTGCGGTTCCCGGTAAAGCTCACCTTTGCGCTGGTGTTAGCGCTGATGGTGGGTTTTCACTTTAACCTTGAAACGCCGCGCTGGGCGGTGATGACCGCCGGTATCGTGGCTGGCGGTACCGCGTTTGCGGCCGGGGGTGACCCCTATTCAGGGGCGCTGCGCTATCGCGGCGTTTTGCGTATTATCGGGACATTTATTGGCTGTATCGCCGCGCTGACCATCATGATTGCCACCGTGCGTGCACCGGTCGTGATGCTGCTGCTGTGCTGCATCTGGGCAGGGCTCTGCGTCTGGCTCTCTTCGCTGATCAAGGTAGAAAACTCTTACGCGCTCGGACTGGCGGGCTACACCGCGCTGATTATTGTGGTGACGGCTAATGCCAGCGGCGGTCTGACGCTGGTGCCACAATATGCGGTAGAGCGCTGCAGTGAAATCGTACTCGGCATTCTGTGTGCCATTCTGGCCGACATGATTTTCTCACCCCGTTCGATTAAAAAAGTGATCGACGCTGAGGTCGATTCGCTGCTGGTGGCACACTATAACCTGCTGCAACTCTGCGTCGCACACGGTGATAAAGAAGAGGTCGACAAAGCCTGGAGCGCGCTGGTACGCCGCACCACGGCGCTGAACAGCATGCGCAGCCAGCTGATGATGGAATCCTCACGCTGGAAGAACAGCAATCGCCGTTTGCAGATGCTCAATACGCTGTCACTGACGCTGATTACACAGGCAGCCGAAACCTTTCTGATCCAGAATTCCCGTCCTGATTACATTCCGCCCCAGTATCGTCTGATGGTTGAAAAACCAGCCTTGACCGTTGAAGAGGTGCATAAGCGGATGAAAGTGATGCGGCGGGTGATTGGTGCCAGCGGCAAATCAACGCCGGTCACGCTGGCCAGCTGGGTAGGCACTGCTACCGAATATCTGCTGCTGCTGAAAGGGATCAAAAGTAATAGCCGGATCACCTCGCTGGAAGAGGAGATTCTGCAGCGCGAAGTGGTGATCCAGGCGCGTTCCGCTGAAACGCATCATGCGATGATCAACGGTATCCGTACCTTTGTGGCGACCGCGCTGGGTTCGCTGTTCTGGCTCTATACCGGCTGGACCTCTGGCAGTGGCTGCATGGTCATGCTGGCTGTCATCACCGCGCTGGCGATGCGCATGCCCAACCCGCTGATGATGGCAAAGGACTTTCTCTACGGCATGACGGTCGCGGTTCCGCTGGGTGCGCTCTACTTTATGTATGTTCTCCCGGCGACGCAGCAGAGCGCACTGCTGCTCTGCATCGCAATCGGCCTGCTCGGTTTTATCGGTGGTATTTTCATTCAGCGGCGTCAGCTTGGCACGCTGGGGGCGTTGATTGGCACCCTTAACGTTCTGGTGCTGGATAATCCGATGGAATTCCACATTAACGTCTTTCTCGATAACGTTCTGGGCCAGGTCATCGGCTGCTTCGTGGCGATGATGGTGATCCTGCTGATTCGTGATAAATCAAAAGCGCGCACCGGCCGCAAGCTGCTGAACCGCTTTATGTATGCGGCTGTCTCTGCCATGACGACCAATCAGGCGCGCCGGCGTGAAAACCATCTGCCAGCGCTCTATCAGCAACTGTTTCTGCTGCTGAACCTGTTTCCGGGCGATATCAACAAATATCGCATCGCCCTGACGCTGATCATCGGTCATCAGCGGTTACGCGACGCAGAAGTGCCGGTGAATGCCGATCTTTCTGCTTATCACCGGCAGTTGCGTTACACCGCTGACCGGGTGATCTCCGCCAGCAGCGATGACAAGCGGCGTTACTACTTTGAACGTCTGCTGAAAGAGCTGGATGTCTATCAGGAAAAGCTGGCCCATTACGAGGCTCCCGCCAGCGTAACGGAACCGGTAAAACGACTGGCTATGATGCTGGATAAGTACCAGAACACGCTCATCCAAATCTGAATCTGGCCGCTGTGACCTGCAGCGGCCTGCGCAATCCCCACCCATCACAAAATCTGTCGCTTTTGCCAACTATACTCTCCAGACGGAAGAGCAAAACTGACAGGAGCGAATCAATGAAATCACTGCAAGAGAGCGAACTGTTCCGGACCGGCTATTTAGCGGACGGCCAGTGGCATCAGGCGGCCTCTACCTTTGACGTGACCAATCCGGCGACCGGTGAGGTGATTGCACAGGTGGCGAAAGCGGGTAAAGCTGAAACGGAACAGGCTATCGCCGCAGCGGAGCGCGCATTTCCCGCCTGGCGGGCGCAGACTGCAAAAGCGCGCGCTGAAATTCTCACTCGCTGGTACCAGCTGATCATTGAGAACAAGCGCTGGCTGGGACAGCTGATGACGACCGAACAGGGCAAGCCCCTGAAAGAGGCGGAAGGGGAAGTAGAATACGCCGCAAGTTTTATTCAGTGGTTCGCCGAGCAGGCGAAACGGACCAATGGTGAAATTATTCCGCCAGCTAAACCCGGCTCCCGTATTCTGGCAACCCGCGAACCGATTGGCGTTGTGGCTGCCATTACGCCGTGGAATTTCCCGATGGCGATGCTGACCCGCAAACTGGGGCCAGCTCTGGCTGCCGGCTGCACCGGCATTATTAAACCTGCCAATAACACGCCACTCTCCGCCTTTGCCCTGCTGGCGCTGGCGAAGGAGGCAGGCGTGCCTGATGGTGTACTGAATGCGGTAGCCGGTGATACCCATGCTATCAGCGATGCCATCATGGCCAGCAAAGCGGTGCGTAAAATCTCGTTCACCGGCTCCACCCAGGTGGGCAAGCTGCTGATGCGTAATGCTGCCGAAACCATGAAAAAAGTGTCGATGGAGCTGGGGGGGAATGCCCCTTATATCGTGTTTGACGATGCCGATATTGATGCCGCCGTGCAGGGCGCCATTGCCAACAAATTCCGTAATGCGGGCCAGGTGTGCGTCAGCGTAAACCGCTTCTACATTCACAATGCTATCTATGATCGTTTTACTCAGCAGCTGGCTGCCGAAGTGAACAAGCTGAAGGTGGGCAACGGCATGGAAGAGGGCGTGATTGTCGGGCCATTGATTGAGGCATCGGCGGTGGAAAAGGTTGAGCAGCACGTCAATGATGCGGTAGCAAAAGGTGGCAAATTACTGGCGGGTGGCGAGCGACATGCGCTGGGTGGCAACTTCTGGCAGCCCACTGTGATTACTGAGGCGCACGAAGGGATGCAGCTCGCGCAGGAGGAGACCTTTGGTCCGGTGGCTGCCTGTTTCCGCTTTGATGATGAAGATGACGTCATCCGCCGTGCTAACGATACGCCGTTCGGCCTTGCCGCATACTTTTACACGCAGAATCTGCAGCGGGTATTCCGTGTTTCAGCCGCGCTGGAAAGCGGCATGATCGGCATTAATGAATGTGCCGTATCAACCGAGCTGGCGCCGTTTGGTGGTGTGAAAGAGTCGGGGCTGGGCCGCGAAGGTTCGGTACTCGGCATGGAAGAGTATCTGGAGGTCAAAGCGCTGCACCTGGGCGGTTTGAGCTAGCGGACAGTAACGGGCGGCGCAGGTCGCCCGCAGACGGAGCATGGGAGCCGTCAGCATGAAAATCGAGCGTTTTGATTTTAATGAAATTGTCGATCAGGCCCATTTCTTCCGCCAGTTCAGCGAGCGATTTGCGCTGGAGGAGCACCGCATCTGCGATCTGGATGGATTATGGGATGTGGTGACGGGCGATCTGTTACCGCTGCCGCTGGAGATTGAGTTTGTTAATCTGGGCAGGGGACAGCGACGGCGTTATGGCGCGCTGATTCTGTTATTTGATGAAGCGGAAGAGGAGCTGGAAGGTCAGCTTCACTTTAATGTCAGATAAAACGTCAGATGAAAAAAGGCCCCGGCGAGCGGGGCCAAAGGGTTCGTCATACATCTGACGAGGAATTACTTATAAAGCTGTGCGGTGATGTGATAGTTATCACCGGTGCGCGCCTCAATAACTTTATAGGCGCTGGCACCCTGTTCATCCGCTTTCTGAGAAAGCTCAGCGCGGTAATCCATTGGCGATCCCGCGGTTCCACTGATGGTCACGGTGCCCGCAGGCTGCAGGTTCTGCGTCTGATCGCCGGTGACCAGCTGTGCGGCTGATGCGCCGAACGCCATAACGGAAAGCAGACTGACTGTAGCGATGGTTGTTTTGATATTCATGATTATCTCCTCAATACTTTCAACAACCTGCGGTTACTCGTAAAGGCGGGTCGTCGATATCTTCTGACGCCCTTCAGGCGTCATCACGGTTAATTATTTATAAAGCTCAGCGGTGACATGCCAGGTGTTATCCTGGTTGTTTTCGATGATGCGATAGTGGCTTGCGCCCTGGGCATCCGCTTTCTCTGACAGCACCTGACGGATATGCGTCTGGTCGCCATTTCGTCCACCAATGCTGATGGTCTGATTCATTGGCTGCAGACCCTGTGCCTGTTCATTGGACACCAGGCTGGCGGCGTTAGCACCCACTGAGAACAGGGATGCCAGACTCAGTGCAGCGATAGCTAATTTCATTTTCATGGTCAACTCTCCTGAAATTTCTGCTTCAGCTCTCCGGAGCGCAAAAGGGCGCGTCAGACAGAGAGCAGATGGCATTATCGGTTACGCCTTAGTTATACAGTGCGGCGGTAGCGTGATAGTTGCCGTTGTTGTATGCCTCAATCACGCGATAGGCTTTTGCGCCCTGCTGATCGGCTTTGTCGCTGAGTTTCTGTTTGATATCCATCGGTGAACCCGCCACGCCGCTGACACTGATGGTGCCGACAGCCTGCAGATTCTGCGCCTGTGACGCATCAATAGATTCTGCTGCCACAGCACCAAATGAGAGTGCGGAGAGAATGCTCAGGGTAGCAATGGTAGTTTTTACGTTCATAGATTTTTCCTCGTCGTCTATTTTTATCTTTTTATTTAGTGTGATTTGCATCACGAAAAGAAGTATAGAACTAATAACGTCAGAAATTAATACCCCGCTAATAATGTTTTTTTGTGATTCTTTATCCTTATGGCTACTTTTAATAACTTAACGTTATAAAAAAAGGATAAAAATTAACCTTTAAGCCACTTTTAATTGCAAAAACAGTGAGATAGATCACTTTAACTTTTAGTGCGAAAGTCGGGGGTGTATCGGGCTGGAGTTTGATCTGGATCCGGGCAATGGTGCCGGTTCAGTGATGTAAAGCAGTGTAAAATAGCGCAGAAAGTAAAGCAGAGTTATCGATGTGACCAACAGCCGGGCGTGTAAAAGCAGGCTTAATACTTATCCAGAGCGGGTGACTATTGTGGAAAGGGGTGAGCAGAAAGAACGAACTGACGAACTGACGAACTGACGCATGATGGCCGGTCGTCAGTCCGCGATCAGAGTTCCTGTTCAAACAGGGTGAGGATGGCACCGTGCAGCTGCTTAACGGTGAAGTCACGCGCGCGGGTAATAAAGATTGTGTCATCACCCGCGATGGTACCCAGAATCCCGTGCGACTTACCCAGTGAATCCAGCATACGTGCAATCAGCTGTGCTGCGCCGGGACTGGTATGAATCACTACCAGGGCATCGTTGTAGTCGATATCCAGTACCAGGTTTTTTAACGGGCTGGTGGTGGTCGGCACACCCAGCTCAGCGGGCAGGCAATAGACCATCTCCATCCTGGCATTCCGGGTGCGCACTGCGCCAAACTTGGTCAGCATTCGCGAGACTTTGGACTGATTGATATTTTCAAAGCCCTCGTCCTGAAGCGCCTGAACAATTTCGCCCTGGGAACTGAATTTTTCTTCTTTTAATAAGGCTTTGAAAGCCTTAACCAGATCGTCTTGTTTCGATGGGTTTCGCATAGGTTACCAATAAATAGAGAGAATAACCGCGCATCCGCCCGCGGCAGAGTGGTGATTATGCATTTATATGCATTTTTATGCAATCGTTCGATTGATGAGCAGCGTCCGGGCGGCTAGCGGGCGGCGATAATAGCAAATAAATCCGCTCAGACCAAAACACGCGTCACAGCCCCGGAAGGCGAAGGTTGCAAAGTTGTTATATTATTGGTGGTGTAGTAACAGAAAACGCACGTAGCCGTTCTCTGTCTGACGACGGCAAAGTTGTCGGTCATTCAGGTGCAATGATAAGTAACTTTTGAATCCGGAGATTAAGTGTGAAAACACGTAGAATTAACAACGGATATTTATCATCGCCTGAGCAGTTGATTAAGGTCTGACACAGATAGAATTTCGGCCCATCTCTGCCCCACCTTAATAAGGAGTTAAGAATGAAAGTTGCCGTTCTCGGTGCCGCTGGCGGCATAGGCCAGGCGCTCGCACTTCTGCTCAAAACCCAGCTTCCCGCAGGTTCAGAACTCTCGCTGTATGACATCGCGCCGGTTACGCCGGGTGTTGCCGTTGATCTCAGCCATATTCCTACCGCAGTGGCTATTCAGGGATTCAGTGGAGAAGACGCCACGCCTGCCTTACAGGGTGCCGATGTGGTACTGATTTCCGCGGGTGTCGCACGTAAGCCCGGTATGGATCGCGCCGACCTGTTTAACGTTAACGCAGGCATCGTCCGTAACCTGATCGAACAGGTTGCCACAACGGCACCTAAAGCGTTGATTGGTGTCATCACCAATCCGGTCAATACCACCGTGGCCATTGCGGCAGAAGTGCTGAAAAAGCACGGTGTTTACGACAAAAATCGGCTGTTCGGCGTGACCACGCTGGATATCATTCGCGCCAATACTTTTGTGGCTGCATTGAAAGGCAAGCAGCCTGACCAGGTGGAAGTCCCGGTCATTGGTGGCCACTCTGGCGTAACCATTCTGCCGCTGCTGTCGCAGGTTAAAGGCGTCAGCTTCAGCGATCAGGAAGTGGCTGATCTGACCAAACGCATCCAGAACGCCGGCACCGAAGTGGTGGAAGCCAAAGCGGGTGGCGGCTCGGCCACGCTGTCGATGGGCCAGGCAGCCGCACGTTTCGGTTTGTCACTGGTACGCGCGCTGAAGGGTGAAGCTAATGTGGTGGAGTGTGCTTACGTAGAAGGCGAGGGTGAACATGCGCGCTTCTTCTCCCAGCCGCTGCTGCTGGGTAAAAACGGTGTGGCTGAACGCAGGCCGATTGGTACCCTCAGCGCTTACGAACAGCAGGCGCTGTCAGGCATGCTGGATACGCTGAAGAAAGATATCGCCCAGGGCGAAGAGTTCGTTAAGCAGTAACTGACGGCTCAGACTTGCAATAACGCCCGGCTTTGCCGGGCGTTTTACTTGTTGGCAAATCCAGGCCCGTCTTGCTATAAGATTGAGCCCGCGAAGGAAACACGGTCAGATCGGAAAGACGCAAAAGCTGTCATCCATGACGTGCTCGGCCCGCGCCATCCCTGGCTCGGGACGCTTTCCTCCTCTGACCGTGTTCCCTGCGCTTCAGGTTTATGCACCGCTGTAAGATTAAAACTGATCAGAGTGTGTCAGCAGAATGAAAACGCCCGGCTCAGCCGGGCGTTTTGCATTACAGTCCGCCAGACTTATAGGCGCGGGCAGCGGGTGTGCCGTTGCTGGCAGGCAGCTTCTTACCCAGGGTTTCCATACGCATCTGGAACGGCGGGAACGGCATCTCAATACCGTGCTGATCAAATCCGCTCAGAATCAACTGATGCAGTTCGTGACGCAGCGGCATACGGTGTCCCATCTCAGCAGCATGCACACGAAGTTCAAATAACTGAATGCCCTGCTGCAGATCGACCAGGAAGGCTTCCGGTTGCGGCGTGTCCAGGACATAGCTGCAGCGCTCAGCCGCCTGGATCAGAATGGTGGTCACCTGTTCACTGCTGACTTTCGCCGGAGCCGGAATGGTGAGCACCACGCGCGTCACGGAATCGGACAGCGACCAGTTAATAAACTGCTCGGTGATAAAGGCCTTGTTCGGCACGATGATCTCTTTGCGGTCCCAGTCGGTTATGGTGGTCGCGCGGGTATTAATTCGCGTGATACTGCCGGTCAGGTCGCGGATTGTCACGGTATCGCCGATACGAATCGGCTTTTCGAACAGGATAATCAGACCTGAGATAAAGTTGGCAAAAATCTCCTGCAAACCAAACCCCAGTCCCACACCCAGCGCGGCAACCAGCCACTGCAGCTTCGACCACTCAATACCAATCATTGAGAAACCAATCAGCCCGCCAATCAACAGCAGCAGATATTTGGTCAGTGTGGTGATGGCGTAACCCGTACCTGGCGTCAGATTAAGATGCTGCAACAGCGCCAGCTCAAGCAGCGCGGGCATATTGCGCACCAGCTGGGTGGTGATAATAAACACCAGAATGGCGATCAGCACTGACCCCAGGGTGATGGGCTGAATCGACTCTACGCCCTGCACTGAGGTACTGACGTCCCACAGCTGAATATTCTCCAGGAAGCCAAAGGCCGAATGGATTTCTGACCACAGCACAATCACAGAGACCAGGGCGATAAGCATCAGGATAGAGCGTACCAGCCGCAGCGACTGCGCACTGATCGCATCCAGGTCAATTACCGGCTCTTCAATTTCAATCGCATCAGTGTTCAGAGAGCCTTGCTCCTTCTCCTCTTCACTGCGCGCACGGTTAGCCAGCATATCGGCACGGCGCTGACGGGCGCGATCAAAGCCAAGACGGCGACGCTGAATAAGCATCCAGCGCCGGATAATGTGATAGATAACCAGCAGCAGGAACCAGATGGCGACAGAGGTTTCCAGTCGCGCCAGCAGCGCCTGCGCGGTAGCCAGATAACCCACAGCGGAGGCGAGAGCCGCCATCAGCGGCATAGCGATCATCAGGTTCCACAGCATCCGGTTCACCATGTTCTCGCCATTTCCCTCTTTATCGAGATAGAGCGGAATCCCGGAACGCTTCAGGCTCACGGTGACAATGCTGATTGCCCCGCAGATCAGGATGAAACAGAGACGACCCAGCGACGAGGAGAACTGCCGATCTTCCAGATTACCAAAGGCGATCAGCAACATAATCAGCGGCACAATTAATCCGATGCTCAGCGAGTAGTAGCGCATGGCGCGCGCCACCCGGTTTTGCGGCCAGCGGAAATGCACAATGAACAGGCCGTTAGGACGGGCAAAGGCAGCGCTGATCATAAACGCCCACAGCAGCGGCAGCGTGGCGGTAATGCCATCACCAATCGCTACGGCGATAGGGTAGGGCCAGGCGTTCTGCAGGCCATAACCCAGCGCACCCCATAACACCGGCAGCGGCAGCGCCACCAGGATCGACCAGAACAGGGTACGGATAGTCAGGCGGAAACGATCCTGCGTGACCTTGCCGACTTTGCTGGCGGAACGGTCAAGGAAAGCATTGAAGTGGCGGCGCGAACTGATGCTGAAGCCGACCAGCAGCAACGCACCAATAATCGGCAGCACCGAGTTGCGGCTGGTAAACATCATCGCCATCGCTTTGCCGAGCTGACCCAGCGTATCCAGCGACAGCAGACGGGAAAGATCTTTGGCCAGATCCAGCGGATAACTCAAACCAATCGGGTTAACGTCGGCGGTCCAGAACAGATAGCGGTGCGTCGCCTCTTTGACTTCCGTCAGCGCATCCTGCAACTGCGTGTTGCCAACCTTGAGCTTGGTGATCTCCAGAATCAGCGTGTCACAGCCGGAAATCAGCGAATTGAGCAGTTCCCTCTGAGTGCGTAGCTGCGCATCAAGAATACGCTTCTGGTCTGCGGTGAAGGGCTGACCATCGGCCTGCCGTCCCTTGCGCAGCGCCTCCTGGCGCTCCAGCAGATCTTCATAATTGAGACGCTGCACGCGAAGCTGTGCCATCTCATTATCAATCTGCTGCGACTTGGGCATCTCCGGCAGACGCGCGACCTGCGCCCGTAGCGCTTCGCCCAGCAGATTAGAGGCACCCAGCCACTGCGACTGTTCACGCAGGGTAGAGAGCGCCTGACGGACCTGAATAATCTGGTTAGTGGCCAGTCGCTGCTGCGACGCCACCAGATCCATGCGCTGCGCCTGCTGATTGAGGGCAACCGAGAGTTCGCGGTTAACCCGAAACTGATCGCTGATCTCTGGCGGAAGATCGCCACTGTTTTCTGCCAGTTGCTCGGTGCGGGCCAGCGCGACTTCGGCTTCACGTTGCCGCTGATCGTTGAGCTGGTTGCGCAGCGCCTGAAGATAGTTATCGAGCTGAGTCGCTTTGCGCTGGTGGGCTTCAGCCCGCATCCGCGCCAGTTCCTGACGGTTGTTGGCAGAGAGCTGTGCCAGCTCAAGTTCATCGACCAGCGCTTTATTCGCGGCGCTTTCCGCCTGGCGAGCCGCCAGCTGCAGCTGCCCCTGTGGCGAACTGCTGCTGACGCTCTGCAAACGGCGTTCACTCTCCGTCATCGCCCGGCGTGCTTCCGTCTGCTGCTGCGGCAGTTGCGACAGCGAATCACTGATTTCCCGCGCCCGATCCTGCTCCTGCCGTGCCTGACGCCCCTCTTCCAGCAGCTGGCTGCTGACCTGCAGGATCTCCTGATCCAGCTCGGCGCTGCTCATGTTGTTGCGCACGGTTTTCCCGCTGTCACTCAGCGCGGCGATCTGCTGACGCAGTTCGCGCGCCAGACGCGGAAAATCATCAATAACCTGCTGATATTGCGCCGCGCGCTCCAGCGATTCATCGCGTTCAGAGAGAAAGTTTAAGGCGGCTTCAATCGTCTGGATCTGTTCAGCCTGCGAGGGTGAACTTTTGGCCGATTTTATCTCTTCCAGCTGCTGTTTGAGCTGGCTGGCATCAGGAAGGCTGGCCGCGAAGGCCGGGCTGCTGAGCCACAGGCTCAGCAGCAGGAGGAGAATCGAACGCACAGAGGACACTCAATTTAATCGACGATGACGTCTGAAATGTCTGTCGCGACCGGCAGCGCAATCGCCAGCGGTTGACCCAGACGGGTTTTGCTTTCTGCTTCCAGGCTTTCAGCCAGTTTGACGCGGCCAGGTGCGAACAGATTGATGACGGTAGAGCCAAGCTTGAAGCGGCCCATTTCCTGGCCTTTCAACAGCACCACGGCGCTTTCATCATCCGCTGCCGGATAGTGCCAGCGCTTGATCACGCCTTCACGCGGTGGCGTGATGGTGCCAGCCCAGACGGTTTCGATGCTGCCGACAATGGTGGCACCCACCAGGATCTGCACCATCGGCCCGATATCGGTTTCGAAGTAGCAGATGACGCGCTCGTTACGGGCGAACAGGTTGGGAATATTACGCGCGGTCAGCGGGTTGACGGAGTAGAGGTCGCCAGGCACATAAATCATCTCACGCAGGATGCCGTTGCACGGCATATGGACGCGGTGATAATCGCGGGGCGCCAGATAGGTGGTGACGAACTCGCCATCAACAAATTGTGCCGCCATCCGCTCATCACCTGCCAGCAGGGCGTCAATGGTGTAGTGATGACCTTTAGCCTGGAAAATCTGATCGCCATCAATGTGGCCGAGCTGGCTGATAGCGCCATCCGCGGGCAGGGCGATGAGATTGGCATCGGCATCCACCGGACGCGCATCGTCTTTCAGCGGACGAACGAAAAAGTCATTAAAGGTGCGATAGCTGGCGGTATCGGGCTTACGCGCTTCCGCCATGTCGACTTTGTAAAACCAGACAAAGATGTCAATGACCAGTTTGGTCAACCAACCACCGCGGCGACTGGCGCCCCAACCGGCAAGTTCAGTCAGCCATTTCTTCGGGAGAATATGATTCAAGCCGAGTTTTAAACGATCAAACACCTTAGCCTCCTGGCTATTTTATGACGTTGTAAAAAAGGGGGCGGATTGTAGCAGCGCCCCGTTCAGATGGCGACTATACCCGAATTCCGGCACGCTGCACGGTCTGGACGCGCGACTGGAATGCACCTCGCAAAATGCCCCGGCTTATCCGTTCAGACGCGGTTATACCGATTAACTTTCACCATCAGGGAAATTTTTACGCGTTTTTACCTGCGCCATGCTCTCCAGGATACGGTGGTAGTTATCAAAACGGGACCTGTTGATTTTGCCCTGTTCGACCGCTTCGCGAATGGCACAGCCGGGATCGCTGCCGTGTTTACAATCGCGGAATTTGCAATCGCCAAGGAATGCGCGGAATTCGACAAATCCGCGGGTAATTTGTTCCGGCTCAAGATGCCATAAACCGAACTCACGCACGCCGGGTGAATCGATCACATCGCCGCCGTCCGGGAAGTGATAAAGGCGCGATGCGGTGGTGGTGTGCTGGCCTAAGCCTGAGCCATCCGAAACCTCGTTAGTCAGAATAGCGACCTGCTCTTCTTTGTCGAAGCCGAGCAGGGCATTCAGCAGACTCGATTTGCCGACGCCAGACTGACCGGCAAAGATACTGATGCGGTCGGTCAGCGCCGCTTTCAGGTCGTCCATGCCGTTTTTCGCCCGGCTGGAGACCATCACCACGCGATAGCCAATATTGCGATAGATATCCATCTGCTTATCGACAAAGGCGCGCGCCTTGTCATCCAGCAGATCGGTTTTGTTCAGTACCAGCAACGGTTCAATATCCAGCGTTTCGCTGGCAACCAGATAGCGGTCGATGATGTTTAACGACAGTTCAGGCAGGATTGCGGAGACGACGATGATCTGGTCGATATTCGCCGCCATCGGCTTCACGCCGTCGTAAAAATCGGGGCGGGTTAATACGCTGGTGCGCTCATGCACCGCTTCAACAATACCTTTGTTGCCGCTGGTTGCCGGACGCCACAGCACCCGGTCGCCGGTGACCAGCGAACGAATGGTTCGGCGGATATTGCAGCGGTGGGCGACGCCTGCGCTATCCTCAACATCAGCGTGCATGCCAAAACGGCTGACAACGACCCCATCTGCAGCTTCACCAAACAGGTTGTCATCCGCTTCCGGACGCTCTCTGCGTTGGTTGAGACGGCGATCGTGGTTAGCGCTTACGCGGCGTTGTTGGCCCTTCGACAGTTTATTTTTACTCACTCACCCTCACAGCGTTAGCCAGATTTCGCCCGGCTGGGCAAAACGTCTATGATACACCTTATTCATCGTAAATGACGACTACAGCAACCGCAGGAAACAGCATGGCTACTGGAAATGAACAGAATCTGATCTGGATTGATCTTGAGATGACCGGACTTGATCCGACGCACGATCGCATTATTGAAATTGCGACCCTGGTGACTGACGCCAACCTGAACATTCTGGCGGAAGGGCCGGTCATGGCCGTTCATCAGTCCGATGCGCAGCTGGCGCTGATGGATGAGTGGAATGTCCGCACTCATACCAACAGCGGTCTGGTTGCGCGGGTGAAGGAGAGTCAGATTGACGATCGCGCAGCAGAGCTGGCGACCATTGAGTTCCTGAAACAGTGGGTTCCGGCGAACACCTCGCCTATCTGCGGCAACAGCATCGGGCAGGATCGTCGTTTCCTGTTTAAGTATATGCCTGAGCTGGAAGCGTACTTCCACTATCGTTATCTGGATGTCAGTACCCTGAAAGAGCTGGCTCGTCGCTGGAAACCCGATATCCTTCCTGGCTTCAAAAAAGGGGGGACGCACCAGGCTCTGGATGATATCCGTGAGTCCGTGGCGGAGCTGGCGTACTACCGCGAACACTTTTTGCAGCTTTAATCGGCGACGGGTGCGCATGAAATCACCAGGTTGCTGATTTAATCAGCAAACGCGCTGAAAGCGAAAATTTTTGCTTTCAGACGCTTGCAGCAGCAACGATTTCTCGTATAATGCGCACCCCGTACCGGTGAAGAATTTATTAACGGTACAAGGCGCGGGAATAGCTCAGTTGGTAGAGCACGACCTTGCCAAGGTCGGGGTCGCGAGTTCGAGTCTCGTTTCCCGCTCCAGTTTT
>NZ_JAALEU010000019.1:0-40280 GCF_011800685.1 Pantoea sp. EKM10T
GCTCGCTCGCCCGGAAAAAAAGCTGCCACGTTTGACCGTGACAGCCTTTACAAATCTAATCTTAACTGACCAGCATTGGAGCCCCGGCTCCGCTTTTTTTACTTTAAATCCCCTGCCTGTGATGGCTGCATTATCTCTCCCTCACCGCAGCACTCATAAAAATGTCGACGTTTACTGCTATTACTGCTCGGCGAAACCGAGCATATAGCGCGGTATAAGCTGCTTTTAACGAACTATATGAATCGTTACACTGTTTAACATTCTGTCTCTGCTCAGGAAGATGAACGTTGAACAAGCCGCGCAAATTAAAAAATCTGCTAAAAAGTTTTATTGAAAGTGATGCCAGCAATGGCGTGATGTTGATCGTGGCGGCGGTCGCGGCGATGATCCTCGCCAATACGGCCGCTACCGCCCAGGGTTACCAGGCGTTGCTGAATGAACCGGTACAAATCCGCTTCGGAGCGCTGGATATCAGCAAAAACTTGCTGTTGTGGATCAACGATGCGCTGATGGCGCTTTTCTTTCTGGTTATTGGCCTGGAAGTAAAGCGTGAGTTGATGGTCGGCGAACTTGCCAGCCGTGACAAGGCGATCTTCCCGGTCATCGCGGCAATAGGCGGCATGGCGTTACCCGCCCTGATCTTCCTGCTTTTCAACCATGGTGATGAGATTGCACGTAACGGCTGGGCCATTCCCACCGCAACCGATATTGCTTTTGCGCTGGGTGTGCTGGCCCTTCTGGGCAGCCGTGTTCCCGTTGCGCTGAAAGTCTTTCTGATGGCACTGGCGATTATTGATGACCTGGGTGCCATTGTGATTATCGCTCTGTTCTATACCAGTGACCTCTCAGTGCTCTCCCTGTGCGTGGCTGCTGGCGCAATTGTCGTGCTGGCACTCCTGAACCGCTTTAACGTCCGTAGAATCTCAGTCTACATACTGGTGGGTATCATACTCTGGACCGCCGTGCTGAAGTCGGGCGTCCACGCAACCCTGGCTGGCGTCATTGTGGGCTTCTTCGTGCCTCTGGAGAAGAAAGAGGGGCACTCTCCAGCGGAACATCTGGCGCATGGTCTGATGCCGTGGGTGAACTGGATGATTCTGCCGCTGTTTGCCTTTGCTAATGCCGGTATCTCACTTGCTGGCATTACGCTGAGTGATGTCCTCTCGCCTGAACCGTCAGGCATCATCTTCGGCCTGTTAATCGGTAAGCCATTAGGCATTACGCTCTTCTGCTGGCTGGCGGTAAAACTGCGGCTGGCAGTATTACCCAACGGCACAACCATACGCGATATTATGGCGATTGGTGTGCTGTGCGGAATTGGCTTCACTATGTCAATTTTTATCAGTTCGCTGGCCTTTGATGCCGCGCATGAACAGCTGGTGACCTTTTCTAAACTGGGCATACTGACCGGCTCTCTGCTTTCAGCCGTCATCGGCTATACGCTGCTGCGAATTAAACTGCGCTAATGGAGAGGAGGCGCAAGCCTCCTTTTTGCTATGAATCAGCTCAATTTCAATCATCTCTACTACTTCTGGCACGCCTGCCGTGCGGGATCAATTACGGCGGCAGCAGAGGCACTCTCCCTGACGCCACAGACCATTACCGGGCAGATTAAGGCACTGGAGGAGCGCCTGCAGGGCAAGCTGTTCCGGCGTCAGGGACGGGGCCTGGTACCGACGGAGCTGGGGCAGCTGGTTTTTCGCTATGCTGACCGCATGTTTATGCTGAGTCAGGAGATGCTGGATATTGTGAATTACCGCAAAGAGTCTCATCTGCTGCTGGATGTTGGCGTGGCAGATGCGCTCTCAAAGCAGCTGGTCAGCAAGGTGCTGGAGACGGCGGTGGTCGCAGAGGAGAAAATTCATCTGCGCTGTTTTGAATCGACCCACGAAATGCTGCTGGAGCAGCTCAGTCAGCATAAGCTGGATATGATTATCTCTGACTGCTCCATCGACCCCACCCAACAGGAAGGGCTGTTTTCGGTGAAGCTGGGGGAATGCCCGATCAGCTTCTGGTCAACCCAGCCGCTCAGCGATCTCTCTTTTCCGGCCTGCCTGGAGACGCGTCCCCTGCTGATTCCGGGGCGCCGCTCCATGCTGGGGCGCAAAATCCTCAACTGGATCAGCACCCAGGGGCTGCAGGTGGAGATTCTGGGTGAGTTTGATGATGCGGCACTGATGACGGCGTTTGGTGCGCGACAGAATGCGATTTTTGTCGCGCCTTTGCTGGAGATGGGTCAACGTGAGGGGATATATGAAGTCGGGCGGCTCGACGCGGTGTCAGAGGAGTATCACATACTCTTCGCGGAGCGGATGATTCAGCATCCGGCGGTGCAGCGACTCTGTCACGCAGACTTCAGCGAACTCTTTCCCTGCCAGGGTACAGACGAAAAAAAACCGGCGTAAGCGCCGGCTTTTTTAACAAAGCGATTAACAACAGGCGATTAAGCCAGTTTGTTGATCTGTGCAGTCAGGTTAGACTTATAACGTGCAGCTTTGTTCTTGTGGATCAGACCTTTAGCAGCCTGACGGTCCACGAGTGGTTGCATTTCATTGAATGCGTTCTGCGCAGCAGCTTTGTCGCCTGAAGCGATCGCCGCGTATACTTTCTTAACGAAGGTACGCATCATAGAGCGGCGGCTAGCGTTATGCTTACGGCGTTTCTCAGATGTTACGGCGCGTTTCTTAGCTGATTTGATATTAGCCAAGGTACAACTCCCAAATGTGTTCTATAGAGACAAATCAAAGGCCGAGGACTATGCCCTTCTAACCTGATTTTGTCAATGGATTTGTGCAAATAAGCGTCGCCCTGAGAGCGGCACTCGGTTACGTATTTGATGGCGCAGGATTCTACCAGCTTCCCCTCGCTGAATACAGTATTTCGCGACAAAATTCTTAACATGCGCTTCTGCAACAGGAAATGCAGCGCCTAAAGCATGAAAGGCGTGCTGACGGGTTAACCTGAGTCGCTTTCAAGGGTATAATCCGCCGATTTCCACCGGTTTGGGCCAGCCATGAAGTTTATCCGCGGTATTCATAATCTTAACGAGCAGCATCGCGGCTGCGTTCTGACCATTGGTAATTTCGATGGCGTGCACCGTGGGCATCAGGCGCTGATGTCGCGGCTGTGTGAAGAGGGACGTAAGCGTAATCTGCCGGTGGTGGTCATGGTTTTTGAGCCACAGCCGCTGGAGCTGTTTGCCGGTGACAAAGCACCGGCTCGTCTGACGCGTCTGCGTGAAAAACTGCGATACATGGCGGAAGCCGGCGTCGATAAAGTGTTGTGCGTGCGGTTCGACCGTCGCTTTGCGGCCTTGTCCGCCCAGTGTTTTATCAGTGACCTGTTAGTCGAAAAGCTGGACGTAAAGTATCTTGCGGTAGGCGATGATTTCCGCTTCGGCGCTGGTCGCCAGGGTGATTTCCTGTTATTACAGAAAGCCGGTGCGGAGTACGGCTTTGAGGTCGTCAGCACCGAAACCTTCTGTGATGGCGGTAAGCGAATCAGCAGTACTGCCGTGCGTCAGGCGCTGGCCGTGGATGATTTAGCGCTGGCGCAGTCGCTGCTTGGTCACCCTTTCACTATTTCCGGCCGCGTTGTGCACGGTGATGCACTGGGACGCACGCTGGGTTTCCCCACGGCGAACCTCCCTTTACGCCGCAGCGTCTCGCCGGTGAAAGGGGTTTATGCGGTGGAGGTACGGGGTCTGACGCCCGAGCCACTGCCAGGTGTCGCCAATATCGGCACCCGTCCGACCGTAAAAGGTTTACGCCAGCAGCTTGAAGTTCACCTGCTCGACATCAATATGGATCTCTATGGTCGTCACATTGATGTGGTGCTGAAACAGAAAATACGAAACGAGCAGCGCTTTGCCTCACTGGAGGCGTTGAAAGAACAAATTGCGAACGATGTGGTAACGGCCCGGCAGTTCTTTGGGCTGCTTTAACCTGAGCGAAAAACGGAATCGAGAATCTGATGAGTGACTATAAATCTACCCTGAATTTGCCGGAAACGGGATTCCCGATGCGTGGCGATCTGGCCAAACGCGAACCGGGAATGTTGCAACGCTGGTATGCCGACAATCTGTACGGCATCATCCGCGAAGCCAAAAAAGGGAAAAAAACCTTTATCCTGCATGATGGCCCTCCGTATGCGAACGGCAGCATTCATATTGGTCACTCCGTTAACAAGATTCTGAAAGACATTATCGTTAAGTCGAAAGGCATGGCGGGTTATGACTCGCCGTATGTGCCGGGCTGGGACTGTCACGGTCTGCCAATCGAACACAAAGTTGAGCAGATGATCGGCAAGCCAGGCGAGAAAGTCACCGCTGCTGAATTCCGCGAAGCGTGCCGCAAATACGCCGCGGAACAGGTTGAAGGCCAGAAGGCGGACTTTATCCGTCTGGGTGTGCTGGGCGACTGGGATCGCCCTTACCTGACCATGGATTTCGGTACCGAAGCCAACATCATTCGTGCGCTGAGTAAAATCATCGGCAACGGCCACCTGCACAAAGGCGCGAAGCCCGTGCACTGGTGTCTGGATTGCCGTTCTGCCTTAGCAGAAGCGGAAGTGGAGTATTACGACAAAACGTCACCGTCGATTGATGTGATGTTCAACGCCATTGATGCCGACGCGGTGCGTCAGGCGTTTGGTGTGGCACAGGTTAATGGTCCGATTTCACTGGTGATCTGGACGACGACACCGTGGACGCTGCCGGCTAACCGCGCCATCTCGTTAAACGCGGAATTTGAGTATCAGTTGCTGCAGATCGACGGTCGCGCGCTGATCCTGGCAAAAGATCTGGTCGAGAGCGTGATGAAGCGCGCGGGCGTCAGCGAATGGCAGGTACTGGGCGAATGTAAAGGCGCGGCGCTGGAGCTGCAGAAATTCCAGCATCCGTTCCTGGCGCTTGAGTCGCTGGTGGTACTGGGCGATCACGTCACCCTGGAAGCGGGTACCGGTGCAGTCCACACGGCACCTGGCCACGGCCCGGATGACTATGTTATCGGTCAGAAATATGGCATCGAAACCGCCAATCCGGTCGGACCGGATGGCCGCTATCTGCCAGGCACCTATCCAACGCTGGATGGGGTCAATGTCTTTAAAGCCAACGACATGATCGTTGAGCTGCTGAAAGAGAAGGGCGCGCTGCTGCACGTTGAGAAACTGCTGCACAGCTACCCGCACTGCTGGCGCCATAAAACGCCGATCATCTTCCGCGCCACGCCGCAATGGTTCATCAGCATGGATCAGAAAGGATTGCGTGCGCAGTCGCTGAAGGAGATCAAAGGCGTGCAGTGGATCCCGGACTGGGGCCAGGCGCGTATCGAATCGATGGTGGCGAACCGCCCTGACTGGTGTATCTCTCGTCAGCGTACCTGGGGCGTACCGATGGCCCTGTTCGTTCATAAAGAGAGCGAAGAGCTGCACCCGGACACGCTGGCGCTGATGGAAAAAGTGGCGCAGCGCGTTGAGCAGGAGGGGATTCAGGCCTGGTGGGATCTCGATCCGCGCGAGCTGATGGGCGACGATGCCGATCATTACGTAAAAGTGCCGGATACGCTGGATGTCTGGTTTGACTCCGGTTCAACCAGCTATTCCGTGGTTGATGCGCGTCCGGAATTTGGCGGACATGCGCCTGACCTCTATCTGGAAGGGTCCGATCAGCATCGCGGCTGGTTTATGTCCTCGCTGATGATCTCCACGGCGATGAAGGGCAAAGCGCCTTATCGTCAGGTACTGACGCACGGTTTCACCGTGGATGGTCAGGGCCGCAAGATGTCGAAATCGATCGGTAACACGGTTGCGCCGCAGGATGTGATGAACAAACTGGGCGCCGATATTCTGCGCCTCTGGGTGGCATCAACCGACTACTCGGGTGAAATGGCGGTCTCCGATGAGATCCTTAAACGTTCTGCCGATGCCTATCGCCGCATCCGTAACACCGCGCGTTTCCTGCTGGCTAACCTCAGCGGCTTTAACCCGGCGACCGATCTGGTGAAACCGGAAGAGATGGTGGTGGTGGATCGCTGGGCCGTCGGTCGCGCTCAGGCGGCACAGGCCGATATCGTTGCCTCTTACGAGAACTACGATTTCCACGAAGTGATCCAGCGACTGATGCAGTTCTGCTCAATTGAGATGGGCAGCTTCTATCTCGACATCATCAAGGATCGTCAGTACACCGCGAAAGGCGATGGCCTGGCGCGTCGCAGCTGCCAGACCGCGCTGTGGCATATCGTCGAAGCGCTGGTACGCTGGATGGCACCGATCATGTCCTTTACGGCGGATGAGATCTGGGGCTACCTGCCGGGCGAACGTGCGCAGTATGTCTTCACCGAAGAGTGGTATCAGGGGCTGTTTGGCCTGGCTGAAGATGAAGCGCTGAATGACGCCTACTGGGCTGAGCTGCTGAAAGTGCGTGGCGAAGTGAACAAGGTGATCGAGCAGGCGCGTGCGGATAAACGTATCGGTGGCGCACTGGAAGCAACGGTTACGCTCTATGCCGATCCGGAGCTGGCGGCTAAACTGCAGGCGCTGGGTAATGAGCTGCGCTTTGTGCTGCTGACCTCTGGCGCACAGGTGGCTGATTACGCCCTGGCGAACGACGAAGCGCAGCAGAGTGAGCTGCTGAAAGGTCTGAAAATCGCGCTGCACAAGGCGGAAGGCGAGAAATGTCAGCGCTGCTGGCATTACACTACCGACGTCGGACAGAATCCTGAGCATGCTGAGGTCTGTGGTCGTTGTTACACTAACGTAGCCGGTGACGGCGAACAGCGTGAATTTGCCTGATGCGTAAACCTATTTTATCAACCGGATTGCGCTGGCTGTGGCTGGTGCTGGTGGTGATTGTTGTCGACTTCGCCAGTAAGCAGTGGGTGATGAACAACATGATGCTGCATGAAACCCAGCCACTGATGCCCTACCTGAACCTGTTCTACGCGCACAACTACGGCGCGGCGTTCAGTTTCCTGGCGGACAAAGGCGGCTGGCAGCGCTGGTTCTTTGCCGGTATTGCGCTGGCTATCGTGATCTCACTGGTCGTGATGATGTATCGTAATCATGCCAGTCAGAAGATCGCTAACATCGCGTATGCCCTGATCATCGGCGGCGCGATAGGCAATCTGTTTGATCGCTCATACCATGGCTTTGTGGTCGATTTTATCGATTTCTATGTCGGTAACTGGCACTTCGCTACATTTAATATCGCTGACTGCGGCATCTGTATCGGTGCTGCATTGGTGGTGCTGGAGGGCTTTTTCAGCCCGAACGGCAAACAGGCTAAACAGAAAGGGTAAGTGATGACTGAGTCCGTACAGCGCGAAAGCGCGGTGTTGGTGCATTTTACGCTGAAGCTGGAAGATGGCTCGACGGCGGAATCGACCCGTGCAAACGGCAAGCCCGCGCTGTTCCGTCTCGGTGATGGCAGCCTCTCTGCGGCACTTGAGCAGGCACTGCTGGGGCTGAAAGCGGGTGAAACTAAACAGTTTACCCTGGAACCGGACGACGCCTTTGGCGGCGTCAGCCCTGACCTGATCCAGTATTTTTCGCGTCGGGACTTTATCGATGCGGGTGAGCCGGAAGTGGGAGCCATCATGCTGTTCAGCGGCATGGGCGGCAGTGAAATGCCTGGCGTGATCCGTGAAATCTCTGGTGACTCTATCACTGTGGATTTCAACCATCCGCTGGCAGGTCGTCGTATTCAGTTTGATGTAGAGGTGCTGGAAATCGATCCCGCACTGGAGGCCAACGATGCAAATCCTGTTAGCTAATCCGCGCGGCTTCTGCGCTGGCGTTGATCGTGCCATCAGTATTGTTGAGCGCGCGCTGGAGATGTATGGCGCGCCAATCTATGTCCGTCACGAAGTGGTGCATAACCGTTACGTGGTAAACAGCCTGCGTGAGCGCGGTGCCATCTTCATTGAAGAGATCAGTGAAGTGCCGGATAACGCGATTCTGATCTTCTCTGCGCACGGTGTTTCTCAGGCGGTGCGTGCCGAAGCCAAAGCGCGCAATCTGACTATGCTGTTTGACGCCACCTGTCCGCTGGTGACCAAGGTGCATATGGAAGTGGCTCGCGCCAGCCGTAAAGGCGTTGAGGCAATACTGATTGGTCATGCGGGTCATCCGGAAGTTGAAGGCACCATGGGGCAGTACAACAACCCTAATGGCGGCATGTATCTGGTGGAGTCACCGGAAGATGTCTTCAGACTGACAGTGAAAGACGAAAACAATCTGAGCTTCATGACGCAGACCACGCTCTCTGTGGACGACACCTCTGACATCATTGATGCTCTGCGCCAGCGCTTCCCGGCGATTATCGGGCCGCGTAAAGATGATATCTGCTACGCCACCACCAACCGTCAGGAAGCGGTTCGTACTCTGGCTAAAGATGCGGAAGTGGTGCTGGTGGTGGGGTCGAAGAACTCCTCTAACTCTAACCGTCTGGCTGAGCTGGCTCAGCGTGCCGGTAAGCTGGCGAAGCTGATCGACTCTGCGGATGATATTCAGGAAGAGTGGGTAAAAGGCGTGGCCTGCATCGGCGTCACCGCAGGCGCGTCAGCGCCCGATATTCTGGTGCAGCAGGTGATCCAGCGGCTGCGTGAACTGGGCGGCGAAGCGGCAATTGAGCTGATTGGCCGTGAAGAGAATATTGTCTTCGAAGTGCCCAAAGAGCTGCGTGTCGAAGTGCGTAACGTGCAGTAACTCATCGATATTACTGATAAAAAGGCCGACTCTGTTCGGCCTTTTTTGTTTTTTGAATCTGACAAAAAAAGCCGTTATTTGCTGCGGTGATTGCTTTTACTGATAATCACGGGCGGCTGGCATAAAATTCTTATTATCACGGATTAATAGTGGCGTGACTGTTAACTCATCGTTAACCTGATGACGCTTTGGATGCATAGTTTTGTTTTAGGAATGAATAAATATGAACACAATCCGCATTGCTATTGTGGGCGCGCCGGGCCGTATGGGCCGTAATCTGATTCAGGCGACGCAGCAGGCAGAAGGCGCAGAACTGGGTGCGGCACTGGCTCGCCCGGGCTCATCGCTGACCGGCAGCGACGCTGGTGAATTAGCGGGCATCGGAAAAAATGGCATCATCATCGCTGACGATTTACGCGCGGTGATTAACGATTTTGATGTGCTGGTCGACTTCACCCGCCCGGAAGGCACGCTGGAGTATATGGCGATCTGCCGTAAGCAGGGCAAAGCGATGGTGATCGGCACCACCGGTTTTGATGAAGCAGGCAAAGCGGCCATTCGTGCCGCGGCAGAAGATATCCCCATTGTGTTCGCCGCTAACTTCAGCGTGGGGGTTAACCTGGTGCTGAAGCTGCTGGAGAAGGCTGCCAAAGTGATGGGGGAGTACGCAGATATTGAGATCGTTGAAGCGCACCACCGCCATAAAGTGGATGCGCCCTCCGGAACCGCGCTGGCGATGGGTGAGGCGATTGCCGATGCGATGCAGTGGAAACTGGATGAGCATGCGGTCTATACGCGTGAGGGCCACACCGGCGAACGCCAGCCGCAGAGCATCGGTTTTGCAACAGTACGCGCGGGCGACATCGTCGGTGAGCATACTGCGATGTTTGCAGATATTGGCGAGCGCGTAGAGATAACCCACAAGGCTTCAAGCCGTATGACCTTTGCAAATGGCGCGGTTAAGTCCGCTTTATGGTTGAAAGATAAGAAATCTGGCCTGTTTGATATGCGGGATGTGCTGGATTTGTCGATGTTGTAAGTGTTGTGAACCATCGTGATGTGGTTGTTTCAATCGATAATCGCTTGATTGAAAAGGGGCAATGTTTTCATTGCCCTTAATTTTACCTTAAATGTGCCTTCCCGATATAAATTTATCTCTGACTTCTGTTTTTGCCTGTTTTCTTCATTTATTTGCTCTGCTGGATGCTATTTTTGACCATTTGGTCAAAAATAAAGGCCGCGCTGCATCTGTTTTGCTTTTACGCTGCCTGGCAAACGATTATTCCACCGAGTTTTCCTCTCTTTTTGCTGCTTATGCCCGTTATTTTCCTCAGAAGGCAGATAAGAGTGAAAAAATCCCGCCGCAGGGTAGACAATAGCCAGGGCGATCATTAGAATGCGCGCAATTTGCCAAAAATCGACAATTCAGGCGGTTTTTGCATTGATTCAGGCGGCTATTTTGAATTAATATGCAGATATTGTGACTGTTTATTCCCTGGAGGATGTTTTGATTAAGTCAGCGCTCTTGGTTCTGGAAGACGGAACCCAATTCCACGGTCGGGCCATCGGGGCAACAGGGTCGGCAGTGGGAGAAGTCGTTTTCAATACCTCAATGACCGGTTATCAAGAAATCCTCACTGATCCTTCCTATTCCCGCCAAATCGTTACTCTCACTTATCCCCATATCGGTAATGTCGGAACCAATGCCGCCGACGAAGAATCCAGCCAGATTCATGCGCAGGGCCTGGTTATCCGTGACCTGCCGCTGATTGCCAGCAACTTCCGTAGTGAAGAGGGCTTATCCGCCTACCTGCAGCGCAACAACATCGTGGCGATTGCCGATATCGATACCCGCAAGCTGACGCGCTTGCTGCGTGAGAAAGGTGCGCAAAACGGCTGCATCATTGCGGGCGATAATCCGGATGCCGCGCTGGCGCTGCAAAAAGCTCAGGCGTTCCCGGGACTGAAAGGGATGGATTTGGCGAAAGAGGTCTGCACCACTGAGACCTACAGCTGGCAGCAGGGCAGCTGGACGCTGGAGGGAGGGCTGCCAGAGCAGGCCGACGCTGAATCACTGCCTTACCATGTGGTGGCTTACGATTACGGTGCCAAGCGCAACATTCTGCGGATGCTGGTCGATCGCGGCTGTCGTCTGACCGTCGTTCCGGCACAGACGCCTGCCGAAGAAGTACTGAAGCTTAATCCGGATGGCATCTTCCTCTCCAACGGTCCTGGCGACCCGGAGCCGTGCGACTACGCCATCAGCGCGATTCAGGCCTTCCTGAAAACAGAGATCCCGGTGTTTGGTATCTGTCTGGGTCATCAGCTGCTGGCGCTGGCCAGCGGGGCTAAGACCGTGAAGATGAAGCTGGGCCACCACGGCGGCAACCATCCGGTGAAAGATCTCGATAACAATCGCGTGATGATCACGGCGCAGAACCACGGTTTTGCGGTCGATGAGAACAATCTTCCCGCTAACCTGCGTGTTACACACATTTCGTTGTTCGATAAAACCGTGCAGGGCATTCACCGCACCGACAAGCCCGCATTCAGCTTCCAGGGACACCCGGAAGCCAGCCCGGGCCCAGGCGATGCTGCGCCGCTGTTTGACCACTTTATTGAATTGATTGACGCATTCCGTCTGCAAGCGAAGTAATCAGGAGCTAATTCATGCCAAAACGTACAGACCTAAAATCCATCCTGATTCTTGGTGCCGGTCCGATTGTGATCGGCCAGGCCTGCGAATTTGACTATTCCGGTGCGCAGGCGTGTAAAGCGCTGCGTGAAGAGGGTTACCGCGTCATTCTGGTGAACTCCAACCCGGCGACGATCATGACCGACCCGGAAATGGCTGATGCGACTTACATTGAGCCGATTCACTGGGAAGTGGTGCGCAAAATCATCGAAAAAGAGCGCCCGGACGCGGTACTGCCGACCATGGGCGGTCAGACAGCGCTGAACTGTGCGCTGGAGCTGGAACGTCATGGCGTGCTGGAAGAGTTTGGCGTCACCATGATCGGCGCAACGGCTGATGCGATCGACAAAGCAGAAGATCGTCGTCGTTTCGACGTGGCGATGAAAAGCATCGGTCTGGATACCGCGCGCTCCGGCATTGCGCACACCATGGAAGAAGCGCTGGCCGTGGCTGAAGATGTCGGTTTCCCCTGCATTATCCGTCCCTCATTTACTATGGGCGGAACCGGTGGCGGCATCGCCTACAACCGCGAAGAGTTTGAAGAGATTTGCGAACGCGGTCTGGACCTTTCACCGACGAATGAGCTGCTGATTGATGAGTCGCTGATTGGCTGGAAAGAGTATGAGATGGAAGTGGTGCGCGATAAAAACGACAACTGCATCATCGTCTGCTCAATTGAAAACTTCGATGCGATGGGGATCCACACCGGTGACTCCATCACGGTGGCACCTGCCCAGACGCTGACCGACAAAGAGTATCAGATCATGCGTAACGCCTCGCTGGCGGTACTGCGTGAGATCGGTGTTGAAACCGGTGGCTCCAACGTGCAGTTCTCGGTTAACCCGAAAGATGGCCGACTGATTGTCATTGAGATGAACCCGCGCGTGTCACGCTCCTCGGCGCTGGCCTCCAAAGCGACCGGTTTCCCGATTGCTAAAGTGGCGGCCAAACTGGCGGTCGGCTATACCCTCGACGAGCTGATGAATGATATCACCGGCGGTTTAACGCCTGCCTCGTTCGAGCCTTCCATCGACTACGTTGTCACCAAGATCCCGCGTTTCAACTTCGAAAAATTTGCCGGTGCCAACGATCGCCTGACCACGCAGATGAAGTCGGTCGGGGAAGTGATGGCAATTGGTCGTACTTTCCAGGAATCCATGCAGAAAGCGCTGCGCGGCCTGGAAGTAGGCGCTAACGGCTTCGACCCGAAAGTCCACCTCGACGACCCGGAAGCATTGACCCGCATCCGCCGTGAGCTGAAAGATGCCGGTTCAGACCGCATCTGGTACATCGCGGACGCCTTCCGTGCCGGCATGTCAGTGGATGGCGTGTTCAACCTGACCAATATTGACCGCTGGTTCCTGGTGCAGATCGAAGAGCTGGTGCGGCTGGAAGAGCAGGTTGCCCGTGAAGGGGTTAATAGCCTGGATGAGACGTTCCTGCGCGCCCTGAAGCGTAAAGGCTTTGCTGATGCACGGCTGGCGACACTGGCGGGCGTGGCAGAGAGCGAAATCCGCAAGTTGCGTCAGCAGTTTAACCTGCACCCGGTTTATAAGCGCGTGGATACCTGCGCCGCAGAGTTCGCGACAGACACCGCCTATATGTACTCCACCTATGAGGAGGAGTGCGAAGCCAATCCAAGTCCGGATCGCGAAAAAATCATGATTCTGGGCGGCGGGCCAAACCGTATCGGTCAGGGTATCGAATTCGACTACTGCTGCGTTCACGCCGCCCTGGCGCTGCGTGAAGATGGTTATCAGACCATTATGGTCAACTGTAACCCGGAAACAGTCTCGACCGATTACGACACCTCTGATCGCCTCTACTTCGAGCCGGTCACGCTGGAAGATGTGCTGGAGATTGTGCGCATTGAGCAGCCAAAAGGTGTGATTGTGCAGTATGGCGGTCAGACTCCGCTGAAACTGGCGCGTGCCCTGGAAGCCGCAGGCGTACCGGTTATCGGCACCAGCCCGGATTCCATCGACCGTGCTGAAGACCGTGAACGTTTCCAGCAGGCGGTTGATCGCCTGAACCTGAAGCAACCCGCCAACGCCACGGTGGCCACACTGGAGCAGGCGGTTGAGAAAGCCGCGGGCCTGGGTTATCCGCTGGTGGTGCGTCCTTCTTATGTGCTGGGTGGTCGTGCCATGGAGATCGTTTACGACGAGATCGACCTCAAGCGCTACTTCCAGACGGCGGTCTCGGTTTCCAACGATGCACCGGTGCTGCTGGATCGCTTCCTGGATGATGCGGTCGAAGTGGATGTTGATGCGATTTGCGACGGCGAGCGGGTGCTGATTGGCGGCATCATGGAACACATCGAGCAGGCTGGCGTTCACTCAGGTGACTCCGCCTGTTCACTGCCGGCCTACACCCTGAGTCAGGAGATTCAGAATGTGATGCGCCAGCAGGTTGAGAAGCTGGCGTTTGAGCTGAACGTTCGTGGCCTGATGAACGTCCAGTTCGCGGTGAAAGATAACGAAGTCTACCTGATCGAAGTTAACCCTCGCGCGGCGCGTACCGTGCCGTTCGTCTCTAAAGCGACCGGTGTCCCGCTGGCGAAAGTCGCCGCGCGCGTGATGGCAGGCAAAACGCTGGCAGAGCAGGGCGTCACTGAAGAGGTGATTCCGCCTTACTACTCTGTCAAAGAAGTGGTGCTGCCGTTTAACAAGTTCCAGGGCGTTGACCCGATTCTGGGGCCAGAAATGCGCTCTACCGGTGAAGTCATGGGCGTGGGCCGCACCTTCGCTGAGGCGTTTTCCAAAGCGATGCTGGGCGCACAGAGCAACATGAAGAAGTCGGGCCGTGCGCTGCTGTCGGTGCGTGAAGGCGACAAGAAACGTATTGTCGACCTGGCCGCTAAGCTGCAGAAGTTTGGTTTCGAACTGGATGCGACCCACGGCACGGCGGTCGTGCTGGGCGAAGCGGGCATCAATCCGCGCCTGGTGAACAAGGTTCATGAAGGGCGTCCGCACATTCAGGACCGTCTGAAGAATGGCGAGTATAGCTACATCGTCAATACCACGGCGGGTCGTCAGGCGATTGAAGATTCGAAACTGATTCGCCGCAGTGCTCTGCAGTATAAAGTGCACTACGACACCACGCTGAACGGCGGCTTCGCCACCGCGATGGCGCTGAATGCAGACCCGACGGAACAGGTTATCTCCGTTCAGGAGATGCATGCCCAGATCAAGGCGATGTAAGGCGATGTAATGTGAAAAACGGCTCCTGCGGGAGCCGTTTTTTTTGACCATCTTATTGGCGATAATCCGAAAACAGGGTTCAGGGAAAGCAAAGAGTTTGCGTTAAAGTCACTGATTTGGCTTAATTTTTTAGCTATAGGTGCGAATAAGGCCGGTTCGCACAAATTTATAATATAAACACTTCCTGTGCGGATTTTTCGTCAGTACTATGCCTGCCGCTCATCACTGGAGCGTATCAGGACATAAATAAAAAATGAAAATGCGTACTTTTTCTCTGAGTGCAGTGGCTGCACTGATGGCAATTCTTCCTTTCGCCAGCCAGGCGGAAATTACCCTGTTAAAACAGGATCCGCAGGCAGGCGATCCGCTTAGCCGTCTTAACTTTACTTTTGGCGGCAGCATTCGTGCTCAGTTCAATCATCAGACCGGCGTGGATGACAAATCCTACAAGCGCGACGGTTTTGATGGCGGCACCCGTTTCCGTTTCGGCGCTGACTACTACCTGTTTGATGACGTCAGCTGGATCAGCTACTACGAGCTGGGCGTTAACGTCCCGGCGGTCTTCAGCTGGGATCGTCACTATGCGGACGGTGCCAATAACACCACGCGTCGTCAGCTCTACACCGGTCTGAAAAGCAAAACCTGGGGTCAGCTTACCTTTGGTCAGCAGAACAGCGTCTATTACGATACCGTGGGCGCCAAGACCGATATCTGGGATTACGACATGATCGGCCAGGCTCCGGGTAACGGGATCAACGGCGACTACGACGGATCTTACCGCTCACGCAAACAGCTGAAGTATAAAAACAGCTTCGGCGATGCGGATCTTTACGCCTCTTATCTGTTCGAAGATAACGAGTATCTGCCAGGCAACGGCCTGCGCTATAAGCGCAAAGGCGGCGGCTCGCTGGGTGTGGACTACCACATCATGGACGATCTGAGCTGGGGCACTGCGTGGAACTACACCCGCGCGGCGATGCGTAACCCGAACAACGGCGACAGCCGCGATTACGATCAGAACATTTACGGCACCGCGCTGAGCTGGACTCCAGGTAACTGGACGTTGTCAGCCGGCGGTGGCTGGTATGAGAACTTCATGACCACCAAACGCAAAGATGTGCATGACTACTTTGCCGGCGACGCGTGGGGCATTGAATATTTCGCCGGTTACAAGATTCCGGTGGGGCAGTATGGTCTGAAAGCGGTACAGCCATATGTCATGGGCGATCGCATTGAGTATGCGACAGGCCGTGATTATCAGCGCATCGACAACGGTCTGGGTGTGGTGCTGTTCCTCGACTACGGTTTCCGTGTCGATTACGAACATGTGTTTACCTCCAGCACCGATAACCTGGGTGATATGAATCTGGTGCGTCTGCGCTACGACTTCTGATAACCCTGACGGCTCCTCCGGGAGCCGTTTTCTTTTGCGCACGACTTTTGTGCCAGCATAAGGCCGATCGCTGGCGAGCTGCGGCAAACTGACGCGATTAGGCGGTGAAAAACGCTGCACAGGCCGTGAAAAACGACGTCATGAAAAGCTTTACGCAATTAGACCTTTCCCCCTATCGACGAAAGTTTCACCTTTACGTATCATGGCGCCAATTTTTTTCAGTGAGTGGTTAACATGATTAGTCTTATCGCGGCATTAGCAGCAGATCGCATTATTGGAATGGAGAACGCCATGCCGTGGGACCTGCCTGCAGATCTGGCGTGGTTCAAGCGCCATACGCTGAAGAAACCGGTGATTATGGGCCGACTGACCTTTGAATCTATTGGCCGTCCGTTACCTGGCCGACTGAATATCGTGGTCAGCAGCCAGCCGGGCACCACCGAAGGTGTTACCTGGGTCACTTCGCTGGATGAGGCGTTACAGGCAGCCGGTGACGCTGAAGAGATCATGGTGATTGGCGGTGGCCGCGTCTATGAGCAGATGCTGAAGCGTGCCGATCGTCTCTATCTGACGCACATTGATGCGGAAGTCGAAGGTGATACGCAGTTCCCGGATTACGAGCCGGATGAGTGGCAGTCAACGTTCAGCGAATTCCACGACGCTGACGAGCAAAATTCCCACAGCTACTGCTTTGAGATCCTTGACCGTCGTCGCTAATCCCACCTCTGCCGGGCTGTAACCTGGCTGTCATCTTTATTCATTAGCATTGCTTCTTTTCTGGGATCGACACAAAGGAAGCAATCACTAATGAAAATCGAACTCTCCGCATTAAGCACTGACCGCCTGCCTGATCCACTGCGTCGTAAATTCCTTGCCGGTTCCGGTGCTATCGGCCTGACCGGCTTTCTCAGCGGCGGCCTGACGCTCTCGGGCAGTGCACTGGCGCAGGAGAAGCCTGCGGGCAGCCCACTGCTGGGCTTTCAGGCGATTGCCGCGTCCACGGCCGATGAGATTGTGGTAGCCCCTGGCTATCGCGCCGACGTGTTGATCTCCTGGGGTGATCCGCTGGTGAATGGCGCAGCCGCGTTTGATCCGCAGGGCAACAACAGCGCCGAAGACCAGGAAAAGCAGTTCGGTGACAACAACGACGGTATGAGTTTCTTCGCGATTAATGACCATCGCGGCGTGATGGCGATTAACAATGAATATGTGAATGAGCCGACGCTGTTCGCCCACGGCGGCAGTAAAGCGACCAGCCTGGAAGATGTCAAAAAGTCGCAGGCGGCGCACGGTATCTCCATCGTTGAAGTCAAACGGGGTGAGGACAATCGCTGGCAGGTGGTACGTCCTTCTGACTATAACCGCCGCATTACCGCCAATACCCCGATGCGCTTCTCCGGTCCGGCAGCGGGGGATAAAGCGCTGCAGACTGCCGCCGATCCGCAGGGAATGCATGTCCTGGGCACCTTTGGTAACTGCGCCAACGGCAAAACGCCGTGGGGCACCTATCTAACCTGTGAAGAGAACTACGACACCTACTTTGGCACCCATCAGGCGGACTTTACGCCGACCCCACAGCAGAAGCGCTATACCCTGAATGCCGCTGAGCCGGAGCGCAACTGGGCCGACTTTGATCCCCGCTTCGATATCGCTAAGAATCCCAACGAATTCAACCGTCACGGCTGGATTGTCGAAATCGATCCTTTCGATCCTCACTCCGTGCCGGTAAAGCGGACCGCGCTGGGCCGCTTCAAGCACGAGAATGCCGCCGTGACGGTCGCGAAAACCGGCCAGCTGGTGGTTTATATGGGCGACGATGAGCGCGGCGAGTATATCTATAAATTTGTCTCAGATGACAAGGTCACTCCGGATGATGCTAAAGCCAATCACGGACTGCTTGATAAGGGCACGCTCTATGTGGCGCAGTTCAACGGCGATGCGCAGGGCACGCCGCTTAAAGGCACCGGGCGCTGGCTGGCGCTGACGTGGGGCGAAAATGGACTCACCGCTGAAAAGGGATTCAATAGCCAGGCAGATGTTTTGATCAATGCGCGTGCCGCGGCAGATGTGGTCAACGCAACGCGAATGGACCGGCCGGAGTGGATTGCGGTTAACCCGCATGACGGCCGTGCCTACTGCACTCTGACCAACAACAACAAGCGCGGAAATGAAGGCATGCCGGTCAATGCAGCGAATCCGCGGCCAAAAAATATCTACGGTCAGATTATCCGCTGGGATGAGAAGGGCGATGCAACCGCGCAGACGTTTGAGTGGGATATCTATGCGCTGTGTGGCAACCCGATAGCGCATCCTGAGGGGATCTATCGTGGCACACCGAACATCACCGCTGAGAATACCTTTAACAGTCCGGATGGGCTGGGGTTTGATGCGCAGGGGCGGTTATGGATCCTGACCGATGGCAAGTACAGCAACAAAGAGGATTATCAGGGGCAGGGGAATAATCAGATGCTGGTGGGTGATCCTGATAGTGGCGAGATCCGCCGGTTTATGGTCGGTCCAAAATCGTGCGAGCTGACCGGTATTACCTTCACGCCCGATTACAAAACGCTGTTCGTGAATGTGCAGCATCCCGGCGAAGAGGGTGACTCGCACTTCCCAGACAACAGTCCGCGTCCGCGGTCGTCGGTGATTATGATCACCCGTGAAGATGGCGGCATTATCGGCGCATAAAACAGGATGCTGGCCTGATGGCCAGCATCGCCGTTATAGCGTGGGCGGTGCCAGACTGTCGCTGGAGGCCAGTGCTTTTTCGCGATTAGAGGGCTGCACCACATAGCGCTGCGTCTCCCAGTGCAACAGGGTCAGCGTTCCGCCCCAGCAGCAGCCGGTATCCAGCCCGATAATGCCCTCTGGCGTGCCTTTGCCTTCCAGCGAGGCCCAGTGACCAAAGACGATGGTGTAGTCACGTGCGACCGGCCCCTCAATGTTAAACCAGGGTTTCAGCGGCGGAAGCGCCGATTCCGGGGCATCTTTGCAGATCATGTCCAGCTGGCCGTTAGGGAAGCAGTAGCGCATGCGGGTGAGAGCGTTGGTGCTGAAGCGCAGACGCGCCAGGCCGGTCAGATCTTCACTCCAGTTGTTCGGCATGTCGCCATACATGGCATCCAGGAACAGCGGATAACTGTCGCTGGCGAGAACCGCTTCGACTTCACGCGCGCACTTTTTCGCGGTCTCAATATCCCATTGCGGCGTGATACCGGCGTGTCCCATCACTAGCTTTTTCTCTTCATCAACCTGTAACAGCGGCTGACGACGCAGCCAGTTGATCAGCTCATCCGCATCATCCGCTTCCAGCAACGGGGTCAGGCGATCTTTAGGCTTGTTACGGCTGATGCCGGCGTAGACCGCCAGCAGATGCAAATCGTGATTGCCCAGCACCAGACGCACCGCATCGCCCAGCGATTTTACGTAGCGTAATACTTCCAGTGAGCCAGGACCGCGCGCCACTAAGTCGCCGGTCAGCCAAAGGGTATCCTGCTCAGGATTGAAGTCGACCTGTTGCAGCAATGCACGTAATTCATCGTAGCAACCGTGAACGTCGCCAATCAGGTATGTGCTCATAACGTTTTATCCATCAGGAAGGTGCCCGACTTAACGGGCAAAAAGCGTGTGAATCAATGAATGTGGGTCTGAATGGCGAGGCGGAACACCGGGATCTCTACGTGAAAGGTGTCGCCCTGTTCGTCGACCATCACATAGTGCCCCTGCATGGTGCCCATCGGTGTTTCGATCACGGCACCGCTGGTGTACTGAAATTCATTGCCTGGCGCGATAAGCGGCTGTTCACCGACCACGCCTTCACCCTGAACTTCCGTTTCGCGGCCGTTACCGTTGGTAATCAACCAGTAGCGTCCCAGCAGTTGCACTGAGGAACGGCCCAGATTGCGTATCGTAATGGTATAGGCGAAGACGTAGCGATCATCATCCGGTGAGGATTGTGAGGCGACGTACTGGCTTTGCACATGGACGGAGACGCGGGCCGTTTCACTCATGACTTACTCCTGCGATTTTCCCTGATGATTCGCCAGCCAGTTCGCCAGCTGACAATATTGCGCCACCGAGACGTTCTCGGCACGCAGGGTTGGATCTATGGATAACTCTTCCAGCGCACCGGCGGCCACCATTTGGCTCAGGCTGTTGCGCAGCGTTTTACGACGCTGGCCGAACGCTTCAGTGGTAATACGGCTCAGGATACGCACATCGCTGACCGGATACGGCGGCTCGGCATACGGCACCAGACGCACCACGGCAGAGTCCACTTTCGGTGGTGGCGTGAAAGAGTGCGGAGGCACTTCCAGCACCGGAATGATCTGGCAGTAGTACTGCGCCATCACCGTCAGACGACCGTAGGTCTTGTTACCCGGACCGGCAACCAGACGATTAACCACCTCTTTCTGCAGCATGAAGTGCATATCTTTGATCGAACCAGTATAGCTGAAAAGGTGGAACATCAGCGGGGTCGAAATATTGTACGGCAGGTTACCGAATACCCGCAGCGGCTGGCCTCTCTCCTGCGCCAGCGCGGCGAAGTCGAATGTCATGGCATCCTGCTGGAAGATAGTCAGTTTCGGGCCAAGGAACGGATGCGTTTCCAGACGCGCAGCGAGATCGCGGTCCAGCTCTATCACCGTTAATTTATCGAGGCGTTCGCCTACTGGCTCGGTTAAGGCACCCAGGCCTGGGCCGATCTCCACCAGCGCTTCGTCGCGCTGAGGATGGATGGCAGAGACAATGCTGTCGATAATGTACTGATCGTTCAGGAAGTTCTGCCCGAAACGTTTACGGGCGTAGTGCCCCTGATGGACGCGATTATTCATTACTGCTCTTGATCATAGTGATGGCGAGGTTAAGCGCCGTGATGAAGCTGCCCGGCTCAGCCTGACCCAGGCCAGCGAGTTCAAGCGCGGTGCCGTGGTCAACTGAAGTCCGGATAAAGGGCAGGCCCAGGGTGATATTTACCGCCCGGCCAAACCCCTGAAATTTGAGTACCGGCAGGCCCTGGTCGTGATACATCGCCAGCACCGCATCGGCGTATTGCAGATATTTGGGCTGGAAAAGGGTATCCGCAGGCAGCGGGCCGGTCAGATTAATGCCCTGCTTACGCAGTTCATTGAGTGCCGGCGTGATGGTCTCGATCTCTTCCCGACCCATGTGACCACTTTCGCCGGCATGAGGGTTAAGACCACAGACGTAAATATGCGGCTCGGCAATCGCAAACTTCTGCTGCAGATCACGATGCAGAATCGTAATCACTTCATGCAGACATTCACGGGTTACCGCAGCGGGCACATCTTTCAGCGGCAGATGGGTGGTGGCCAGTGCGACTCGTAGCTCTTCTGTCGCCAGCATCATGACCACCCGATGGCCGCCTGCACGATCGGCGAAGAATTCGGTATGACCGGTAAAGGCGATGCCGGCATCGTTAATCACGCCTTTATGCACCGGGCCGGTAATCAGGGCAGCGAATTCACCGTCAAGACAACCGTCGCAGGCGCGCGTCAGCGTGGCCAGCACATAGTCGCTGTTGGCGACGCAGAGCTCGCCGGGTGTGACCGGCGCTGCCGTTTCAATTGGCAGGATAGTCAGTGTACCCGCCTGCTGTGGCTCGGCTGCCACATCAGGCTGGTAGGGCCGCAGGGTCAGCGGCAGACCGAGTTGCGCCGCACGCTGCTGCAACAGGGCAGGCGAGGCGCAGACCACCAGTTCAACCGGCCACGACTGCTGGGCCAGCTGAACGGTAAGATCGGGACCAATCCCGGCAGGTTCGCCGGTCGTGATCACCACACGGGCATTACTGCGCATTGCCATCCAGAATCTTCACGTAGGCACTGGCACGTTGTTCCTGCATCCAGGTCTGCGCTTCTTCCGCGAACTTACGGTTAAACAGCATACGGTAAGCACGCTCTTTCTGGGCCGCATCGGTTTTATCCACCTGACGGGTATCCAGCAACTGAATCAGATGCCAGCCGAAAGAGGAGTGAACCGGCTGGCTGGTCTGGCCTTTCTGCAGGCGCAGCAGCGCGTCACGGAACGCCGGGTCAAAGACTTCCGGAGAGGTCCAGCCGAGGTCGCCGCCCTGGTTCGCCGAACCCGGATCGTCAGAGTACTGTTTAGCCGCCGCCGCAAAGGTGGTTTTGCCACTGCGGATATCGTTAGCAATCTGCTCCAGCTGTGCGCGTGCCTGATCGTCTGTCAGGATCGGCGATGGCTTCAGCAGAATGTGACGCGAATGGACTTCGGTGACCGAGACATTTTTGCTCTCGCCACGCAGGTCGTTCACTTTCAGGATGTGGAAGCCCACACCAGAGCGCACCGGCCCGACGATATCGCCTTTTTTGGCGCTTGAGAGTGCCTGAGCAAACAGGGTCGGTAACTCTTCGATTTTACCCCAGCCCATGTTGCCGCCTTTCAGCGCCTGGGAGTCGGCAGAGTAGGTCACGGCCATCTTGCCAAAGTCAGCGCCATTTTTCAGTTCGCCAACCAGCTGTTTCGCCAGCGTTTCCTGCTCATCAACCTGCTGTTGCGTCGGGTTTTCCGGCAGCGGCAGCAGAATATGACTGACGTTCAGTTCAGTACCCTGGCTGTTCTGAGAGCCGATCTGGGTAGCAAGCGTATCCACTTCCTGCGGCAGAATCGTGACACGACGACGCACTTCGTTGTTGCGCACTTCGGCGATAGTCATCTCTTTGCGGATCTGAGAACGATACACGCTGTAGTTCATGCCGTCATAAGCCAGACGGCTACGCAGCTGATCAAGGCTCATCTTGTTCTGCGCAGCGATGTTCTGAATAGCCTGGTCCAGCTGCTCGTCGCTGATCTGAATTCCCGCTTTATCACCCATCTGCAGAATGATGTTGTCCATGATCTGACGTTCCAGAATCTGATGGCGCAACGTTTTATCATCCGGCAACTGCTGACCAGCCTGCTGGGCCTGAGATTTAACGGTGCTCATCATGCCATCCACGTCACTCTCAAGAACCACGCCGTTATTGACCACGGCTGCAACTTTATCAACGACTTGTGGTGCTGCGAACGCGGTGTTGGCACTGATTGCCACACCAAGAATCAGCATTCTCCAGTTCTTCATACTTTATCCATTGTTGGTTCCGCACTGCGGGATTGCCTGTCAAACATCACAACATCAGAAAGCAGGCTGGTAAGGGATAATGCCCTGACGCAGCATATCGTTGGTGCCTAAGCCATAGTTCGGACTCAGACCACGCAGCTCAATGTTGAATGAGATTTGGTTGTCGTACTTACTGTCGTTGTTTTCCCAACCGTTAATTTTGCGTTCGTAACCGACCCGGATAGCGTAACAGCATGAGCTGTATTGCAGGCCAACCAGTTGTGAAGCCGGACGCGTGTTGCGGGTATCGTAGTAGTAAGCGCCTACCACAGACCATGCGTCGGCAATCGGCCAGCTGGCCGTAGTACCTACCTGTGAAATCCCATTTTTGTAGATAGGATTTGTGACCAGGCTGCTATCGTTCAGCGCGGTCGCAACATACTCCGGGCTGCTGTAACGGTAGCTCAGCTGCACCATGCGGTCGGCATCACGACGGTATTCCAGTACGGTATTGCCCTGGGAGACGTTGTCGAGTTTGGTGTCATATTGCAGCCCACCACGGACGCCCCAGCGATCGCTGATTTTCCAGTATGTATCGCCAGCCCAGATCAGGCTGCCGGTATCATCTTCTTTACTGGTTTGATTCACACCAGTACGAGAAGGGGTAAACGAGTAGATTTGACCTACAGAAACGTTAAAACGTTCAACCAGATCGTTATCATAAATACGCGAGGTGACGCCGGTAGCCACTTCATTGGCGGAAGCGATGCGATCCAGGCCGCTATAAGTACGATCGCGGAACAGACCGGTGTAGTCGGTTTGCAGCAACGTTGAGTCGTACGGATAGATATTGCTCTGATTACGATACGGGATATAAAGGTACTGCACGCGCGGTTCCAGCGTCTGGGTATAACCCACCGCCGAGTTCATATCGCGGTCAAACACCAGACGACCATCAACTTTAAATTGCGGCAGGGTGCGGTTGACAGACTCATCCAGTTCGCCGCTCTTATCACCCCTGAGACCATTGGCAGCGTTGTTATAGAAATCAACGTCAGTCTGTTGATAGTGGGTCGCCAGGAACTTCGCTTCGGTATCCAGGCTGGCCCAGCCGTTTGACAGCGGCAGGTTCAGCGTTGGCTCAACATGTAAACGGGTCGCTTCGGGATAGCGGCTGCTGACGTTGGTGAACTTCACCGCCTGGGCATAAACCCGGCCATCAAACGGGCCGATATCGTTCTGATAGAGATTGACGTCCAGCTGCGGCATGGCGCGGTAGACGTTATTGCTGGTGGTATCGCCGAACACCTGGAAATCTTTGGTGGAGAGCGTGGCGTCCCAGTTGGTGTCCGCATAGCCGATGCTGAATTTCTGCGTGGCGTAGTTGTCGGTCGAGCTGTAGTACTTCGAGTCGAGATCGTTGAAGTAGTACTTATCGCTGACCTTGGTGTAGTCCGCGTTGAAACGCCAGTTCTGGTCATAGACACCGGCATGACGCCAGTAGAACAGCCAGCGATCGGAGCTGTCATTTTCGGCGATGCCACGCACCGCTTTGTCGTTATCGTACTGTTTGTCCGAGCCGAGGTAGTCGAATTCAACCAGACCTGCACCCAGCGTGGTCAGATAACGGAATTCGTTTTCAAACTGCATGCCGCGCTTACTCATGTAGTGCGGCGTGATGGTCGCATCGGCCTGCGGCGCGATGTTCCAGTAATAGGGCAGTGTGAACTCAAAGCCGTTGTTGCTGCCATATTTTGCATTCGGGATCAGGAAACCGGAGCGGCGACGATCGCCAATCGGTAACTGCAGATAGGGGCTGTAGAACACCGGAACGGATCCGATCTTAAAGCGGGCGTTCCAAATCTCCGCCACTTCCTCTTCGCGATCCTGGATGACCTCTGAACCCACCACGCTCCAGCTGTTGGAGCCGGGCAGACAGGAGGTAAAGGTACCGTTTTCCAGAATGGTGTAGCGGTTATCGCCGCGCAGCTTCATCTGATCTGCGACGCCGCGTCCCTGACGATCTACCATCTGGTACTGACCATTCCAGACGTTGGTATCTTTGCTGTTGAGGTTTGACCAGGCTTTCGGACCTTTCAGGATGACCTGATTGTCATCGTAGTGCACATTACCCAGCGCATCGACGGTACGTACGGGCGCGGTCTGGCCTTCCTGCTGACGCTGATGAAGCTGGACTTCATCCGCCTGCATACGGCTGTTGCCCTGCTCAATATTCACATTACCGGTGAATACCGCATCATTGGGATAGTTCCCTTTGGCGGCGTCGGAGTGAATGGTGACGGGCATCTGATTCGTATCGCCATTCACCAGCGGGCGGTTATAACTCGGCACGCCTAACATACACTGCGACATCAAATCGTCGGCAAAGGCTTGCTGGCTAATGGCTGCGCCGATCAGTGTGGCCAGCAGGGTAGGTATATGTTTTTTCATACGCGGTATCGAGAATTCCATGAAAACTGGCATCATGCCGACAATCGGGTCAGAGACTAACTTACTGCCCGGCGTTGCGCCAGTGTTAATCCTGGTCAGTCAGCGTTGCCGTTAGGCGCTGAGATAAATGACAGGTATGATAATGCAATTTTCAGCCGCAAGCATGGCGAATTGAGGAGTTTATGCGCTACTGGGGAAAAGTTGTGGGTCTGGCGGTGGGATTACTTTCCGGCGCAGGCTTTTGGGGTATTGTGATCGGTTTGATCATTGGCCATATGATTGACAAAGTACGCGGCGCGCAAGGCAAGGCTTACTTCTCAAATAATCAGACCCGACAGACGCTGTTTTTCAGCACCACCTTTCAGGTGATGGGCCATCTGACCAAGTCAAAAGGGCGCGTCACGGAAGCGGATATTCAGATTGCTTCGCTGTTAATGGAGCGGATGCAGCTGCACGGTGACTCTCGCACGGCTGCCCAGCGCGCGTTCCGCGAAGGCAAGCAGGCGGATTATCCGTTACGCAGCAAACTGCGTGAACTGCGCAGCGCCTGTTTTGGCCGGTTTGATCTGATTCGGATGTTCCTGGAGATCCAGATTCAGGCCGCCTTTGCCGACGGTTCACTGCATCCCAATGAGCGACAGGTGCTCTATGTGATTGCCGAAGAGTTGGGCATTTCGCGCGGTCAGTTCGATCAGTTCCTGCGCATGATGGAAGGTGGCCAGCAGTTTGGCGGTGGTCAGCGCAGTTCAGGCGGTTTTCAGCAGGCGCAACGCGGGCCAACGCTGGAAGATGCCTGTAGCGTGCTGGGTGTGAAGAGTAGCGATGACGCCACCACCATCAAACGCGCCTACCGCAAACTCATGAGCGAACATCATCCTGACAAGCTGGTAGCGAAAGGGTTACCACCAGAGATGATGGAGATGGCGAAGCAGAAAGCGCAGGAAATTCAGGCGGCGTACGATCTGATTCGCAAAGAGAAAGGCTTTAAGTAAATACCCTGTTCCGTGGCCTCTTCTGCAACAGAAGAGGCCACGGCGACAGGCGAGCAGTAAACCTTAAAAATCGGCGGGCTGACGAAACGTCATGGCATTACCAAATGCCGGATGGGTAATGGTCAGTGACTCCGCATGCAGCAGTAAACGGGGCGCCATCGCTTTGGCCTCCGGATGCGCATAGAAGTTATCCCCCAGAATCGGATGGCCCAGCGCCAGCATATGCACCCGCAGCTGGTGTGAGCGGCCGGTAATCGGTTTCAGCGAAACACGCGCACTGTTATCCGCACGATATTCCAGCACCTGATATTCCGTCTGCGCGGCTTTGCCGGTCTCGAAGCAGACCATCTGCTTCGGACGATTTGGCCAGTCGCAAATCAGCGGCAGGTCAACCAATCCCTCTTCCTTCGCCGGATGACCCCAGATGCAGGCCACGTAAGTCTTGGAAGGCTCCCGCTCACGGAACTGTCGTTTCAGCTCGCGCTCAGCAGCCTTAGTCAGCGCCACGACCATTACGCCGCTGGTCGCCATATCCAGTCGGTGGACAGATTCAGCCTGCGGGAAATCACGCTGAACCCGCGTCATCACGCTATCTTTATGTTCGTCCAGCCGACCGGGTACCGAGAGCAGACCGCTGGGTTTGTTCACCACCATGATGTGCGCATCCTGATAAAGGATGTGCAGCCAGGGTTCACGCGGTGGATTGTAAGGTTCCATGGGGCTTTCCAAAAATAAGGGGCCATGCGGCCCCTGAGCTTACTGGTGTGTCACCACAATCAGGCGCAGCGCGTCGAGACGCCAGTTGGCCTGATCGAGACTTTCCAGCACCTGTTCACGGTTGCTTTCCAGCGCCTCGACTTCATCGTCACGGATGTTCGGGTTGACCGCTTTCAGCGCGTTGAGACGGGAGAGTTCTGCGCCCAGCTTCTCGTTCGCTTCGGCACGCGCTGCATCAATCACCGCACGCGCTTCGCTGACCACGCTCTCTTCGCCCTGGGTCAGAATCGCATGCACATCCTGCTGCACCGCATTCACCAGTTTACTGGCGGTATGACGGTTAACCGCATTCAGCTGACGGTTAAAGCTTTCGAACTCTACTTTGTCCGCCAGGTTAGTGCCTTTGGTATCCATCAGCAGACGGATTGGCGTTGGCGGCAGGAACCGGGTCAGTTGCAGATGCTTCGGTGCCTGCGCTTCAACCACATAGATCAGCTCGACCAGCAGCGTCCCCACCGGCAGCGCCTTGTTCTTCAGCAGTGACAGTGCGCTGCTGCCGGTATCGCCCGACAGAATCAGATCCAGACCGTTGCGGATCAGCGGATGTTCCCAGGTAATGAACTGGGTATCTTCGCGCGACAGCGCCTGATCGCGGTTGAAGGTGATGGTGCAGCCATCTTCCGGCAGGCCAGGGAAATCGGGCACCAGCATGTGGTCGGAAGGGGTCAGCACAATCAGGTTATCGCTGCGATCTTCCTGATTGATACCAACGATATCAAACAGGTTAAGCGCGAAGTTCACCAGACCGGTGTCGTTATCCTGCTCGCTGATGGCATTGGCCAGTAGCTGAGCCGATTCGCCGCCGTTGGAGTTCAGCTCCAGCAGGCGATCGCGACCCTGTTCCAGCTGCAGTTTCAGCGCGTCATGCTGTTTACGGCAGTCGGTGATAAACGCATCAAAACCTTCGCTGTTTTCCGGCGCGGCCAGATAGCCGATCAGTTGCGAATGGACGCTGTCATAGATTGTCCGGCCGGTCGGGCAGGTATGTTCAAACGCGTCCAGCCCTTCGTGATACCAGCGCAGCAGCACCGCCTGTGCGGTCTGCTCCAGCCACGGCACCAGAATCTGGATGTCGTGCGCCTGGCCAATACGATCCAGACGACCGATACGCTGCTCCAGCAGGTCCGGGTTAAACGGCAGGTCGAACATCACCAGACGGCTGGCAAACTGGAAGTTACGGCCTTCAGAACCGATCTCGGAGCACAACAGCACCTGCGCGCCATTCTCTTCTGAGGCGAACCAGGCGGCAGCACGGTCACGTTCAATGATCGACAGACCTTCGTGGAACACCGCTGCGCGGATACCTTCGCGTTCACGCAGTACCTGCTCCAGCTGCAGCGCGGTGGCCGCTTTGGCGCAGATCACCAGCACTTTCTCTTTGCGGTTGGTGGTGAGATAGCCCATCAGCCATTCCACGCGCGGATCGAAGTTCCACCAGGTGCCGCTGTCGCCTTCAAATTCCTGATAAATCTGCTCCGGATAGAGCAGGTCACGCGCCCGCTCTTCTGCACTTTTGCGCGCGCCCATAATGCCGGAGACTTTAATCGCCGTCTGATACTGCGCAGGCAGCGGCAGGCGGATCTGGTGCAGTTCGCGTTTCGGGAAGCCTTTAACCCCGTTACGGGTGTTACGGAACAGCACGCGGCTGGTGCCGTGGCGGTCCATCAGCATGGAGATCAGCTCCTGACGCGCCTCCAGCTTGCCGTCACGGTCGCTGTTGGCGACCTGCAGCAGTGGCTCAATATCCTGCTCGCCGACCAGATCGTTGATCCGGTTCATCTCCTCCTGGGAGATCGCTTTATCGGCCAGCAGAGCCGTGACGGCATCGGCAATCGGACGGAAATGCTGCTGCTCTTCAACAAAGGCGGCAAAGTCATGGAAACGATTAGGGTCGAGCAGGCGCAGACGGGCGAAGTGACTCTCCATGCCCAGCTGCTCAGGCGTTGCGGTCAGCAGCAGAACCCCGGCGGTTTTCTCAGCCAGCTGTTCGATAACCTGATATTCACGGCTGGGCTCGCCTTCTGACCAGGCCAGATGGTGCGCTTCATCGACCACCAGCAGATCCCATTCGGCATCGGCCAGCATCTCAAGACGCTGCTTGTTACGGCGCACGAAGTCCAGTGAGCAGATAATCAGCTGCTCTGTTTCAAACGGGTTATCGCTGTCGTGCTGCGCTTCGGTATAGCGGTCGTCATCAAACAGCGCAAAGCGCAGGTTAAAGCGGCGCAGCATCTCGACCAGCCACTGGTGCTGTAAAGTTTCAGGCACCACGATCAGGACGCGATCGGCGCGGCCAGCCAGCAGCTGTTGCTGGATGATCATCCCGGCTTCAATAGTTTTACCCAGGCCAACTTCATCGGCCAGCAGGACGCGCGGCGCATGGCGGCGGCCGACATCGTGGGCGATATGCAGCTGGTGAGGGATCAGGTTGGTGCGCATGCCGCGTAAGCCGCTGATTGGCAGGCGATATTGCTCACTCTGGTATTTACGGGCGCGGAAGCGCAGGGCAAAACGATCCATCCGGTCGAGCTGGCCGGCAAACAGGCGATCCTGCGGCTTACTGAACACCAGCTTGCTGTCGAGCATGACTTCGCGCAGCATCACTTCGCTCTCTTCGGTATCCAGACGGGTACCGATATAGGTCATCAGGTCATTTTCGTTGCGTACTTCATCGACGCGCATCTGCCAGCCTTCGTGGCTGGTGATGGTATCACCCGGATTAAAGATGACGCGGGTAACTGGCGAATCGTTGCGGGCGTAGAGGCGGTTTTCCCCCGTGGCCGGAAACAGCAGGGTGATCATGCGGGTATCGATCGCCACCACGGTGCCCAGTCCCAGTTCACTTTCCGTATCACTAATCCAGCGCTGACCTAATGTAAAAACCATATATTTTTTGCTCGAATTTTAACGTTTTTAGAGGTGTTCCCAAAGCTCAGGCAATAGCGTTACCGCCAGACAACAAGGCCTGGAGCGTACTTAAGAGCGGTGAGTTTCAGGAAGGGCGCTATGGTACTGGATGGCAGGACGTTCGTCACCTGTCAAAAAAGCCCCAGCTGTCCGGTAATAAGTGTAGCAAAGTCCCCTTCGACAAAAGGCAGAATCCCCTCTGCGACCGGCTGAAGTTGCCTCGTCACGTAGTGGTCATAGTCCAGCGGCGTGCTGCGCGCCTCCAGTGGCTCGGGGCCTGCGGTGGCGATGACATAACGGATCCGGCCACCATTCTGGTACTGCAAGGGCCGGTTTAATTTACGATTGTGCTCATCGGCCAGCCTGGCGGCGCGCACGTGCGGGGGCACGTTTCGTTCATATTCTTTCAGCGGACGCCGCAGCCGCTTTTTGTAGATCAGCTGATCGTCGAGTTCACCCGCCAGCAGCTGCGCCACGGTTGTACGGATATAATCCTGCCACGGCTGACGGTGGAAGATACGGTGATAGAGCTGCTGCTGGAACGCTTTTGCCAGCGGCGTCCAGTCTGTTCGCACCGACTCCAGCCCCTTAAAGACCATGCGCTCACCGGCGGCGTCACGAATCAGTCCGGCGTAACGTTTCTTGCTGCCCTGTTCCGCGCCGCGAATGGTGGGCATCAGAAAACGGCAGAAGTGATTTTCATACTCCAGTTCCAGTGTGCTGGTCAGCCCCTGCGTCTGCTGCAGATGGTCGCGCCACCAGGCGTTCACTTTCTGCACCAGCTGCTGACCAATCGCGGCGGCATCTTCTTCACTGTGCGCCGACTTCAGCCAGACAAAGGTGGAGTCGGTGTCGCCATAGATGACGTCGTAGCCTTCCGCCTCAATCAGCGTTCGGGTCTGCTGCATGATGGCGTGACCGCGCAGCGTAATAGAAGAGGCGAGTCGCGGATCAAAGAAGCGGCAGGCGCTGGTGCCCAGCACGCCGTAAAAGGCGTTCATGATGATTTTCAGCGCCTGGGACAGCGGCTGATTATTCTGCTTTTTCGCCGCTTCGCGACCCAGCCAGATCTGTTCAACTATCGCAGGCAGGCAGTGGGTATGCCGCGAAAAACGCGCTTCACGGAAACCTTCAATCGAATCGGCATCATCAGGATGGGCCAGCCCTTCCACCAGACCCACCGGGTCAATCAGGAAGGTGCGGATAATCGACGGGTAGAGGCTTTTGTAATCCAGCACCAGCACTGAGTCATACAGGCCGGGGCGCGAATCCATCACATAACCGCCAGGACTGGCTTCCGGGGCTACATCACCCATGTTCGGGGCGACAAACCCGGCGCGATGCATCCGCGGAATATAGAGATGACCAAAGGCCGCTACCGAACCGCCGTGGCGATCCACCGCCAGTCCATTGACCGCCGCGCGTTCCAGCAGAAACGGCATAATCGCCGTTTTGTGAAAAATGCGCGTCACCAGCTCGCAGTCTTTCAGGTTGTAGCGCGCCAGCGCCGGTTTATCGTTGGCAAAACGCCAGTTGATCTCCTCCATACGCTGCCAGGGATTATCAATCGCTTTCCCTTCTCCCAGCAGTTGCTGCGACACGGACTCGAGGCTGAATGAGGGAAAATCCCAGAACGCTGATTTCAGCGCGTCAATGCCATCGATAATCAACCGGCCACTGGCCTGAGCGAAAAATACGCCGGGTTTGAAGCCATGTTCACGCCACTCCAGCGCGGCCTGCTGGCGTCCCAGTCGCAGCGGAATGCCGTAACGATCGGCATGCTTTTGCAATACCCGCAGGTCAAACTGCACGACGTTCCAGCCAATTAAGACATCCGGATCATGCTCTGCAAACCACTGGTTCAGGGCTTCAAGTAACTGCGGCCGGCTGTCGAGATAGATCAGCTCGAAATCCAGCGTGCTGGCATCACCGTTGGCCGGGCCGAGCATAAAGACCTGGCGCTGACCGCATCCCTCCAGCCCGATGCAGTAAAGCTCGCCATGCTGTGTGGTTTCAATGTCCAGCGAGACCCATTTCAGCGGCGGGCGATAGTCGGGATGGGGTTTGAGCCGCGCATTGACCACGCTGTCACCGCGCTGCTCGCCGTCAAACCAGACCGGCGCGGTAATAAAACGCTCCATCAGGTAGCGCTCCGGCGGACGGATATCGGCTTCATAGACCGGAATACCCTCTTCGCGCAGCCGTTTTTCAATGCGCTGTAGCTGGCGGTTCTGCTGGCAGTAGAGGCCGAAAACCGGGCGACGCCGAAAATCTTTCAGCGCCAGCGACTGAATCCGAAACTGACGTTCATCTTTCAGTAATTCGCTGACCTGCGCCTGAAATTCCTCAGGAATAAACGCGACGGACTCCTGCACCGGCAGCACCACGCGCTGCGCGCCCGCATCGGTCGCGAGCCAGAGGATAATTTCGGTGCCATGCGGGCTGTCGCGCCAGTGGCGGGTGAGCAGAAAACCTGCACGGGGCATATTCAGATGTTCTCCGGACTCAGCATTTCAGGATGAGAAAACCGCTTCAGTATAACATGGATATTTATACAGTTCCCGCCACCCGCTTTTGTCAACATTGTCCTACAATTCTTGCCTTGACGCTGTGTGGCTGGCTCAGGACAATCCAGCCTTCTGCTTTTACTTAGGATGATTATGGAAGCCTGGATTCAACAACTGATTACGCAGTCCCTGGAGTGGGCGCTGTTTGCCGTTGCGCTGGTGACGTTTCTGGAGTCGCTGGCGCTGGTCGGGCTGTTGCTGCCAGGTACGGTGATGATGGCCAGTCTGGGCGCGCTGGTCGGCAGTGGCGAACTTGGCCTTTACCCGGCTTGGGCGGCGGGCTTTGCGGGCTGCCTGATTGGTGACTGGGTTTCCTACGGCATCGGCTGGAAATTTCAGGGGCCGCTGCACCGCTGGAAGTATCTGCAAAAGTATAAAGGCCTGCTGGATAAAACCGAGCACGCCCTGCATCAGCACAGCATGTTTACGATTCTGGTCGGACGCTTTGTTGGCCCCACGCGTCCGCTGATCCCGCTGGCGGCCGGTATGCTGGAGCTGCCGGTGCGTAAATTCCTGCCGCCAAATATTATCGGCTGCATTCTCTGGCCGCCGCTCTATCTGCTGCCCGGTATTCTGGCGGGTGTGGCGATCGATGTGCCCAAAGCCGCGCAGGGCGGCAGCTTTAAATGGCTGTTACTCGGCGCAGCACTGCTGATCTGGCTGGGTGTCTGGTTATGCTGGCGCTGGTGGCGCAGCGGCAAGAGTCGCGACTGGGCATCGGCCTGGCTGCCGCCTGAGCGCCTGCGCTGGGCAGGGCCGCTGGGGCTGGTGATTGCCGTCGCGGCTTTCGTCGGTATTCAGTTCCATCCGATGATGCCCATTTTCCGTCATCTGCTGTGGCAGGTTTTCTTCGCCTGAATCGCTTAACGACGCGGGATGCCGAGCACGTCGGCCTCCCGCGTGTCGCCCGACAGTAACTGTCGGGTCTCGCCATCCCAGTAAACCCGGCCATCCACAATCACCACGCTGCGCGGCGCAATCTGCTGGGCATCTTCCAGACTGTGCGACACCATCAGCAGCGTGATGCTGCGCGCTTCACACACCGAACGCACCAGTTGCAGCATCTCTCCACGCAGCGCGGGATCCAGCGCAGAAAAAGGCTCATCCAGCAGCAGCACCGGACGGTCACGCAGCAGACAGCGTGCCAGCGCCACGCGCTGTCGCTGTCCGCCTGACAGCTCGCCCGGCAGCCGCGTCAGCAGATCGCCTAATCCCACCTGATCGGCCAGCGCTGCAAGCTGCTGGCGCTGCCCGGCGCTCAGCTTCAGTCCGGGGTGCAATCCCAGCGCCATGTTCTGCTGCACGCTGAGGTGCGGAAACAGGTTGTTCTCCTGAAACAGCATCGACACGGGCCGTCTGGCCGGCACGCTGTGGGTGTGCTCCTGGCCGTCAATCATCAGGGTGCCCTGTTTCACCGGCAGGAAACCGGCAATCAGGCTCAGCAGGGTGCTTTTACCGGCCCCGCTGGGGCCGAGGATCGCGATGCGCTCGCCGCGGGTGGCGTTGAGACTAAAGCGCATCGGCAGATGCTGATAAAGGTACGTGAGGTTATTCAGTGTCAGCATGGCGGCCTGGTAATTTTTCCATCAGGGTGAACAGCAGCAAACAGAGCAGCAGCAGCAGCAGCGCGGTCACTGCACCGTCAGCACCGCGATAGGCACCGATCTGTTGATAAAGGTAGAACGGCAGGGTGCGGAAATCGGCAGTACCAAACAGCGCCACCACGCCAAAATCACCGATCGACAGCACGCAGGCAAAGGCCAGCGCCTGGGCCAGCGGACGTTTCAGCGCCCGCAGTTCAATCAGCCGCAGCCGGTTCCAGCCGTGGATATCCAGCGAATCACAGAGTCTGCCGTAACGCTCCGCGACGTCACGCATCGGGTTCTCCAGCACTTTCAGCGCATAGGGAATGGCGATCAGCGCATTGGTGAAGATCACCAGCCCGTCCGCCGACGCCGGCAGGCCAATGGTGGCGTTAAACAACAGGAAAAAGCCGGTGGCGAGCACGATGCCTGGCATCGCCAGAATCAGCATGCCGCTGGTGTCGATAAGGGTTGCCGCCGCCGGGCGCTGACGCAGGCGCAGCTCGCGGCTGCTCCACAGCAGCATCATGGTCAGCACCACACAGAGCAGACCGGCGCCGGTGGCGATGCGCAGTGAGGTAAACGTCGCCTGCCAGAGTGCAGGCTGCGCCAGCGCGCCGCGCAGTCCGCCGTGCAGACCATCGATGATAACCGCCGCCAGCGGGGGCAGCAGCAGGATCAGCGCCAGCAGGATCAGCAGCGCATCAACCAGCTGCGCCGCGCGCGAATCCTGCGGATCGCGCCAGCCGTTGAGCTGGCTGGTTCCGGCGGGAATCGCTTTGCTGAAGCGCTGGCTGAGCAGTACCAGCGTCACGCAGCAGCCAAGCTGGATCAGCGCCAGCAGTGCTGCGCGTCCCGGATCGTAGTCATAACTCAGCGCCTGGAAAATCGCCAGCTCGATGGTCGTCGCCTGCGGGCCGCCGCCCAGTGAGAGCACGGTAGCAAAGCTGGCGAAACAGAGCATGAAGATCAGCGCGCCGGTCGGCAGCAGCTGACGCCGCAGCCATGGCCACTCCAGCAGACGAAAATGGTGCCAGCCGCGCAGGTCGAGCTGTGCCGCCAGCTGACGCTGTTCCGCCGGAATGCTCTCCAGCGCCTGCAGCATCAGGCGGGTCGCCAGCGGCAGGTTAAAGAAGACGTGCGCCAGCAAAATGCCCGACAGACCGTAGGGAGAGAAGTGGTAATCAATCCCTGCCAGCTGGCACAGCTGCGCCAGCCAGCCGACACGACCATAGACGGTGAGCAGACCAAATACCGCCACCAGCACCGGCAGCACCAGGGTCATGGCGCACAGACGCAGCAGCAGCTGACGGCCAGGGAAACGGCGTCGATAGAGCGCGCGCGCCAGCGGCACCGCTGGCAGCAGCGACAACAGCGCGGAGAGCAGCGCCTGACCAAAAGAGAAGGCGATAACGTGATGCAGGTAATCATCCTGCAGCACGCTGCGCCAGTCATTCTCTGGCGCGGCGCTCCAGAGTGCACCGAAGGCCAGCAGCGCCACGCTGATTAACAGCAGCGTGGCGAGCGAACCGGGGATAAGCCAGCGCGGCATCAGCGGCTGACGGCGCGTTGCCACTGGCTGATCCAGCCTGAACGCTGGCTGGCAACCTCTTCCGGCGAGAACTGCAGAGCGGTGGCGGGCACAGTGAGCGCGCTAAAACCGGCAGGCAGCGGCGTGTCGATTACCGGGTACATCCAGTTACCGGTGGGAATCGTGCGCTGGAAGTCGGGTGACACCATAAACTTCATAAACTGCTGTGCCAGCGCCGGCTGCTTGCTGCTGGCTAACTGCGCGGCAACTTCAACCTGCAGATAGTGGCCCTCTGCAAACGGCGCGGCGGCATAGTTCTCTTTTTTCTCTTCGATGATGTGGTAAGCCGGTGAGGTGGTGTAGCTCAGCACCAGATCGCCTTCGCCCTTGAGGAACAGGCCATAGGCTTCACTCCAGCCTTTGGTCACCGTCACGGTTTTCTGTGCCAGCTTTTGCCACGCCTGCGGTGCCTGATCGCCATAGACTTTCTGCATCCACAACAGCAGGCCTAAGCCGGGGGTGCTGGTACGGGGATCTTCGTAGATCACCCGCCACTTCTCCGGACTGTCGACCAGCTCTTTCAGGCTTTTTGGCGGATTCTTCAGCCGGGTTTTGTCATAGACAAACGCGAAGTAGCCATAATCAAACGGCACGAAGGTGGTGTTGTGCCAGCCGCCGGGCAGTTTTAATTTCGAGGCATCGACCTGACTTTCGGCAAACAGACCGGTTTTCTGCGCCGCCTGTACCAGATTGTTATCCAGCCCCAGTACCAGATCGGCTTTGCTGTTTTTCCCTTCCATGCGCACGCGGTTCAGCAGCGACACGCCATCTTCCAGCGTGACGAATTTCAGTTCGCAGTTGCACTGCGCCTCGAAGGCTTTTTTAACCGCCGGGCCAGGGCCCCAGTCAGCGGAGAAGGAGTCGTAGGTGTAGACCGTGAGAACTGGCTTAGCCGCCAGAACGGGGGCGGAGAGTAACAGCAGCACCGGCAGAACTTTGTTTAACACTTTGCGCTCCTTCAGGAGAATAGGGGATGAGTCGCAAAGGATCTGAGCACAGAGGCCTCCCAAATCCCTACGTCGGTATTAACCGAATCAGGTTCGACGGGTATCTCTCAGCTGCTTGCTGGTGGCAGGCGGCACCCCGTTGAGAACGTCACATTCTAGTCATTTCAGCGCCGGGGCGAAAGCCTCACAGCGCGGGTGGCGCGAACCAGGCGGATTTAAAATCAAACCAGCCCAGCGTATTCATCCGAACGCCGCGCATGCTGCGCTGACCTTCAAGCAGCAGCCAGTGGTGAAACAGCGGATGCAGACCCGCTTCTTCGACTAACTGTTTACTCCATTCGGCCAGCGGCAGCGTTTTCTCGCGCCAGCGGGCCGCATCGCTGTGCCAGTCGATCGGCAGACAGTGATGCAGCAACGGGATCTCATAAAGCTGCGCAAACAGAGAGTAAGTCAGCGGCAGGGTAAAGTTCACGCTGCCAAGCCAGATATCACTTTCCGCTTCGCCCTGATACCAGCTTTCGTAGCTGATCTCGCGGGTCTCCAGCGTGACGCCATGTTCTGCCAGTAGCGGACGCAGCGCGTTAGCGATGCCTTCATGCTCCACGTGCTGGCTGTACCAGGTCAGCGTAAGGTGGGTTAAGCCGGGCGGTTTTTCCACTGGCGTCAGGTCGCGCCGGTGATGCCAGCGCGGCAGCAGGCCATACGCCGGAAACCAGTAGCGCTGGTAGCCGACACCGGCGTGATTGAGCAGGGCGATAGGATTAAACAGGTAGCTGACCCATCGCCGGACCGCCTCGTTGCGTCCCTGCTCTGAACGCTGGTCGAACAGCAGATAGTAGCAGCCCTCTTCAAGACGGCTCTCCTCCTGAATCTCATCGGCTCCATCGCCCTGCAGGCGGACACCGGCATAAACCAGCTCATCGCTGATGTCGGGCAGTACCCAGATAGAGACATCATCAATCAGGGCGCGAAAACCAAAATAGTCATCAAACGCTTCGATCTTCAGCTGACTCTCCTGATTGCGGATCACCCGGTAAGGACCGGTGCCAACCGGCTGGCGGGCAAAATCGTGCAGCGTCGGCCATTCGCGCGGCAGGATCATCGCACTGACGCTGCCCAGCAGCCAGGGCAACCCTTCATCGGGCTGGCTTAAGCGGATATCCAGCGTCCAGGGCGCGGGCGAGTCGATCTGCTCGATATGGGAAAAGAGCGGATGAGGGCGCTGACGCTCAAGCGTGGCCAGCACATCCTCCATTTCCAGTTCTCTGCCGTGATGAAAGCGAATCGCCGGACGCAGAAAAAAGCGCCAGTGAAGCGGGGAAGTCTGCTGCCAGTGGTGCGCAATATCGGGCTCGATTTCCCCGTTTTCCTCATTTATCCGCGTCAGGCCGTTGAAAATCTGTCGCGCAATGTGGGTTTCGGAGCGCCGCAGCGGCGAACCGGGCAGCAGATTGAGCAGCGGACGATAGTAGAGCACCCGCAGGATATGCTTGCCCTGACGGAAACTGCGGCCCAGATGCGCGGCGATCATCTGCCGTACCTGATTTTTATCGCCCACCAGCTGGACCAGCTGATCGATGCGATCCTGCTCCAGCAAATCCTCGGCACGTTGCTGCTGCAAAGCCAGTCCGGTATAGCAGAAGGTAAGCTGTGAACGCTTGCCGCGTCCGGCTTCCGCCTGCCAGATTAGCCAGCCCGCGGCCTGCATCCGGTTGAGCAGATTGCGCATATGGCGGCGCGAGCAGTGCAGCAGGTCAGCCAGTTCGCTAAGGGTAATCTCCTGCGTTTGCCCCTGACAGCTCTGCCACAGGCGAATGAACTGCTGCTTCAGACGTGATGAGGACATAAAAGAGGAACTCCCGGTGAAAAGCGCTCTGTTTTTCTTGCCCTATTTTAAGAGCAAACTTTACGTTATGGGAAGAGCGGGAGGCATTCAGCACTGAATGGCGTTCGACCCTGACTTCGCTGTTCAGCGGAGTGCTTTTCTGAGTAGGGTGCATTTACACCGCCAGCAGATGATCTCTGCTGGCTTTTTTCATGTTGCGCGGTATCGTCTACCCTTCTTTTTCCCCTCTGTTTGTTCTGTAAGGGATTTCGGTATGAAATCGCTGTTAACGCGGCAGCGCCGCATCAATCCGGTTTACCTCGCTTTTATGGTCGCCTCGTTCATGCTGGGCATCGCGGGCGCACTGCAGGCGCCGACGCTCAGCCTGTTTCTGACGCGCGAGGTGCAGGCGCGGCCCTTCTGGGTCGGACTGTTTTTCACCATCAATGCGGTGGCCGGTATCGTGGTGAGCATGCTGGTGGCAAAGCGTTCTGACAGCGTCGGCGATCGTCGTCATATCATTCTCTTTTGCTGCCTGATGGCGCTGGTCAATGCGCTGCTGTTTGCTTTTACCCGCCACTATCTGACCTTGCTGACGCTGGGCGTGCTGCTGTCGGCGCTGGCCAGCGTCTCAATGCCTCAGCTGTTTGCGCTGGCGCGGGAATATGCCGATCAGTCGGCGCGTGAAGCGGTGATGTTCAGTTCAGTGATGCGTGCACAGCTGTCGCTGGCGTGGGTGATTGGGCCGCCGCTCTCCTTCGCGCTGGCGCTGAACTACGGCTTTGTGACGCTATTTATGGTGGCCGCCGCGCTGTTTCTGATCTGTATCCTGCTGATCTGGTTCACCGTGCCGTCGGTACCACGTTCGCAGCCCCTGATGCAAAGCGGCGGGCTGCCGCTAAGTGGCTGGCGCGATCGGGATGTGCGTTTACTGTTCCTGGCCTCAGTCGCGATGTGGACCTGCAACACTATGTATATCATCGATATGCCGCTCTATATCAGCACCACGCTGGGCCTGCCCGAGAAGCTGGCCGGTCTGTTAATGGGGACGGCTGCGGGGCTGGAGATCCCGGTGATGCTGCTGGCCGGACATTACGCGCGGCGTATCGGCAAGCGCCGGTTAATGCTGATCGCGGTGGCGGCTGGCGTACTGTTTTATCTGGGGCTGGTGCTATTCAATTCCCGCACGTCGCTGATGGTGTTGCAGCTGTTTAACGCGGTGTTTGTCGGGATTATTGCTGGCATAGGGATGCTGTGGTTTCAGGATCTGATGCCAGGACGGCCTGGTGCAGCGACCACCATGTTCACCAACTCGATCTCGACCGGCATGATTCTGGCTGGTGTTATTCAGGGCACGCTCAGTGAGCGACTGGGACATGAGGCGGTTTACTGGCTGGCATTCGGGCTGGCTATTGTGGCGCTGGTGATGTCGGCGCGGGTGCGCGACGTATAAAGAAGAAGGGCGACCCGATGTCGTAATGCCAGTCAGTTAAGCGACAGGTGATAACGCAGTCTGGTGCCGCTCAGGGGCTGGCGGTCCTCGCGCCGCTGCGCGGTTC